>CAJFNZ010000024.1 GCA_904395905.1 uncultured Oscillospiraceae bacterium | reverse complement strand
GGCGCGCCGGGCACCCGGCGCGCCGCTCTCTTTTTTAAGATTCTTCGTCGTCCAGTGCGGGGCGGAAGATGCCGTACTGAGCAAACCGGGTGTCCCGGGAGGCGGTCACGAAGACCAGCCGCTCCTCCAGCACGTCGTAGGCCGCCGAGAAGGCGTCGGCCAGCTCCTGGACCCGGGCGCCGTCCTCCTCGCTGATGTAGACCCGGGCGGCATAGGCGGCCAGGGCCGGGTCCTCGGTCTCGATGGAAAAGGTGATGCCCTCCTCGGCCAGGTTGGCCTGGAGCCGGGAGGCCGCCTCCAGCACCGCCGCGCTGCGGTCGCCGTCGTAGACGATATTGGCGCTCTCCGGGAAGGAAAAATCAGAGAAGACCACCTCGTCAAAGCCCAGGCTGTGGAGCTCCCGCGCCACGTCGGCCAGATGGGCAATCACCTGGTCGTCGGCCGGGTCGAGCCAGTAACAGCTGCTCTCGTCCATCCACAGGGCGCCGCCGCTCAGGGCCAGGCCGCAGGACTGGTTCGCCAGGGCGAACGCCGAGTCCCGGAAGGCCGGCACCCGGGCCACCCGGTACAGGTCCCGGCGGGCGGCCAGCTGCGCAAGCAGGGCGTCCACCGCGGTGGGGCTGACGGCCGAGGAGGTCTCCGCCCCGGACAGCGCGGAGCTGTAATAGTAGTTGCCGTAGATGCTCTTCAGGTCCACCAGCACCGCCGGCTGGCCGGCCACGGCCGTCTCCACCGCGGCGGTGTCGGCCAGCATCTCCACGGTCACGTAGACCCCCTCGAGCCGGTCCATCGCCGACTGGTCCTCCCCGCCGCTGCCGATGGTCAGCGGCGCATCCGCCAGCGGCGGCAGGGCCTCCCCGCCGCCGCCGTCGGCCGTCCCCTGCTGGATGCTGAAGTCCAGATGGGCCCCGTCGGCGGTGTAGACGATGTACCGCTCCAGGTAGAGGACCACGCAGACGGCCGTCACCGCCAGCACCGCCGCAGCGATGGCCAGGGCGATGAGCAGCACCCGCAGCCGCTGTTTGCTGCGATAGGAAAAGTGTCGCACGGCGGAGCCTCCTCACCGCACGGCGGTCAGCTGGCACCAGTCCTCCAGCCGATTCCGCTCCGTGATGGTCAGCCCGGCGGCCTCCACGGCGGCCTCCACCTCCGGCAGCCGGGTCTCCAGGATGCCCGAGCAGAGGAAGGTGCCGCCCTCCCGCAGCAGCCCCGGCACCATCGGAGCCAGGGGGATGATGACGTCGGCCACGATGTTGGCCAGGACGACGTCGGGCCGGCCCAGCCGCGCCAGGAGCTCCCGGTCCTCCAGGACGTTGCCGGTCACGGCCGTGAACCGGTCGGGCCCGAGGCCGTTGAGCGCGGCGTTCTCCCGGGCGATGTCCTCGGCCATGGGGTCCACATCCACGGCCACCGCCTCCCGGGCCCCCAGGAGCAGCGCCGTGATGGAGAGGATGCCGCTGCCGCTGCCCAGGTCCGCCACCCGCTCGCCCCCGCGGAGGACCCGCTCCAGGGCGGTCATGCACATCTGGGTGGAGGCGTGGGCGCCGGTGCCGAAGCTCATGCCGGGGTCCAGCCGCACCGGGATCCGCCCCTCGGGGTTTTCGGCCTCCAGCCACTGGGGCACCACCAGGAGCCGGCGGCCGATGGCCAGGGGCTGGTAGTACCGCTTCCAGCCGTTCTCCCAGTCCTCGCTGCGGACCGGGGCGGTGGCGACCGTCAGGGGCCCCAGGTCCACCGAGGGCCAGGCCGACCGGAGCGTCGCCACCTGCCGGGCCAGCTCCGCCGCCGCCTGCCGCCCCGCCGGGGAGTCCTCCAGGTAGAGGCGGATCTGGGAGCGGCCGGCCATGGCCCGCTCCAGGTCCTCGTCCACATAGTCCCAGTATTGGCGGTTGGCCTCGAGGAACTCATGAAACTCCTGCTGGTCGTCCATAATAAAGCTGTCGTAGCCCAGGGCCGTCAGCCGGGCCGCCAGGGGCTCCATGCCGGCCGGGGACGTGGCAATGGTCACTTCCATCCAGTCCATGGGAAAGGCTTCCTCCTTTTCCGGCGGCGCCGTCCGGCGCGCCGGGGGTTGTTTCCCCTTAGTTTACAGGAAAGCGGCCCCGCTGGCAAGTCCCCCGTCTCGGGAGTTTTCCCATCCATCCGCCATTTTACTTTTCTCTGCGAATGTGCTATGATGGGCCCAAACCGCCGGCGGGCCGCGGCCCGGCCGGACGGGCCGCCCCTCCCGGGCGGGCCCACGAAAGGATGAAGCCATTGAACAAGCGATTGGAGATTCTGCCCGACGTCTTCCTCACGGCGGAGCAGAGCGACAAATTCAAAACCGGCAGCCTGAGCCTGAGCCTGCTGCGGCCCCTGTCCCGGGCCGAGGCGTCGGCCAACGCCCTGATTCCGGCGGTGCTGCTGCGGGGCTGCCGGGGCTGCCCGGACATCCGGGCCATCTCGGCCTTCCTGGACGACCACTGCGGCGCCAGCGTCGGCGTCCTGGTCCGGAAGAAGGGCGAGGTGCAGACAACCGGCTTTTACAGCGTCTTCCTGGAGGACTGCTTCTCTCCCGACGGCTCGCCGGTGCTGGCGCCGGTCATCGACTTGCTGGGCCGGCTGCTGCTGGAGCCGGTGCTGGAGGGCGGCGTCTTCGTGCCGGCCTGGGTGGAGGGCGAGCGGCAGAACCTGCTGAACACCATCGACGCCCGCATCAACAACAAGGCCGGCTACGCCATGTCCCAGATGTTCAAAGCCATGTGCGCCGGCGAGGCCTACGGCGTGCCCCGGCTGGGGGAGCGCGCCGACGCCGAGGCCCTGACGGCCGAGGGCCTGTACGGCTGGTACCGCCAGCTTCTGGCCCGCTCCCGGGTGGAGCTGTTTTACCACGGCCGCTGCCCCGGCGAGGAGGTGGCCGAGCTGCTGCGCGCGGCCCTGCGGGAGCTCCCCCGGGCCGTGCCCGACGCCTACGGCACCGACGCCTCCCCCCGCGCCGGCACGGTCCGGGAGGTGCGCGAGCAGCTGGACGTGACCCAGGGGAAGCTGTCCATGGGCTTCCGTCTGGGCTGCACCGCCGCCGAGGAGACCTATCCGGCGGCGCTGGTGATGAACGCCGTCTACGGCGCGGGCGTCACCAGCAAGCTCTTCACCAACGTCCGCGAAAAGATGTCCCTCTGCTACTACGCCAACTCCTCCCTGGAGAAGTTCAAGGGCGTCATGGCCGTGTCCTCGGGCATCGAGTTTGACCAGTTCGACACGGCGCGGGCGGAAATCCTCCGCCAGCTGGACGCCGTCCGGGCCGGGGAAATCTCCGAGGCCGAGCTGGAGGCCGCCCGCCGCAGCCTGCTCTCGTCCCTGAAGACCGGGATGGACAGCCCCGGCCGCCTGGAGGACTACGCCCTGGGCCAGGTGCTGCTGGGCCGGGCGGGCACCATGGAGGACCTGGCCCGCCAGGTGGCCGCCGTCACCGCCGAGGAGGCCGCCGCGGCCGCTCGCCGGGTGGAGCTGGACACCGTTTACTTCCTTGAGGGGGTGCCGTCATGAGAGAAGTTTCCTTCGACCGACTCCAGGAGCGGTATGCCGAGACCCGCCTGCCCAACGGCCTGCGGATCCGGGTGATTCCCAAGCCGTCCTTCGCCAAGACGTACGCCTTTTTCGCCGCCAACTACGGCTCCATCGACACCGCGTTCCGCTGGCAGGGCCGGGACTACCGCGCCCCCGACGGCGTGGCCCACTACCTGGAGCACAAGATGTTCGATATGCCCGAGGGCAACGTCATGGAGCAGTTCTCCGCCCTGGGCGGCAGCCCCAACGCCTTCACCGGCTACACCATGACGGCATACTATGTAGAGTGCACCGAACAGTGGCAGGAGAACCTGCGGCTGCTGCTTCGGTACGTGTCCACCCCCTATTTCACCGACGAGACCGTGGAGAAGGAGCGGGGGATTATTGCCCAGGAAATCCGTATGTACGAGGACAGCGCCGACTCCCGGGTCTATGAGAACCTCTTCCAGTCCCTCTGCGCCCACCACCCGGTCCGGGTCCCCATCGCCGGCACCGTGGAGAGCATCCAGTCCATCACCGCCCAGACGCTCCGGGACTGCTACGGCGCGTTCTACACGCCGGAGAACATGATGCTCTGCGTGGCCGGGCCGGTGGAGCCCCAGGCGGTGGCGGACCTCGCCGCGGCGGTGCTGCCCGCCTCGGGCGGGCCGGCAGGCCGCCCCGACTACGGCGCGCCCGAGGCCATGGCCGGCCCCAGCCGCCGGGTGGAGGCCCGGATGGAGGTCTCCATGCCCACCTTCACCGCCGCGTTCCCCTGCCGCCCGCCCCGGGACGGGCGCGACGGCCTGCGCCAGGAGCTCCTCGGCGATTTGGCCGCCGAACTGCTCTGCGGCGAGTCCACGGCCCTCTACCAGCGGCTCTACGAGGAGGGGCTCATCGACAGCAGCTTCTCCATCGGCTACGAATCCGTCAAGGGCATCGCCATGCTCACGGCCAGCGGTGACAGCCGGGATCCCGACGCGGTGACGGCCGCCCTGGTGGAGGAGGCCGAGCGCCTGGCCCGGGAGGGGGCCTCCCCCGCCCTGTTCCAGCGGCTGCTGAAATCCGCCTACGGCCGCCGGATCCGGGAGCTGGACAGCTTTGAGAACATCTGCTACCGGACGTGCCAGACCAGCTTCGAGGGGGCCGAATACCTGGAGTTCCCCGACTTCTTCCAATCCTTCACCCTGGAGGAGGCCGCGGCGCTGCTGGCGGAATCCGTGGTGCCGGACCGGCACGTCCTCTCGGTGGTCCTGCCCAAAGAAGGGCGGTGCGCACCGTGATTCTGGCCTCTCCCATCACCTTCCCGGGCCTGGGCATCGAGGTGAACCCCTCGCCCGTGGCGTTCACCGTCTTCGGCAAGGAGATCTACTGGTACGGCATCCTGATTGCCCTGGGCTTCGTCCTGGCGGTCCTCTACGCCTGCCGCTGCGCGCCCCAGTTCGGGCTGGCGGAGGACAACATCCTCGATATGCTCATCGCCGCCGTGCCCCTGGCCATCATCGGTGCCAGGCTCTATTACTGCATCTTCTACTGGGAGCTGTACGCCGACAACCCCGTCTCCGTCCTCTACATCTGGGAGGGCGGCCTGGCCATCTACGGCGGCGTCATCGGGGCGGTCCTCGGCGTCTTCCTCTACTGCCGCATCAAAAAGACCCCCATGGCGCCGCTGCTGGACGTGGGCGGCATGGGGCTGCTCATCGGCCAGATGATTGGCCGCTGGGGCAATTTCCTGAACCGCGAGGCCCACGGCGGCGAGACCGACTGCCTGCTGCGCATGGGCCTGACCGACAGCGCCGGCAACACTGCCTATTACCACCCCACGTTCCTCTATGAGTCGGTGTGGAACCTGGTCGGCTTCCTGATTCTCCACTTCTTCGTGAAGAAGCGCCGCCGGTACGACGGGGAGCTGTTCACCCTGTACGTGGGCTGGTACGGCCTGGGCCGCGTCTGGATTGAGGGCCTGCGGACCGACAGCCTCTACCTGTTCGGCACCGGCATCCGCGTCAGCCAGCTGGTGGCCGGGCTCTCGGTCTTGGCCGCGGCGTTCCTGCTGCTCTGGAACCTGCGCATCCACCCCCGCGACCCCGAGCAGATGCTGGTCCGCCGCCGGGCGCGGGCGGCCGCCGAAGCCGAGAAAAAGGAAGAAAAATAGGACTTACCTGTGGACGCCGCCCGGCAGGTGTGATATACTGTACTTAGCGGCTATCCCGGGCAGGAACTGCTGCCCAACACCGAAAGGAGCGAACAACCATGGCAACGTTCAACGAGTATTTTGAAGCCTTCAAGGGCATGGCGGTGGAGGGCGCCCAGACGGCCGTCAAGAAGACGAAGCAAATGGCCGCCATCGCCAAGGCCAACCTGGCCATCCGCGCGGAGGAGGAGAAAATCAAGAAGGCCCAGATGGAACTGGGCAAGCTGTACTACAAGGACTACATCGTCGGCGAGGAGCCGGATCCCGCCGAGTACAATCCCTGGTGCGAGAAGATTTCCGAGTCGAAAATCGCCATTGAAGACTTGAAAATCACCATCGAGGACCTGCGCAGCAACGGCGCCCCCCAGGAGGACGACGGCGACATCGTCGATCTGACCGAGGAGGACCTGGCGGAGGCGGAGGAGATTCTCAGCTCCGAGCCGCCGGCCGAGGAGGCCCCGGCTGCGCCCGCCGAACCGGCCGCTCCGGAGGCCCCGAAGGCGCCCGCCTCCGACGTGTAAGCCCCGCGCTTCCAGGTCATTCCCGAAAACCGGACCGCCGCCCTGTGGCTGGCAGCGGCCCGGTTTTTCTGCGGTCTTCCCGCTCATCCATCTTTTCCCAAAGGAGCCTGCCCCCATGGCAACCCTGCTGCTCATCCTCATCTACATCGCCTTCATCGGCCTCGGAATCCCCGACTCCCTGTTCGGCGCCGCCTGGCCGGCCATCTACGCCGAGCTGCACCTGCCGGTCTCCTGGGCCAGCTTTGTGACGGTGCTCATCTCCAGCGGCACCATCGTCTCCAGCCTCCTGGCCGCCTGGCTGGTCCGCCGGTTCGGCACCGGCCGCATCACCGCCGTCAGCACCCTTCTGACGGCCGCGGGCCTGTTCGGCTTCTCGGTATCCGGCAGCATGGCCGCGCTGTGTCTGTCGGCCATCCCCCTGGGGCTGGGCGCCGGTTCCATCGACGCGGCGCTCAACGCCTACGTGTCCCTGCACTATCGGGCGCCGCAGATGAACTTTCTCCACTGCTTTTACGGCATCGGCGTCTCCCTGAGCCCGTTCCTCATGTCGCTGGCCCTGGCGGACGGCTCCTGGCGCGGCGGCTATCGGACGGTGTTCTGGTGCCAGGCGGCCATTGCCCTGCTGACGGTCGCCTCCCTGCCCCTCTGGAAGCGGGTCCAGTCCGCCGGCGACCGCGGCCACGCCGAGGGCAGCCGCCCCGTCGGCCTTCTCCCCCTGCTCCGCAGCCCCAAGGTGCGGATGGCCTGCCTGGTCTTTTTCGGCTCCTGCGCCATGGAGTACACCTGCGGCGCCTGGGGCAGCACGTATCTCGTCCAGATCCGGGGCGTGGCGGTGGACGCCGCCGCGCGGATGATTACCTTTTACTACGTCGGCATGGCCGTCGGGCGCTTCCTCGCCGGCCTCCTCTCCCTGTGGCTGAACAGCCGGCGGCTGGTGCGCCTCGGCCAGGGGGTGACGCTGGCGGCCATCGTCCTGCTGCTGCTGCCGCTGCCGACGGCAATCAGCGGCGTCGCCCTCTTCCTCATCGGCATGGGGAACAGCCCCATTTTCCCGAATATGCTCCATCTGACCCCCATCCACTTCGGCCGAGACGCCGCCCAGGCCGCCATGAGCCTCCAGATGGCCGCCGCCTACGTGGGAATTCTGGCGGCCCCGGCGCTGTTCGGCGTCCTCGCCCAGCAGGTGGGCACCGCCCCCTTCCCCTTCTATCTCCTGGCCGCCTACGCCGCCATGGTGGCCGGCAGCCTGGGGCTTCGCCGGGCTCTCCGCCCCAAGGACCGCTGACGCGGTCCTTTTTCCTTGACTTGTCCGGGTCCCGGCGATACAATACCTCGTGTACGTTGTTTGCTCCCCGGGAGCGGATTTTTCTGTTTCAGGAGTTAGATTTTTCTAACTTCCGTTCCCATAGACGGAAAGGATTCATCATGATGAAAAAGCTGTTCTCTCTGCTTCTGCTGCTGGCGTTCTCGGCCGCGCTGCTGGCCGGCTGCTCGGCCGGCGGAACCACGCCGCCGGCCGACACCGCGGAGACCGCCGCCCCCACCGAGCCCACCGCCCCGGACGCCGGCTCGGCCGACGGCGCGGCCGACGCAGCCGGCCTCCCGGAAGCATCGGAGCCGGCCGAGCCGGTGGACGTCAACATCCTGGCCCTCAAGGGCCCCACCGCCATGGGGATGGTGCAGTTCATGCGCGAGGCCGACGCCGGCAATCTCACCGACAACGCCTACCACTTCTCCATCACCGCCGTCACCGACGAGGTCTCCGTCGCCCTGGCCCAGGGCACGGCCGACATCGCCGCGGTGCCGGCCAACCTGGCCTCCATCCTCTACAACAACACCGAGGGCGGCGTCCGGGTGCTGGCCATCAACACCCTGGGCGTCCTCTACATCGTGGAGCGGGGCGACACGGTCCAGAGCCTGGCGGACCTGGCCGGCAAGACCCTCTATGCCAGCGGCAAGGGCACCACGCCGGAGTACGCCCTCAACTATCTCCTGGCCGAGAGCGGCCTGGAGGGCCAGGTGACCGTCGAGTGGAAGAGCGAGCAGGCCGAGTGCCTCTCCGCCCTGATGAGCGACGAGGACGCCATCGCCATGCTGCCCCAGCCCTTTGTGACCACGGCCCAGGCCCAGGACGATTCCATCCAGGTGGCGCTGGACCTGACGGCCGAGTGGGACGCCCTCCAGGCCGGCAGCGACGCCCCCTCCACCCTGGTGACCGGCGTGGTGGTGGCCCGGACGGAGTTTGCCGAGGCCCATCCCGAGGTGATTTCCGCCTTCCTGGACCACTACGCCGCCTCCGTGGACTTCGTCAACGGCAACGTGGCGGAGGCCGCCCAGCTGGTGGGGCAGTACGAGATTGTCACGGCCGAAGTGGCCGAGCAGGCCCTGCCCCAGTGCAACATCGTCTTCATCGAGGGCGACGAGATGCGGGAGAAGCTGTCGGGCTACCTCTCGGTCCTGCTGGCGCAGAACCCCCAGTCGGTGGGCGGCGCGCTGCCCGGTGACGACTTCTACTACGTCCGGCAGGCCGGATGAGCCGCCGGCCCGTCCTCCGGGCCTGGGCCGTGGCGGCGTGGCTGCTGGCCTGGCAGCTGGGCGCCATGGCCCTGGACCAGCCGCTGTTCCTGGTCTCCCCGGCGCGGGTGCTGCTCCGGCTGGCCCGGCTGGCGGGGACGGCGGACTTCTGGGCGGCGGTGGCCGGCTCCCTGCTGCGCATCACCGCCGGCTTCCTCCTGGGCGCGGCGGCCGGCACGGCGCTGGCAGCGCTGTCGGCCCGGTTCCGCCGGGTGGAGGAGCTGCTGGCCCCGGCCATGCTGGCCGTGAAGTCCATCCCGGTGGCCTCGTTCATCATCCTGGCGCTGATTCTCTTCTCCTCCCGGAACCTGGCGGTGCTGATTTCCTTTTTGATGGTCCTGCCGGTGCTCTACGCCAACGTCCTGGGGGGCATCCGGGCCGCCGACCGGCAGCTGCTGGAGATGGCCCGGGTGTTCCGGATCCCGCCCCTCCGCCGGATCCGGTACGTCTATGCCCCCCAGGTGTACCCCTATCTCCAGTCGGCGTGCGCCTCGGCGCTGGGCCTGAGCTGGAAGGCCGGGGTGGCCGCCGAGGTCATCGGGATGCCCGACGGCTCCATCGGCGAGCGGCTCCAGCAGGCGAAGATCTACCTGAACACCCCGGACCTGTTCGCCTGGACGCTGGTCATCGTCCTGGTGAGCCTGGCCTTTGAAAAGGCCTTTCTGGCCCTGCTGGCCCTGGGCGGGCGGGCCCTGGAGAGGATGTGAGCCATGGAGGACATCGTCATCTCCGGTCTTTCCAAATCGTTTGCCGGGAAGCCGGTGCTGGAACACGTTTCGGCCGTCCTGACGGCGGGGCAGGTGACGGGCCTGACGGCCCCGTCGGGGGCCGGGAAGACGACGCTGCTGCGGATTCTCATGGGGCTGGAGCGCCCCGACAGCGGCCGCATCGCCGGCCTCGCGGGGCTGCGGCTGAGCGCCGTGTTCCAGGAGGACCGGCTGTGCGGCCATCTGAGCCCGGTGGCCAACCTGCGGCTGGTGACGCCGTCGCTGACCCGCGCCCAGGCGGCCGAGGCCCTGACGGCGGTGGGCCTGGGCGGCTGCCTGGACCAGCCGGCCCGGGAGCTCTCGGGCGGCATGGCCCGGCGGGTGGCAATCCTGCGGGCGCTGCTGGCGCCGTACGATTTGCTGCTGCTGGACGAGCCCTTCCGGGGGCTGGACCGCGAGACCAAGGCGCTGGTGCTGGACGACACCCGCCGCCGGTGCGCCGGCCGGACGGTGCTGATGGTGTCCCACGACCCGGCGGAGCTGGAGGCAATGGGGGCCTGGCACCGCTTCACCATCCGCTGAGCGCCGTTCCCGCCTGCGGGCGGCGCAATCCGAGGTTTCGCCCGACAAACACAGCAGCGCCCTCCCCGTGCCGACGGCACGCGGAGGGCGCTGTATCTGTGTTTTCCAGCGCTTCGCTTACACTTCCCAGCCCTTGAGGTACGCCTCCTGCTCCGGCGTCAGGGTGTCAATCCGCAGGCCGTTGCCCTCCAGCTTCAGCCGGGAGACGGCGGCGTCAATCTCCTCGGGCACCTCGTAGACCGCCGGCGCCAGCCCCGCCCCGTGGTGCAGGAGATACTCCAGGGACAGCGACTGGATGGCGAAGCTGGTGTCCATAATCTCCGCCGGGTGGCCGTTGCCCGAGGCCAGGTTCACCAGCCGCCCCTCGGCCAGGAGGTTCAGCGTCCGGCCGTCGGGCAGCTCGTAGCCCACAATCTCGTCGCGCCGCTGGTAGACCCGCACGGCCAGGGCCTCCAGGTCGTCGCCGCTCACCTCCACGTTGAAGTGGCCGGCGTTGGCCAGGAAGGCGTTGTCCTTCATCTTCTCCATGTGCCGCCGGACGATGACGTCCCGGCAGCCGGTGGTGGTGACGAACAGGTCGCCCTCGGGGGCCGCCTGGTCCATGGGCATCACCCGGCAGCCGTCCATGGTGGCCTCCAGCGCCTTGATGGGGTCAATCTCCGTGACAATCACGTTGGCCCCCATGCCCTTGGCCCGCATGGCCACGCCCCGGCCGCAGTAGCCGTAGCCGGCCACGACGACGGTCTTGCCGGACACCAGCAGGTTCGTGGTGTGCATGATGGCGTCCCAGACCGACTGGCCGGTGCCGTACTTGTTGTCGTAGTAGTGCTTGCACTTGGCGTCGTTGACGTTCATC
>CAJFNZ010000023.1 GCA_904395905.1 uncultured Oscillospiraceae bacterium | reverse complement strand
GCCATCCTCGACGAGGCCACCGACCCGTGGGGCATCAAGGTCAACCGGGTGGAGCTGAAGAACATCCTGCCGCCGCAGGACATCCAGAACTCCATGGAAAAGCAGATGAAGGCCGAGCGGGACCGCCGCCAGGCGATTCTCCAGGCCGAGGGCGCCAAGCGCTCGGCGGTGCTGGTGGCCGAGGGTGAAAAGGAGGCCGCCATCCTCCGGGCCGACGCGGCCAAGCAGGCGGCCATCCTCAAGGCCGAGGGCGACGCCCAGGCCATCCTGGAGGTGCAGAAGGCCCTCGCCGAGTCCATCCGGCTGCTGAACGAGGCCGCCCCCAACGACCAGGTCATCAAGCTCAAGGCGCTGGAGGCCATGCAGAAGGTGGCCGACGGCCAGGCGACGAAGATTATCATCCCGTCGGAGATCCAGGGCCTCGCAGGCCTGGCGGCCTCGGCGAAGGAAGTCTTCAACAGCTGACGGAGGCGCTGTGCCGCAAATTTCGGGGAAAGCCGTTGACAAAGGGCGGCTCCCTGGGGTATACTGAAATCGCAGGGTGGACCCCCTGCAATAAGTAGCTTGGGAACCGCCGGTCTTTTTCCTCTACCGGCGGTTTCCGTCTCGTTCAGGCCCGTCCCGATGTTTCCCAAGAGAAAGACCGCCCCGGAGCCTTGGCGCTCCGGGGCGGTGATTTTCATGTAGAGGGCTGCCGGAGCGGCGCCGGCCCGGGCCGCGTCACGAGAGCCGGTTGCAGAGCATGGCGCGGATGCGGCGGCTGTTGCAGTCGTCGTCGGCGGCCATCCGGTAGAACTCGTCGGCCATGGCCGGCCAGCGGTCGGCGGCCTGCTCATAGCGCTGCTTCCGCTGCCGCTCCTCCTGGTAGGCCGTCCGCAGGGCCTCGCTCAGGCAGGCCGTGCAGTCGGGCTGGGCCGCCGTCAGGTGGACGCACTGGCCCGTCAGCAGGTAGTACATGGTGTGCAGCTTGCGGTAGTGGCAGGCCCGGCGGGCGGCCATCTGGCGCAGCTGTGCGGCCTCTTTGCCGCAGGCCTTGCCGGCCAGATATTGCAGCACGGCGCAGCCGTCGCGCTCGTCCTGCATCCACTGGAGCACCTCCTCGGCCGACACGGCGCCGCCCTTGGCGGTCTCCTCCGGGCAGGGCGCGCCCTGGACGCGGCTCCACACGGCGCTCTGCAGCTTGGGATCGATGGATTGCATGGTAAAAACCTCCTTCCATCCCACCGTATGCCGGGCTTCGCCCATCTGTGACCCGGTTCGAAAGATTTTCCACGGATACGGCGGCCGGGCGCTGCGCATCCTGAAGCCAGGGGTGATTTCGATGCAACAGAAGCGCTGCGACCCGCCGGACCTGCGGCTCGAGCCGGAAAAGCGGCTGTGCCCCAAGTTCGACGGCGAAAGCATCGCCCGCTTCCCGGTGGCCCGCCGGGAGGAGATGGGCCTGCGCGTCGTGGACAACTGCGCCGAGGAACACATCATGTAGCCCCATGAAAGCCGGCCCGGGCGGATGCCCGGGCCGGTGCGGTTTCTTTTACGCCATGGCGGCGATGACGGCGGCGCAGCGGGGGCAGAGGCCGTCGGGGTGGGTGGAGGCGGTGTGCTTCCAGCACCGGGGGCACTTGACGCCCTCGGCCGGCCGCACCAGGACCCGCACGCCCTCCAGCGGCGTCTCGGCCGCCTGGGCGTACAGCTCGGTGTCCTCGGCCACCTCAACCGACGAGACCAGGAACAGGTCGGCCCACTGGCTGCCGAAGCGGTTCTGGGTCTGGGCCAGGCTGCTCTCGGCCACGGGCTTGTCGGTGACCAGGATGACCTGGGCCTCCAGGGCCTTGCCGATGGCCTTGGCCGCCCGGGCGCTCTCCAGGGCCGCGTTGACGCCGGTGCGCAGCTGAATCAGCACGCTCCAGCGCAGCATGGCCGCCTCGCCCAGGTCGTAGTCGGCGAAGGGCTTGTTCATCTCGTTGAACACCACGTTGCGCCCGTCGTCCGTGCTGCGGTGGGGCATCGCCTGCCAGATCTCGTCGCAGGTGAAGGCCAGAATCGGGGCGAACAGCTTCGTCATGGTGTCGAGAATCAGGTACAGGGCCGTCTGGGCGCTGCGGCGGCTGAGGCCGTCGGTCTCGTCGCAGTAGAGCCGGTCCTTGATGATGTCCAGGTAGAAGTTGGAGAGGTCCACCACGCAGAAGTCGTTGATGGCGTGGGTGACGGTCAGGAACTCATAGTCCTGATAGGCCTTCTCGCACTTCTCGATGAGGCCGTTGAGCCGGGTCACGGCCCAGCGGTCCAGCTCCAGCATATCCCCGGGGGAGACCAGCCGGTCGGGGTTGAAGCCGTCCAGGTTGCCCAGGCAGTACCGGGCGGGGTTGCGGAATTTCAGGTAGTTCTGGGACAGCTGCTTGAAGATGGCGTCGGAGCAGCGGACGTCCACGTGGTAGTCGGCCGACGCGGCCCAGAGGCGCAGCAGGTCCGCGCCGTACTTCTTGAAGATGTCGGCCGGGTCCACGCCGTTGCCCAGGGACTTGTGCATGGCCTTGCCCTCGCCGTCCACGGTCCAGCCGTGGGTGACGCACTCCTTGAAGGGCGCGCCCT
>CAJFNZ010000022.1 GCA_904395905.1 uncultured Oscillospiraceae bacterium | reverse complement strand
CTGGGGACTCCTGGAATTCTTTGAAATGGCGGTAACAGTCGGAGAACCGGGCCTCCACCTGCTCCGCAATCATGCAAACAGAAAAAGTCATATATACACCCATCAAATTAACTGATGTATAAATTATAACTGAAAAGCAAGATCCAGTCAAGAGTAATTTGCGGGCGTTCTACCATGAGCCTGTACACTTCACTTGATAAATACGCCAATGGCCACAAGGCGAAAGGAAGCCCCAGGTCTGACCAGCGGTACCGGCCGACCTGGGGCTTTTGTCAGGGCTCCGTGTGGTTGATTTTGGTGTAAGTGTGGTGTAAATCAGGAGGGCCCAGACTTGAAAAGTGCTGAAATCACAGGGGGTTCCGGTTTTCCGTCCTGTTCCTGCCATGACACACGAACAGTATTTTAATCACCTGTCAAAACTCCTTGAACGTGTTGATATTCCGAGGTTCTCGCCTTGTTTCCCGCTTGCTTCCCACCCACTTATCTGGAATATTCTGGTGTAAATTCGCGCGGTTTCCCCGGCAAACGTAGTAAATGGAGTAGTAAAAAAGGGGCCCGGCGAATAGGTGCACAGTTCGTCCAGCTCTGCGTTGGCCGCGCCGCTGTGAAGGCTGCGTTTTTGCTGCTGCGGCGCTTGTACGCTTGCCTTCTGAATAAGAAAAGAGCCTCGGTATGATACAAAATAATGATATCATACGGACGGCTCTTTTTCTATGGTTTTGTAGTATGCAGGCAGTGCGGCTGCAAAGATTTCGTTCAACCCACGCGCAAAGCGTTTCCGACGGCTGCAAGTCGGAGATGCAGACGGCGCCAATCCGTGTATCATGAGGGCCGTGCGGATGTTACAAATCAACCTGTTCAAAGCGGTTTGCGGCAATCCGATATGCAGATGGAACCAAAGCGCCGTAGCAGGCAATCCCGACGATGAAAATCGGCAGCTGCATCCGCAGATGCTCCGGCCGGCAGCTGTCCAGCCAAGCGAGTGCCGGGATGTAGGCGGTGGCCTCTATCGCCGCCATGAGAAGCGCCATGGGAACTGCTGCCAGGAGAAATGACGTTCCAACCTTGTAGCCGGTCCTATAGAATGACGTGAGAAATACCGCATCGAATACCGCAAATAAGAGGAATCCAAAACCGTACCATGCAACAGTTGCGTCCAAGCCTACGGGGTTATTTGCGATATGCAGGGCATTTCGCAACAGGGCGAATGGAAGGGAGAAGGCCAGCTGAAATAGCTGAAAGACGACGACGAGCAGGCACTTCCCCAGAACGCTTTCCCGCTTGGTTACCGGCAAAATGGCTGTGTACCAGGCGTCGTTTGTCTCCCGCATATTCAAAAAAGTGAGGTAAGGCGCTAAACAGCCGAACATAAAAATCACACTGTAGGGATAGGCCGGCACCAGGACAAGGCAACCCAAAAAGGCGAAGACCATCGAGGTGGGATGGGCTGCAAGCCGCAGCTCCTTATACAGCAATGTCGTCATTCCACGCCTCCCGTTCCGTCCGCAGCATGATTTCCTCCAGGGTGAGCGGGCCGGTGTCCTCCGGCGTCTTCAGATGGTCGAACGCGCGCAGAAACGTTTGCCGGTCCGCGCTTTGCAGGATGCGGCCGTTCTGGATATAGGTGATGTCGTCTGCACACCTGTCCAGGTCGGAGGTGATGTGCGTGGAGAACAGAATGGAGCAGTTTTCGTGCGCCACAAGATGCCGGAAGATGTGCAGCAGCTCCTCGCGGGACACGGGGTCCAGGCCGGAAGTCGGCTCGTCCAGAATCAGCAGCTCGGCGTGGTGTGAAAGCGCCAGGGCCAGCAGGTATTTGACCTGCATACCGTTCGAGAGCTCTTTGAATTTCTTCCGCTCGTCCAGGGCAAACCGCTCGATATACCGCCGGTACTGCGCCGGATCCCAGTCCTTGTAGAACGTCCGGGTCACGGCTGTGATGGACGACAGCGGCTTGAGCGGGTAAAACGCGATGCCGCCGAACACGACGCCGATTCGCTGTTTGCACGCCTTTTCGCATCGGTAAAAATCCTGCTGGAAGAGCTCGACGCGCCCGCTGTCCGGCGATACCATGTGGAGGATACTCTTCAGCGTCGTGCTCTTTCCCGCCCCGTTTTTGCCAATCAGCCCCATGATGCGGTTGGGCGCGAGCGAAAAGCTGACGTTTTCCAGAGCGAATCCGGGATAGCGCTTATGGATGCCCTGGACGCGCAATACGGTCTCCACTAGGTTTCCTCCGTTCCGTCGGGCGCATCCGCCATGTTCAAAGCCGTTTTGAACAGCCGGGCAATCCCCAGGAAAAATTCTTCCTTCATGAGGGCGATGCCCGGATGGTCCGGCGCCTCGTCCCCCAAAACGACCAACAGGTCTCCGGGGTTGATTTGGAATACGTCCCTGGCCTGCTTGGGGAGCACAATCTGGCCGCGCTCGCCCACGCGCACCGCGCCGAAGACGTGCTTGCCCCTGGGCGGGATACTGTTCCCGGACTGCTCCTGGTCGTAGTGAATCAGGTCGTGGAGCGCCACGTCATACAGCTTTGCCAGCGCGTCGCAGTTCAGAATGTCGGGCACGGATTGTCCGGCCTCCCATTTGGCCACGGCCTGCCGGGAGACGCCGATGCGCTCCGCCACCTCCTCCTGGGAGTATTGATTCAGCTGCCGCAGCGTCGTCAAATTGCGGGCGATGTTCTGTTTCTGCAATTTCATACTTTTCACACCTCCTGCGGCCATTATACCCGCAGCTTTCCGGAAGTTCCACCAACTGCGGCATACAAAAAGCGTTGCGTTTGGTTGCGCAAGCGGATGCCGGGCGGGAAGTGCAAAGTGGCGGCCGCCGCCCGCCCGGGGGAGGGGCCCTGTTCGCCGAGGACCCGGCGATTATGGGCTGGCTGTTTGCGCAGGAGAGGCCGGCCTCTTGACGGCGGAGGGGGACGGCGTTGGGGCCGCGGGACGACGCGCCGCCGCAGGCAGCAAACACGATGGCGCGTGACCGTTCACGGGCAGGGATTTCCCTGCCCGTGATTTGTCTTGCTTTCCGGCTGAGAAAACGGTAAAATATGCCTGATAACGTATCGTACACCCCCCGGAAAGGTGGTACCCATGTATAATCCACAATTAGAGACGTTCCTCCGGGTAGCGGATGCAGGGAGCTTCAACAAGGCGGCGGAAGAGCTGTTCATCACCCCGCCGGCGGTGATGAAGCAGATTACCTCCCTGGAGTCCAACCTGGATTTGAAACTCTTCCTCCGCAGCCCCCGGGGGCTGAAGCTCACCGAGGCGGGCAAGTCGCTGTACCGGGACGCCCAGTACGTCATCCAGTACTGCAAGGACTCGGTGATGCGGGCGAAAAACGCCGCGGAAGAGGGAGACCGGGTCATCCGCATCGGCGTGTCGCCTATGACGCCGGGGCGGTTTCTGCTGGAGCTGTGGCCGGGCATCAAAACGCATTGCCCGGACATCAAGTTTCAAATGGTTCCCTATGAAAATACCCCGGAAAACTCCGTGGAGATTCTGCGGAACCTGGGCCAGAACATCGATATTGTGGCGGGCCTCTTCGACCAGAAGTTTTTGCAGGCCCGGCAGTGCGCCGCGCTGGAACTCAGCCGCGAGCCCATCCGCTGCGCGGTGTCCATCTATCACCCGCTGGCGGCCAAGGAGCGCCTTTCGGTGGAGGATCTCCACGAGGAAAACTTCCTGCTCATCCGCCGGGGATGGAACCACTATCTGGACCGGATGCGGGACGACCTGTGGCGGGACCATCCCCAAATCCATATTGTGGATTTTGAGATGTTCAACATCCAGGTGTTCAACCAGTGTGAAAACTCGGAGGATATTCTCATGACCATCGACAACTGGCAGCAGGTCCACCCGCTGCTCAAGACCATCCCGGTGGACTGGGACTATACCATCCCCTACGGCCTGCTGCACGCGCCCAATCCCTCGCCCACGGTGGAGCGCTTCCTGCAAGCGGTGAAATCTGTACTGGCCCTGTGACGCCGCGCCGGGGACATTACGGAAAGGTTCATACTGCGTAACTTTTCGAGACTTCTGCGGAAGTCTCGTTTTTTTTATACTGTAAAAAACGCGGCGCGGAGCGGCGCTGCAAGGAGTGAGGCAGACACACCATGAAGAACTTTCTTTTGGAGCCCAGCGGGAAGATTATATTCGGCGGCGGCTGCGTCCGGGAGTACCTGGCCGGGTTTGCCCGCCGGTACGGCCCCAACACGCTGCTGGTCAGCGGCGTGCGCTCCAGTCGGGAAACCGGCGCTTACGACGAAGTGCTCCGCAGCCTGACCGCCGCGGGGAAACAGGTCGTGGAGCTCTCCGGCGTTCTGCCGGGGCCGGACTACGAATCGGTCCAAAGGGGCGCCCGGATTGCCCGGGAGCAGCAGGTGGACCTGGTTGTGGGCGTGGGCGGCGGCTCGGTGACGGACTGCTGCAAGGCCATCGCCATGGCGGCCGTCACCCGCGGGGATCTCTGGGAGAACTTCTGGGCCAAGCCGGGGGTGGTGGACTTCCAGCCGCTGCCGGTGGGGGGTGTCCCCACCACGCTGGGCACCGGCGAGCTCAACGGCGCGGCGGTGCTGGTCCGGCAGGGCGTCCGGGTGGCCCGGAGCTATCCCCAGTGTTCCCCGCAGTTCGTGCTCTTCGACCCGGCCTATACCCGGACGCTGTCCCGGCAGCAGATGCTGTCCGACGGCTTCCGGATTTTCAGCCGGGCCGTGGAGCTGTATCTGGCGCCGCCGGCGACGGGCGCCGCCGTCACGGACAGCCTGCTGGAGGCGCTGATGGAAAACGTGGCGTCGGTCCTGTGGGGCGAGGCGTATCAGACCGACGAGGGCCGGGCCGACCTGATGTGGGCCGGCGCCCTGGTGGGGAACGCCGTGTTCCAGGCGGGCAAGCGCTGTGACCACGCCTGCCGCCGGGCCGCCCTGGCCCTGGCCGGACAGACCGGGCGGGACGTTACGGACTGCCTGGCGGTGTGTCTGCTGTCCGCCATCCGCACTGCCTGCCGGGAACAGCCGGCGCGGATGGCCCGGCTGGCGGAACGGGTGTGGGGCATCACCGGCAGGCCGGCGGCGGAACTGGCGCAGGCCGGCGCCGACGCCTGCGCGGCGTTCCTGCGGGGCCTGGGCTTTCCCGCAGAGGGCGCGTGCGCGGACGAGGGGGCGGCCGGACGGCCCCGTCGCGCCAACGCCGCCGCGGCCGTCCGGCGGCGCTGACGGCGCACCGCAGCGCCCGGGAAAACCTTTTGGTAGATACCGCGAAACGAATCGGAACTTCTGCGCGGCGGGAATGTCGCCTATCATAGGGGCAGACCAGAAACGGAGGAAACACAACCATGAAAACACGGACTCTGGGCACAGACCTGTCCGTCTCCGCCGTGGGCCTGGGGTGCATGGGCTTCAGCCATGCCTACGGGGCGCCCACCGGGCGGAGCGAAGCCGTCCGGGCCATCCGGGCTGCGCTGGATTTGGGCTATACGCTGTTCGACACCGCCGAGACCTACGGCACCGCGGCCGACCCCCACGAGAACGAAACGCTGGTGGGCGAGGCGCTGAAGGCGGTCCGGAACCGGGTGCAGACTGCCACCAAGTTCGGCATCCGCTTTGACGAGACCAGCACGGCGGTCAACAAGCCGCTGATTCCGGACGCGAGACCGGAGAGCATCCGGGCCTCGGTGGAGGGCTCGCTCCGGCGGCTGGGGACCGACCACATCGAGGCCTGGATCCAGGAGACTGTAACGGAGTAAACCGAGGCCCGGACAGGAGGAACCTTTTATGAAACCTTGGAAACGGATATTCAGCTGCCTGCTGGCGGGCGCGATGCTCCTGTCCCTGGCCGCCTGCAGCGGCCGCGACGGCGCCGCGGACGGGCAGAGCGACAGTCAGAATCAGGAGCAGACCGCTGCGGAACCGGAGGCGGACGCCGCCGTTCCGGAATCCGCCGGGGTGGAGACCACGGGCGGCGCGGAGGCGGACGCCGCGCCCGCCGGCGAGGGGGACGCGGCGGAACCCGGCGGCGTGCTGGTGGTGTACTACTCCGCCACCGGGAACACCGAGGCCGTGGCGGGCTACATCGTGGAGGCCACCGGCGCCGACACCTTCTGCATCACCCCCTCGGACCCCTACACCGAGGCCGACCTGAACTGGCGGGACGAAAGCAGCCGGGTCGTCTATGAGCACGACAATCCCGACGCCCAGACGGTGGCCCTGACCGCCACGGAGGTCCCCAACTGGGAGGACTACGACACGGTGTTTCTGGGCTATCCCATCTGGTGGGGCGAGGCGGCCTGGCCGGTCAGCACCTTTGTGGCGGCCAACGACTTTACCGGCAAGACGGTAATCCCCTTCTGCACCTCCTCTTCCTCCGGCCTGGGCAGCAGCGGCGAGCTGCTGGCGGAGCTGGCCGGCACCGGCGACTGGCAGGAGGGCCGGCGGTTCCGCTCCGGCGCCGACGAGAGCGATGTGGCGGACTGGGTGCGCGGCCTGGGGCTGTCCGCGCAATAGGATACGGAGCGGCGGCGTCCCCGCCGCCGGAAAGGAACGGGAATGGAATGGCCAAAAAGATATTGATTCTGTCTGCCAGCCCCCGCAAGGGGGGGCAATTCGGACCTGCTGTGCGACCAGTTTGCCATGGGCGCGAAGGAGGCCGGCCACCGGGTGGAGAAGCTCCGCGTATTGGAGCAGAGGATTGCCCCCTGCCGGGCCTGTTACGGCTGCCGGGGCACCGGTGTGTGCGTCCAGAAGGACGACATGGCCGCCATCCTGGACAAGATGGTGGAGGCCGACGTGCTGGTGCTGGCCACGCCGGTGTACTTCTACTCCATGGACGGCCGGCTCAAGACCCTCATCGACCGCACCCTGCCCCGGTACACGGAGATCCGGGACAAGGAGGTCTGCTTCATCGCCACCGCCGCTGCGGGCAAGGGCGCCATGGAGCGCACCATGGAGGCGCTGGCGGGGTTCACCGACTGCCTGCCGGGCGCCCGGGTCCGGGCGCGCATTTACGGCTCCGGCGTGTATCAGAAGGGCGAGGTTCTGGAGACCCCGGCCGCGCATCAGGCGTACCAGGCGGGAAAAACCGTGTAAAACCCTGCGCGCATCGGGGGAAAGGGGGGATTGCGTGTATCATCCACAGCTGGACACCTTTGTGGCGGTGGTGGAGAGCGGGAGCTTCGCCAAGGCCGGCCAGTCGCTCTACATCAGCACGACGGCGGTCATCAAGCAGATCAACGCGCTGGAGGAGCGGCTCGGCCTGCAGCTGCTGGACCGGACGTCCCGGGGCACGACGCTGTCGGACGTCGGCGTGCTGTTCTATCAGGAGGCCAAGAAGTGCATCGCCGAGTCGAGACAGACCCTCGAGCGGCTGCGGACCATCCAGCAGCAGAAGACGGGGGATGTGATGTGCATCGGCGTCGGCTTTATGACCTCCCGGAAGCTGCTGCGGGAGGTCCTCCGCCTGGCGCAGCAGGAGCTCCCCCGCCTCCAGTATCAGCTGGTCAGCTTTGCAATGCGGCCGGAACTGTACCGGGAGACCCTCTCCCGCCTGGGCAGGGACATCGACCTCCTGCTGCTGATGTATGACCCCATGCGAGTCAGCAGCCTCAACACGCTGCATCTGACGTATGAGCCGGTACAGTGCGCCGTATCCCTGCGCCATCCCCTGGCGCAGAAATCCAGGCTGACCGTCCAGGACCTGTCCGGATACCGGCTGCTCTGCTTCTGCCACGGCTTCAACAGCTTCATCGACCAATTCCGCAACGACATCCAGGCGCGGTACCCGGGGATCCGTCTGAAGGATTTCTCCTATATCAACGAGGATGTCTTCAACCAGTGCGCGAACAGCGAAGACATCCTGTTTGCGGTGCCCCTGTGGCGGGACTACCATCCCGGCATCAAGCTCCTGCCGGTGGACTGGACCTACACGGTCCCGTTCGGCCTGCGGTACGCCGCAGAGACGTCCCCCATGGTCTATCGGTTTCTGCAAACCATCAAGAAGGCTTGGCCCAAAGCGGACAAAGCCGGATAGAAACGGCGGCGCGGCCGCTCCGGAATTTTGGTTCCGGGGCGGCCGCTTTTTCTGCTTTGGCAAAAAGGTACAACCTTCGGGCGGAAACCTCAGGTTTACGCCCGGCAACTTATCGAGACTTCCGTTTCTCCCCCGGGGGAGTAAACTAAAATCGTAAGCGTTCGATTGTATCAAATATCCGTTGGAAGGAGGAACCCCCACTTGATGATTATCGGGGAGAAAATCAACGGCGCCATCCCGGCCGTCCGGGAGGCCATCGCCAACCGGGACGCGGAGGCGATTCGGCAGCGCGCGCTCGCCCAGGCGGAAGCGGGCGCCGACTTCCTGGACTGCGCGCCCAGCACGGCCACCGATGTGGAGTATGAGGCCATGGTATGGTTGCTCGAACAGATCCAGGCCGTGACCCAGACGCCCGTCTGCATCGACAGTCCCAACGCCCGCCTGCTGCGCAGGATCCTGGAGGAAGGCCGCGTGGCGCGCCCGGGCATGGTGAACTCGGTGAACGAGGAAGGGGACAAGTGCGAGACCATTTTCCCGGTGATTGCCGGGACGGACTGGAACGTGGTGGGCCTGACCTGCGACCAGGACGGGATCCCGGCGGACGTCGGGAAAAAGGTCGATATTGCCAAGCGGATAATCGACAAAGCGGACCGCTACGGCGTGAAGCTCCCCCACCTGCACATCGACCCCTGCGTCATGGCGCTGGCGACGATGCCCTCCTCCATGGCGGACTTTGCGCGCGCGATTGCGGAGATCCACGCCTATGCGCCGGAGGTCAAAGTGACCGGGGCCATCTCCAACATCAGCTTCGATATGCCGGCCAGGAAGTACGTCAACTGCGGCTGCATGGCCTATGCCATCCAGGCCGGGCTGGATTCCGCCATCGTGGACCCGTGCAGCGTGGACCTGCGGAGCACCATTTACGCCTGTGAGGCCCTGTGTATGCGGGACAAGGGCGGCCGCAAGTACAACCGTGCGTACCGCGCCGGCAAAGTCGGCGCGAAAAAACCGTAACATCCGTACAAAGGAGGACTACCGGAATGATTGACTTTGAAAAGCTGGCAGCCGCCATGGGAGACCTGGACGAGGAGGTCGTCCTGGGCCTTCTCAAGCAGGTGATGGACGAGGGCGGCGCAGAGGCGCAGAAGGCGCTGGACGCCTGCCAGAAGGGCATGGACATCATCGGCGACCGGTTTGAGAGCGGCGAGTACTTCGTCGGCGATTTGATTTTTGCCGGCGAACTGATGACCGAGGCCGTCGAGATTCTGAAAGACAGCCTCGTCTCCGGCGAGAGCGGCGGCGGGAAAAAACCAAGATGATTCTCTGCACGGTCAAGGACGATTTGCACGACATCGGCAAGAACATCGTGCGCTCCATGCTGGAAGCGGCCGGGTTCGACGTGCTGGACCTCGGCATTGACGTGGCGCCGGAAACCATTGTGGAGAAGGCCCGGGAGAACGATGTCCACATCATCGGCCTGAGCGGCGTGCTGACGCTGGCCATCGATTCCATGAAGAAAACGGTGGATGCCTTCCGGGATGCCGGCCTCCGGGACCAGGTGAAAATCATCATCGGCGGCGCCCCCGTCAGCGAAGGGTACTGCAAGCTGACCGGCGCGGATGCGTGGGCGCACAACCCGCAGACCACGGTGCAGGTCTGCAAGGAGTGGGCGGCGGCCCTGTGACGCCCGGCCGCCGGGAGAGGTGGAACGACCTGAAGAGGAGGAATTCATTTGAAAAAGCCATTAACCAAAACAATCAAATGGTTCTTTGGCATCGGCTTCATGCTGTTTACCATGGCCGGAACCTTCCACGGCTACTATCTGACCTATATTCTGACGGACATCATGAAGCTGCCGCTGGGAAACGTGGGCGTCATCACCAGCATCAGCAGCATCGGCGCCCTGGTGCTGGCCACCATCACGGGCTTTGTGATTCAGACCTTCAAGCCCGGCAAGATGGGGCGCTACCGGAAGGCCAATATGATTCTGGTGGTCCTGAACTTCCTGCTGATTTGGACCGGCTATACGTACTTCACCCCCAATGTGGCGGTCCTGACCGTCGTGCTGACCATCACGCTGTCGTTCACCAAGTGGCTCAACAACATCAACAACAGCGCGCGGAATATGCTCTGCACGGAAATCGCGCCGGACCAGAAGGAAGCGGCGGGGCCTCAGGCCGGAAGCCGCACGCGCACGGGAAACGAGCAATGACGAAGGAGGTCATCCAAGGCGATGGAACGAAAAACGCCAGCAGAGATGCTGCAATATCGCTGTAAACTGTACCGGGATGCCCACGCGTTCCGGAAACCGGAACGGACGCCGTATGAAGTGGCGCTCCAGACGTGGCAGTTCTACGACGCCGGCTACACCCCGGCGGTGGCGTCCCGGAACTACGAGATGATGGAGGAATGTATCACCCGCTTCTTCCGGACGTATCCGGTGGACGCCTGCCGCAACATCGGCCTGCGGATGCCGCTGCTCCTCAGCGACGCAGTCGGCGGCCAGAGCGTCACCAACGACGAGAACCTCAGCGCCGTGGACATCTGCTACGCGGCGGCCAAATATATGTTCCGGGCGGACAAGGACTACGACGTCTGCTACGACGCGGTCCAGCGCGGCATCCGCGTTGCGCAGGGCGCGGCCATGATGACGGACACGAAAATGGCGTACAAGATTGAGTCCGTAGTCCCTAATTTCTACCTGAACATCCCGCTGTCCTACTACGTCAACGAAGCCGCCCAGAAGGTGCCGCCGCTCACGTACACGGACGAGGACTACCAGAAGGCGGAGGCGCTCTATGCGCATCTGCACCCCGGCGAGCCGATTCCGGACCGGGCGCACCTGATTCCGACGGAGATTATCCCCTTCAAAGGCGAGCCGACGGATTACTGCTCCACCTCCGACTGTGCGGATATGTCCTACTACTGCCCGGCCATCCAGATCTGGGGGCTCGGCAAGGTGGTGGGGACGGCCGGCCACCACTGGACGACGACCTTTGCCTCCTCCAACGGCATCGGTATGCGGGCGGGCCTGTACGGCTATGCCATCCTGGCGCAGACCGGCTACGACGCGCTGACCGACCCGGAGATTGTGAAAAAATGCTGGGAGGCGTTCCACGCGCAGCATATTCCGGAGCATCCCCACATCCTCTGACCCATCGGCAGAAGGGGCGCAGTTCCGCTGCGCCCCTTCTTTGCAAAGCGGGGATGCCCCTACAACGACGAAAAGGGTGGGAATGTCATGAACAGACCGTACGTCATCTGCCTGATGACGTCCACAATCAACGGCAAGTGCAGCGGGCGATTCTATCAGCTGCCGGAGGCGGACGCCGCCCGCAGAGCCAACGCCGCCGCCCGCGATTTTTACGACTGCGGCGCAATCCTGTACGGCACAAAGACGATGACGGAGTCCTACGGGACCGTGGAAGACCTGGAACCCAGCGCCGAGCGCTATCCCAGAGCGGACTATCTGCCGGCGTGCGAAACGGACCAATTTCTGATTTCCATCGACCCCAGGGTGCCGCTGGGCATCTGCGAAGTGTGGTTCAGCTCGGACTATGCGGAACAGTTCTGCCATGAATACAATCTGCGCGGCAAGCACGACCGGAATGGGTAAGGGCGCGGGGCGCGGCCGGCGCGGAGGACGGGAGGCCGGGCGATGAGCGGCTTTCCGGACGAAAAGCGGTATCTGTTTGAGCAGCGGCCGGTGCCCGGGGCGGCCATCGCAACGGCATTCTCCAACACGGCCCCGATTGGATGGTTTGCGGCGGCATACTGGCGGCTGCGGGGGCGGACCGCCGTCTCCTTCCGGCCGAAGCATATTACGTTCCGGTTCCTGCGGCCCATCTTTTCGGTGGGAATTGCCTCCGCCTTGGCCACCACGCTGGGGAATATCTCCAATATGACCATGGTCCATCTGGCCGCCGGCTATGGGGACATCCCGGTGGCGGCCTACGGCATCGTCAAGCGCATCGACCAGTTCCCCCTGAACGTGTCGATGGGATTGTGTCAAGGCTTTATGCCCCTGGTGGGCTACAACTTCGCGGCGGGAAACTACCGGCGGATGCGGTCGGTGTCCTACTTCTCCTGGAAAACCGCCCTGGTGTTATCCGCCGGCTTCGTGGCCTGCTTCTTTGCGTTTGCCCCGCAGATTTTGCATCTCTTCATCCCGGAGGCGGAGACCAGCGCCCTGGGTGCGCAGTTTCTGCGCATTGCCTGCCTGGCGGTGCCGCTGACGGCGGTGAACTTCCTCATCAGCTACACGCTCCAGGCCATGGGCAAAGGGGTGCAGTCCGCCGTCCTGACCGCCTGCCGCCAGGGCATACTGAATGTGCCGCTGCTGATTTTCATGAACCACATGGTGGGGCTTTATGGTATGATATGGACACAGCTGGTGGTGGAGATTATCATGCTGCCCGTCTCCTTCGGTATGTACCGCGCCACCTTCCGGCATCTGCCTGCCGGGCCGTCTGCGGGCGGCTCCGCATGAGCTTCAACCGAAGGGTATCTACTGCAAAACTTTTCGGGACTTCTCCTGCAAGGGCGCCGGGACTACAATCAAACTGGCCTTCGTGGACCGCGGCGGCGAGCGCCGGCCGGGCCGGATTTTGGAAAGGAGCTGTTTGCGAATGAAGTACATGAAAGGGGTTGTCATCACCGGGCAAAATACCCTGGCCGTCCGCGACCGGTGCCCTCTGCCGGAGGAGATCTGCCCCACCGGGGCGCTGATTCGGCCGCTCATCTGGTCCCCCTGTACCAGCGACGCCCATCTGTGCGCCACCGGGTGCGCATCCCTGCCCTATCTTCTGGGCAAAGCGGTGGGCCACGAAATGTGCGGCGAGATTGTCGAGGTGGGGCCGGAGGTCCGGGATTTCCGGGTGGGCGACCGGGTCATCGTCTGTTCGGTGATGCCGGTGTGGCGGAGCCTGGAGGCCCAGGACGGCCGGGCCAAGCGGCACCAGGACAATCTGTACGCCGGGGTGGACTACCCGGACCGGGGCGGCTCCTTTGTGGAGACCTATTACATCCGGGACGCAGACATGAACCTGGCCAGGATCCCGGCGGCCATGGAGTTGTTTTTGCACCATGACCGGAGCCTGATTAAGCCGATTATCTATAACGACTGCATTTGAAACTCGGAAAGGATGCTGGAAATGGAATTTGCAACGTTGCAAAACGGCGTGAAAATGCCCATGGTGGGCATCGGTACCTTCCTGCTGAGCCCCGACGAGGCGGAAGCCTCGGTCCTCGGCGCCCTCGCGTGCGGCGGCTGCCTCATCGACACTGCCAACGCCTATCTGAACGAAAAGGCCGTGGGCCGCGCCATCCGGAAGTCCGGCGTGCCCAGGGAGGCCATCTTCCTGGAGACCAAGCTGTGGCCCAGCTTTTATGAGCAGGCCGACGCCGTGGACAAGACCCTGGCGCGGCTGGACACCGATTACATCGATTTGCTGCTGCTGCACCAGCCCGCCGGCAACTACATGGCCGGCTACCGGCGGATGGAGGAGGCCTGCCGGGCGGGCAAGGTTTGGGCCATCGGCCTGTCCAACTTCACCCAGGACCAGATCTGGGAAATCCTGGACGTCTGCACGGTGAAGCCCGCCGTTCTCCAGACGGAGGTCCACCCTTACTCCCAGGAGAAGGAGCTGAAGAAGTTCCTCAGCGGGGAGGGCATGGTGATGCAGGCCTGGTACCCCCTGGGCCACGGGGACAGGGCGCTGCGGGAGGAGCCGCTGTTCACCGAGCTGGCCAAGAAGTACGGCAAGAGCAATGCCCAGGTGATTCTCCGCTGGCACATTCAGGCGGGCGACATCGTGATTCCCGGCTCCAAGAACCCGGAGCACATCAGGGCCAATTTGGACCTGTTCGACTTCTCCCTCACCGATGGGGAGATGGCGAAAATCGCCGCCATGGACCGGCAGAAGCGGTATTACCACAGCACCCCCGAGCTGCTGAAAAAGTACGCGGAGATGGTTCCGCCGGTGGAGGATCAGAAGTAAACGCGTGGAACGGAAAGGTGGCTATGTCATGAAACCTGTAACAGCCGGCAGAGATGCCATGAACGAATTCGCCCCCAAGTTTGCCGAGCTCAACGACGACGTGCTGTTCGGCGAGGTCTGGGCCCGGGAGGACCGGCTCTCGCCCCGGGACCGGAGCCTCATCACCGTCTCCGCCCTGATGGCCAGCGGCATCCTGGACACGTCCTTGCTGCATCACATCGAGCGGGCCAAGGCCAACGGCGTCACCGCCGTGGAGATGGCGGAAGCCCTGACGCAGCTGGCCTTTTACGCAGGCTGGCCCAAGGCCTGGGCGGCGCTGCGGATGGCCAAGGAGGTCTACGGCCGGGAGAATGTGTGAAGGAGGGATAACCATGCGGATTTGGAAACGAATGGGGGCTGCTCTGGCGGCCCTGGCCGTGACGCTCAGCCTGGGTGTGACGGCCGCGGCAGCGGATACGGGCTTCTCCGACGTGGCGGCGGACGCCTGGTACGCCGATGCGGTGGCATACGTCCGGGACAACGGCCTGATGGGCGGCACCTCGGACACCGCGTTTGACCCCGAGGGGACGATGACCCGCGGGATGCTTGTGACGACGCTGTACCGCCTGGCCGGCGCGCCGTCTCTGGAAAACAAGAACCTGGGCTATCCCTACGCCGATGTGCCCGGGGACGCCTGGTATGCCGACGGGGTCTACTGGGCCCGGCTGACCGGCGTGGTCAGCGGCTATTCCGGCGAGCGCTTCGGACCCGACGACCCGGTGACCCGGGAACAGATTGCCGCCCTCCTCTGGCGGTACGCCGGCAGCCCGGCGGCGGAGGCCGGGGAGGACTTTGCCGATGCGGCGGACATCTCCGCCTATGCCCTTCCGGCGGTGGAGTGGGCCCGGGCAAACGGGATTGTCACCGGCGTGTCGGGCAATCGGTTCCTGCCCGGGAACAGCGCCACCCGCGCCCAGGTTGCCACGATTCTGCGGAACTATCTGGCCCCGGAAACGCCCGCGCAGCCGGAGGCCCCGGCGGAGGGCGGCCGCGTCCTGGCGGCCTACTTCTCTGCGACCGGCAACACGGAGCGGGTGGCAAATGCCATTGCGGAGGCCACCGGCGGCGATGTGTTTGAGATTACCCCTGCCGCCCCCTACACGGCCGAAGATCTGGACTGGAACGACGCAGGCAGCCGGGTGGTCTACGAGTACGAGCACCCCGAGGCCCGGGACACCGAGCTCGCCGCATACACACCGGAGGACTGGGAGGCCTACGACGTGGTGTTCTTGGGCTATCCCATCTGGTGGTACGACGCCGCCTGGCCGGTGGAGGGCTTCGTGGAAGGGAACGATTTTACGGGTAAGACGGTCATACCCTTCTGCACCTCCTCCAGCTCCGGCCTGGGCGAGAGCGGGCAGCGTCTGGCGGCGCTGGCCGGCACCGGCGACTGGCAGGAGGGCCAACGGTTCCCGAGCGGCGCCGCGGAGCAGGACGTGGCCGCCTGGGTGGAGCCCCTGGGGCTGTAAGCCGGGCTGCGGCCCGGTGCGCCGCAGCCGCCGCCTGGGCGACGGGTATGCGGTATTCTACACGGAACAAGGCCCGCGGATGCAAAATCCGCGGGCCTTGTTTTGAGACGGATTGCCGCCTCCGTGCCGCATTGGCTGCGCACCGCGGGGGCGGGTTACGATGCGCCGGGGGAGAGATAGAGGGTCAGGCTGTCCGGGAGGCGGCTGATGCTCATCCACCGCGCGCCATCCGACAAAAGCGTCCCCGCCGATTCATAGCGCGCCCCCTCAAGCTCCTCCGCAGCGTGCTCCACCACGGAAAACCCCGCCTCCTGCACGGCTTCCATGTACGCCGCGCAGTCGCTCTCGCTGACGTTCGTGAGGTGGACGCTGCAATATTGGCGCTCCGTGTCGAGCATCGCCCACGCAACGGCGCCGGGCGGGACGGGAAGCCCCTCCGTGTATTCATTGTCCGGCCACGCCCCCGCGTCGAGCGCGGTGATGGAATCGGACGGCGGCTCCTGCCGCGCACACGCCGACACGGCAAGCGCGAGCAGCACGGCACACACGACGGCGCGCCGCTTCATCGCGGATTCCCCGCTTTGCGGATGGCCCGGACAACCTGGAACACCGCGAGCAGCGCGGCCGCAATCCCGACGGCCAAAATGCCGTACAGCAGGTCGCCGCCCCAGCCGCCGGTCACCTGAATCTGCGTCGCGGCGTCGGCCTGCCCGATGGCGCCCTCCGGCACGCCGCCCGGCCGCACGGCGGCATAGAGGGAAAAGGCGGCAACGGCAACGACGGCGGCAAGGAGTGCGGAACGGAGCCCGGTCCGCCGCCGGGCGTCCCCCTGGCCGACGCCAAAGGACTCCGCGGCGCTGGCCGCAAATTCCTCCGGCGCACCCAGCCGCCGGATGACCTGCTGCTCCGTCTCGCCGTGCTCCGCCGCGGAGGCAAAGGCCTCCTCCAGGTCCCGCACAATCTCTCGCTTCACGCTGCGGGGCGCGGACAGCGCCGCCCGCACCCGCTGAATATACCGTTCCTTCATTCCGACGCCTCCGTTTGCCGATACCCGGCGATAAAGCCGTTGACGCAGTGCGCATAGCGCTCCCAAAATTGGAGCAGCTCGTGCAGCACGTCCCGGCCCTTCTCGGTCAGGGCATAGTACTTCTTGGACCCGCCGTTGGCCGCGGCGGGCGCCAGCCGGCACCGGATGAGCTCCGCCCGCTGCAAGCGGTACAAAATGGGATAGACGGTTCCCTCTTTTGCGTAGCCCAAAACGGCGGCGCTGCGGTTCAACTCGGTGATGAGTTCGTAGCCGTAGGTTTCCCCGCGCCCGATGAGGCACAGAAGAATCATCTCCAGCGAACCTTTCTTGAATTGCTGCACGTATCTGTCGTCCATAGGGTCGCCTCTGCTTTGTATCGCTATTTAGTATTGCTAATTAGATGCCTGCATCATACCACATCCGGCGGCCGGCGTCAAGAGGATGTTCCGGCTTGCGCCCGGAAGCCGGCCGGCCTCAGGGCAGCCGCTCTTTGTAGGCGCGGCCCCACTGCTCCATGGCGTCCAGGATGGGCCGCATCGACTCCCCCAGGGGGGAGAGGGCGTACTCGACCCGGGGCGGCACCTCGGCGTAGACCGTCCGGGTGACGATGCCGTCCTCCTCCAGCGCCCGCAGGCTGTCGCTGAGGACCTTCTGGCTGATGCCCTCCAGGTCCCGCCGGAGCTCGTTGAAGCGCCACGGGCGCTGGATGAGGTTGCGCAGAATCAGCAGTTTCCATTTGCTCCCAATCAGCTGCACGGTGGTCGCCACCGGGCAGGCGGGCAGTTCTTCCTTTGTCAGCACAGGGCCGCCTCCTTTCCGAGCCGCGCGGAGCCGCACGGTTATGCCAGCATTATACGGGAACGCGCCGGACGGCGCAAGGGGCGGTTACCCGGAGGTGACCAAGTAATCAATTTGTGCGTACTGGTTTTCGGCCGGCAACCGGGCTACAATACCGTTGCAGGCGGGAGAGCGCCCGGAGCGGCGCCGCCTGACATTTGGTTCCGCAAGCCCGGCAGCTACGACTGCACCCTGGAGAAGCTCGGCTGCCTCCGGCGGGCGGGGATCCGCAGCGTCATCATGACCACGGTCTCCGGGACCAACATCGACCAGGTGCCGGGGATTCTCGACGCCGTCGTCGAGGCCGGCGCCGACGTCTTCGCCTTTGCCCGCTACTGCCCCACCAGCGGGGAGAAGGACGTGGGCATCGAGCCCCTGCGCTACCGGCAGCTGCTGGCCGACTGCGACGCGAAGTTCCGGGCGTACCAGGCGGCCGGCTGCCGGACCTACTTCAACCGGAAGGACCACCTGTGGACTCTGTACGAATATGAGACCGGGGCATTCCAGCTCCCGGCCGGCGCCGAGCCGGGGATGATATACGGCGGCTGCAACTGCGGCAACTGCCACCTGACGATTCTCCCGACCGGCGACGTCTACGCCTGCCGCCGGGTGCAGAACAGCCGGGTGGGCAACGTGTTCGAGGAGCGGCTGGCCGATGTGTGGATTGGCGAGATGGAGCGCTACCGCGACTACGGCCGATTTGCCAAGTGCGCCCGGTGCGAGCTGCTGGCCTACTGCCGCGGCTGCCCGGCCGTGGCCAGCGGACGGGACGGCGACTTCTACGCCGCCGACCCCCAGTGCTGGAAGGAGGTGGGCTGAATGGACCGGACCGTTCTGGAGACCATTCTCCACCGGCGCTCCATCCGGCGGTTTGACGCGCGGCAGGTGGAACCGGCGGCCCTGGAGGAAATCCTCCGGGCCGGCCTGTACGCCCCCAGCGCCGGCGGGCGGCAGGGGCCGCTGCTGGCCGTCTGCCAGGACCGGGCGTGCAACGAGCGGCTGGGGAAGTGCAAGCGGGCCAACTCCCGGCCGCGGATGGCCTCGGGCGACCGCTACGTCTCCCGGGAACAGCCCAGCATCGCCGACGACCCGAAGCTGACGAACGCCTTCTACGACGCCCCCACGGTCGTCACCCTGTTCGGGCCGAAGAACTTCCTGTTTGCGGCCGAGGACTGCGCCGCCGCGGCCGAGAACATGATGCTGGCGGCGGACGCCCTGGGCGTCGGCTCCTGCTACATCGGCCAGGGCTGGACGGCGTTCGCCGACCCCTACGGCCAGGCGCTGCTCCGCCGCTGGGGCATCCGGCCGGACTACTATGCGGTGGCGCAGCTGCTGCTGGGCTATCCGAGGCCCGGCGACGCCCACCCGACGGCGAAGCCCCGCCGGGCCGGGCGGGTCCTGCGGCTGACGGAGCAGGATGCAAAACCTTGGGAGGTGGTCTGACATGGACGGGCAAACGTGCCTGAAAAAATTGCAGCTGGTGGGCGTCCTGGCCTTTGCCACGGTGGACCGGGACGGCGCGCCCCAGGTGCGCAGCATCAGCGCCATCCACTACGAGCCCGAGGCCCTGTACTTCTTCACGGCCCGGGGCAAGGACTTCTGCCGCCAGCTGCTCGACGACGGCCGGGTGCAGATCCTCGGCTACACCCGCTTCAAGGAGATGATTCGCCTCTCCGGCCGGGCCGAGCCGGTCCCCGAGGACCAGCAGGCCCGCTGGCGGGACGTCATCTTCGGCGAACAGCCGTACCTGGCCAACGTCTACCCCGGGGACACCCGGGAAATCGGCGTCGTCTTTGCCATCCGCCGGGCGGTAATCGAGTATTTCCACCTGGGGGTGCGGCCGATTTTCCGGGAGACCTACGCCCTGGGCGGCGGCGAGGCGGCCCCCAGGGGGTTTGTCATCGGGGAGGAGTGCATCGGCTGCGGGATCTGCGCCGAACACTGCCCCCAGCACTGCATCGCGCCGGGGCAGCCCTACGTCATCGCCCAGGAGCACTGCCTCCACTGCGGAAACTGCCTGGCCCACTGCCCCGTCTCCGCCGTCCGGAGAAGGGAGGCGGTCTCGTGACCCAGAGCGAACGGCGGCGCTGGCTGCTGGAGGCCCTCCTGGCCGAGCGCCCCGACGGCGCGGCCGTGCCGGTGCCCGCCGACGAGGCCGGGCAGCGCCGGCTGCTGCGGGCCCTCTTCAACGTGCGCCCGCCCGTCCCGGCCCCGGCGGCGTTCCTGGAGGTCCAGGACGCCTACCTCCGGGAGGAGACCCGGCGCAAGGGCGTCACCGACCTGGCGGACCTGAGGCCCGTCCGGCCGGGGCTCTACCTGTGGCAGGGGGACATCACGACGCTGCGGTGCGATGCCATCGTCAACGCCGCCAACAGCCAGCTGCTGGGCTGCTTCGCCCCCAACCACGGCTGCATCGACAACGCCATTCACACCTACGCTGGCGTGCAGCTGCGCCTGGCCTGCCGCCGGCTCATGGAACGCCAGGGCCACGAGGAGGCGGCCGGCGGCGCGAAGCTGACCCCGGCCTTCAACCTGCCCTGCCGCTATGTGCTGCACACGGTGGGCCCCATCGTCCGCGGTCCGCTCACGGCGGCCGACGAGGCGCAGCTGGCCGCCTGCTACCGCGCTTGCCTGGCGCTGGCCCTGGAGCAGGGGCTGCGGAGCGTGGCCTTCTGCTGCATTTCCACTGGGGAGTTCCACTTCCCCAACCGCCGGGCGGCGGAGATTGCCGTGGAGACCGTCACGGCCTTCCCGGGCAGAGAACGATTGGAGGTGCTTTTCAATGTCTTCAAAGACGTGGACGCGGACTGCTACCGGGCGCTGCTCGGAGGACCTGGCGCGGCTGCGGCGCAGCCTGGAGGCCGCTGATGCCGTCCTGGTGGGCGCGGGCGCGGGCCTCTCGGCCTCGGCCGGCTTTACCTATGACGGCGAGCGGTTCCGGCGGTACTTTTCGGACTTCGCGCAGCGGTACGGCTTCCGGGATATGTACACCGGCGGCTTCTACCCCTTTGCCTCGCCGGAGGCCTACTGGGCCTACTGGAGCCGGTTCATCTACGTCAACCGCTACCAGGACCCGCCGCGGCCGGTGTACGATTGGCTGCTGCGGCTGCTGGAGGGGCGGGACTACTTCGTGCTGACCACCAACGTGGACCACTGCTTCCAGAAGGCCGGCTTTGACAAGCGCCGGCTGTTCTACACCCAGGGGGACTACGGCCTGTTCCAGTGTACCGGGCCCTGCTGCCAGGAGACCTGGGACAACGAGGCCCAGGTCCGCGCCATGGCGGCGGCCCAGCGGGACCTGCTGGTGCCCGCGGAACTAATCCCCCGCTGCCCCCGCTGCGGCCGGCCGCTGGCGGTGAATCTCCGGGCCGACGACCGCTTCGTGGAGGACGCCGGCTGGCACGCGGCCGCCGGCCGGTACGCCGAGTTCCTCCGCCGCCACCGCCGCGGCCGGGTGCTCTACCTGGAGCTGGGCGTCGGGTACAACACTCCGGTCATCATCAAATACCCCTTCTGGCAGATGACACAGCGGAACCCGGAGGCCGTCTACGCCTGTGTCAACCGCGGGGACGCGGCCGCGCCGGCCGAGATTGCGGAGCGCTCCATCTGCATCGACGGGGACATCGGCGAGGTTCTGGCAGCCCTGGCCGGCCCGCCGGCGGAGACGGCCTGAGCCGCAGTCGAACAACAGCGCCCGCCCGGAACCGAGGTTCCGCGGCGGGCGCTGTTGGCTGAGCGCTTACCGGATGAAGTTGGTCCAGACCCGGGCCTCCGGGGCCGCGGGCGCGGAGCCGGCCAGGCCCCGCAGCACCCACGCCATGTTGCGGCCCAGGGTGCGCATCGTCTGGAGGCCCTCCAGGTCCTGGCGCACCTCGTCGGGCGTCTTGCCGTGGACGGAGTTCCAGTACTGGGAGGACACCACGGGCATCTCGTTGATGGTGAAGTACTTGTTCAGCCGGTCGAAGGTGGCGCTGGCGCCGCCCCGGCGGCAGGAGACCACGGCCGCCCCCGGCTTGTGGGCCATGGCGCCGCCGGTGGCGTAGAAGGCCCGGTCCAGCACGGCGCACAGCGCGCCGTTGGGGCCGGCGTAGTAGACCGGCGAGCCGACAATCAGGCCGTCGGCCGCCAGCATGTCGTCGATGAGCGCGTTACATCCGTCGTCGGTGAAGACGCAGCGGCTGTTGCGGCTGCAGCCGCCGCAGGCCACGCAGCCCCGGACGGGCTTCTTTCCCAGCTGGAACAGCTTCCACTGGACGCCCTCCGCCTCCAGGGCCGAGGCCACCTCCATCAGCGCCGTGTAGGTGCAGCCCTTCTCGTGGGGGCTGCCGTTGACCAGGAGAACTTGCATGATGTACCATCCTTTCTTCGCGGGAGCCTATTTGCTATCTAATTCCAGTATATCACCGCTGTAAAGCCCCCGCGCCGTTTCATTGTCGGCGCGGGGGCGCGTCTCAGCTCTCCATCTGGCGGCCCAGGAAGGAGGCGATGGTCTGGGCCAGCTTCTGGTCTCCTTCGCCCATGGGCTCGTCCTGCTCCTCGGACAGCAGCAGCACGCAGCCCATCAGGTCCCCCTCGGAGAGGATGGGCGCGGCCACGCCGAGGAAATACTTCTCGGAGGCCTCGCTGGCCCGGATCCGCGGGCCGCCGGCCGCGTAGCGGTACGGCTTGCGCTGTTCCATCAGCTGCTCCAGGTCGGGGGAGTTGCGCTTGTCCAGCAGCTCCCGCCGGGGCGCGCCGGACAGGGCGATGATGGCGTCCCGGTCGGAGATGGCCGCGATGCGCCCGGTGTTCTTCCCGATGGATTCGCAGATCTGGGCGGCGAACTCCGACAGGTCCCCCAGCGGGGAATACTTCTTGAAGATGACCTCCCCGTCCTTCTCCGTGTAGATCTCCAGGGGGTCGCCCTCGCGGATGTGCAGCGTGCGGCGGATTTCCTTTGGAATAACGACCCTGCCCAGGTCGTCGATGCGGCGTACAATTCCCGTAGCTTTCATCTATCCTGACTCCTTACCTCGTTCATTTGGCCTCCCTATTGTCTGCATTTTGTGGGGAATTATGCAAACGCGCCCGCAGGGCCGCGGGCGGTTGAATCGGCGCCGCGCCGGGCAATCTAGGGTCGAAGACACCGGCGCGGCAGGAGCTTCCGCCGCTGCCGGGGATTGGAGGAATTGGATGAACGAGACATCAAACGCCGCCCTAGCGGCCGGGTGCAGCGCCCTGGCCTGGGACACCGGCGACAGCCGCCATCTCTGGGGCCGCAACCTGGATTTCCACGCCCTGGCCGACGGCACCGCCGTCACGTATCTGCCCCGGGGCACGGCGTATGCTTCCTGCGCCGGAAGCGGCGACAGCTGCCGGTCCCGGTACGCCGCCCTGGGCGTGGGCCTGCTGCTCGGGCCGGACATGCCGCTGCTCTACGAGGGCGTCAACGAGCGCGGGCTCATGGGCGGCCAGCTCTACTACCGGGGCTTCGCCCGGTACCGGGACGACGCCCGGCCCGGCACGCTTCCGCTGCAGCCGCCCATGGCGGTGTACCATCTGCTGGCCCAGTGCGCCACGGTGGCCGAGGCCGCCCAGGCCCTGTGCCGGGAGGCGACACTGGTCGGCCGGCCCCTGCTGGGGGAGGTGCCGCCGCTCCACTGGTGCTTCCGCGACCGCACCGGCGAGACCCTGGTGGCCGAGCCCGACGAGGCCGGCATCCGGCTCCACCGGGCGTCCCTGGGCGTGATGACCAACAGCCCGGGCTACGACTGGCACCGGCTGAACCTGCTCAACTACGCCGCCGTCCGGGACGCCGAGCGCCCCGGGCCGGACCTGGCCGGCGGGCCGGCCCCCTGCTTCACCGGCAGCGGCGCCCAGGGGCTCCCTGGCGACTGGAGCAGTCCGTCCCGCTTCGTCCGCCTGGCCTTCCTGCGGCGGTACGCCGTGCCGGGCCGCGACGAGGAGACCGGCGTGGCCCGGATGTTCCGGCTGCTCCAGAACGCCGCCTTCCCCCTGGGGATGGTCCGCCTGGACGGCGGCGGGACGCCGGCCTACGACCACACCCTCTACACCGCCGTGCTCTGCGCCGAGTCGGGCCGCTGCTACTGGACCACCTACGACAACCAGCAGATTGCCTACGCCGAGCTCCCGCAGCTGCTGGAGCGGGACGCGCCGGTGCAGTTCCCGCTGGGCGGGCGGCCCGCCTTCGTCCGGCGCACCGGCGGCGTGCCGCCCCGCTGGGTGACGCCTTGACCTTTTCCGGCCGGCCGCGTATACTGGAGGCAACAACCGGCCCCCGGCGGCCGCAAAGGAGGAGTTCCCATGGACACCCGCACGATTCTCACCGGCGGCCAGGCAATCCTCGGCCTGGAACTGGGCTCGACCCGCATCAAGGCGGTCCTCATCGGCCCAGAGCACGAGGTCCTGGCCTCGGGCAGCTACGCCTGGGAAAACCGCTATGAGGGCGGCTACTGGACGTACCACCTGGACGACGTCTGGACCGGCCTCCGGGCGGCCTATGCCGATTTGAAAGCCGACGTGGCCCGCCGCTGCGGCGTGACGTTGACGCGCCTGGCGGCCATGGGCGTCTCGGCCATGATGCACGGCTATCTGCCGCTGGACCGGGACGGACGGCTGCTCTCGCCCTTCCGCACCTGGCGGAACACCACGGCCGCCGCCGCGGCCGAGGCCCTGAGCGGCTGCTTCGGCTTCCACATCCCCCAGCGGTGGAGCGCGGCCCACCTGTACCAGGCGCTGCTGGACGGCGAGGACCACGTGGGCCGCATCGAGTTCCTGACGACGCTCTCCGGCTACGTCCACTGGCGGCTGACGGGGCGGCGGGTCCTGGGCGTCGGCGACGCCAGCGGTATGTTCCCCATCGACAGCGCCGCCGGGGACTACGACGGGGCCATGGCCGACAGCTTCGACACCCTGGCCGCCGCCCGGGGATTCCGGCGCGGCCTGCGGGAGATCCTGCCCCAGGTCCTCCCGGCCGGCGAGGACGCCGGCGCCCTGACCGCCGAGGGGGCGCGGCTCCTGGACCCGGACGGGGACCTGCTGCCGGGCGTCCCGCTGTGCCCGCCCGAGGGCGACGCCGGCACCGGCATGGCGGCCACCGACTCCGTGGCGCCGCGGACAGGCAACGTGTCGGCCGGCACGTCGATTTTCGCGATGCTCGTCCTGGAGCGGCCGCTGCGCCGGCCCTATCCGGAGATTGACCTGGTGACGACGCCCGACGGCGCGCCGGTGGCCATGGTCCACGGCAACAACTGCACCAACGAACTCAACGCCTGGGCCGGGATGTACGCCGGCTTCCTGGAGGCGCTGGGGCAGACGCCGGACATGGACGCCATCTTCACCGCCATGTTCCGGACGGCCCTCCGGGGCCCGGCCGACGGCGGCGGGCTGGTGCTCTACAACTACCTGGCCGGCGAGCCGCTGATGGGCCTGGCCGAGGGCCGGCCCCTGCTGGTCCGGGGGCCGGAGAGCGACTTCTCCTTCCCGGCGCTGATGCGCGCCCAGCTCTACGGGGCGGTGGCCAGCCTCAAGGCGGGGCTGGACCTGCTGGCGCGGGAGCAGGTCGCGGTGGACCGGCTCATGGGTCACGGCGGCTTCTTCAAGACGCCCGAGGCCGGCCAGCGGATCCTGGCGGCGGTTGCCGGGACGCCGGTGTCGGTCCTGGAGACGGCCGGGGAGGGCGGCCCGTGGGGCATGGCCCTGCTGGCGGCCTACGCCGCCCGCCGCGCCGCCGGGGAGTCCCTCCGGGCCTACCTGGCGGACCGCGTCTTCGCCGGCAAGGCGGTGGCGACCGTCGCGCCCGACGAGGCGGACGTCCGGGGCTTCGCCCGGTTCATGGAGCGCTACCGCGCCGCCCTGCCGGCGGAGGAGGCCGCCGTGGCCTGCCTCCCGGGGAAATAAATAGGGATGGCCCGTGCTGCCGAAACCCCCGGAAGGGACGTCCAAAAGCGTCCCGTCCGGGGGTTACACAGTCCCGTGGTAGAAGCGCAGGGTGAAGACCGCCCCGCCGCCGCGGCCGTTGGCCGCCTGGATGGTGCCGTTCTCCATGGCCACAATCTGCCGGGCCAGGGCCAGGCCGATGCCGACGCTGCCGTCCCCGGCGTGCCGGCCCCGGTAGAACCGCTCGAACAGGCGCGGCAGGTCCTCCGGCGCGATGCCCGGGCCGGTGTCGGCCACGGCAATCTCGGTGAAAATGGGCGTCTGGCGGACCTGCACGCGGATGGCCCCGCCGGGCGGCGTGTGCTCCATGCAGTTTTTCAGGATGTTGCCCAGGGCCTCCACCGACCAGGCCATGTCGCCGGTGAAGGTCTCGCCGCCGGCGGCCTCCACGGTCAGGGTGATGTCCCGCAGATCCAGAGGGACGGCCAGGGGCGCGGCCGCCTGGGCCACCAGCTCCGCCGCGTCCACCGGCTCCCGGGCCATGGTCACCGTGCCGGCGTCCAGGCGGGAGAGCTTGAGCATCGTCTCCACCAGCCAGTCCACCCGCTGGAGAAGGCGGCGCAGCTCGCCCGTCAGCTGACGGCGGCGGCCCTCCTCCAGCGGCTCCCGGGCCAGCAGCGCCGCCGTCAGCTCCAGGGAGGTCAGCGGCGTGCGCAGCTGGTGGGAGAGGTCGGCCATGGCGTCGGCCAGGAACCGCTTGTCCCGGCCCAGGGCCTCGGCCTGCTCCCGGAGGCGGGGGACCATTTTGGCCAGCTGGTTCTGGAGGATGGCCAGCTCCCCCTCCCGGTACCGCTCCAGGGAGCCCTCCGCGCCGTGGAGCATCTCCTCCAGCTCCCCGGCCAGCCGGGCCAGCTGCCGGTAGCGGCGGCGCGTCTCCGCGAGGTGAAGCGCCGCCAGCCCGCAGGCGGCGGCCAGGACCCACCCGGCGGCGGCCGGGCCGGCCGTCCAAGCGGCCCCCGCGGCCAGGAGCGCCGCGGCCGCCGCCCAGAGGAGCAGCCCGCGGCGGACCTCCGGGTTGCGCAGCAGCTTCACGGCGTCCCTCCCATCCGGTAGCCCAGGCCCCGGACCGTCCGCAGGAGCGCCGGGTGCTGGGGGTCGTCCTCGATTTTCTCCCGCAGGCGCTTGATGTAGACGGTCAGCGTGTTGTCGTTGACGAAGCCGCCGCCGACGTCCCAGATCTCCTCCAGCAGCCGCTCCCGGCGCAGCACGGCTCCCTGGTTGTGGAGCAGCACCAGCAGCAGCCGGTACTCCAGGGCCGACAGGGTCAGCTCCCGGCCGTCCCGGGAGACGGTGCCCCGGGCCGGGTCGGCCGTCAGCGGGCCGCAGGTGAGGAGGCCCGCCTTGCCGGCCCGGCGCAGCACGCTGCGCATCCGGGAAATCAGCTCCCGGGGGCGGAAGGGCTTGGAGACGTAGTCGTCGGCCCCGGCCTCGAACCCCCGGACGACGCTGGCCTCGTCGTCCGAGGCCGTCAGGAAAATCACCGGCGTGTCCCCCCGCTGCCGCAGGCAGCGGCAGATGTCCAGACCGCTGCCGTCGGGCAGCGTCACATCCAGCAGCGCCAGGTCCCACGGCCCGGACAAGGCCAGGGCCCCGGCCACGGAACCGGCCGCCTCCACCCGGAAGCCCTCCTGACGCAGGTACGCGCCCAGGCTCTCCACAATCGTCCGCTCGTCGTCCACCAGCAGCACCGTTGTCACGGCAATCCCCCCTTCCCTGTACTCCGGTTGTCCGTCCCCTAGTATACCCGCTTCTCGCGCCCGCCGCAACCGGAAAGCGCGTTTTCCCTCTTGACAAAGCCAGAAATCCTCGTATGATTGATGTATCAACGCTTAACATGGAATTTACGGAGAGAACAGAGGAGGGCACCCCATGGAAAAGACGTACCAGATGCTGCTGTATCGGGCGTACCATGCGCAGCGGGCATATATGCGCGCCGGCCTTGCCGGCATGGGGCTGGGGGCGGGGCAGCCGAAGCTGCTGTCGTTCCTGGCCACGAACGGCCCGTGTCTCCAGAAGGACATGGCCGAATACTTTGAAATCGACCCCGCGGCCGTCTGCCGGATGCTCGACAGCCTGGACCGCAACGGCTTCATCCAGCGGGGCACGTCCCGCGCCGGGCGGAAGACGGGCCTGATTCACCTGACCGAGTTGGGCCGGCGGGCTCACGAGTCCTGGCAGCACCGGCGGCAGGCCATGGAGCAGACGATGCTCGAGGGCTTCTCCGAGGAGGAGCGGGCGCAGCTGGCCGACTATCTGAGCCGGGCCTACCGGAATCTGCGCACGGCGCTGAACCGGGAGGCGGACCAATGAGGGAGCTGCGCCGCCTGGCGGGATACCTGGGCCCGTACCGCCGGGATCTGTTCCTTGGGGCGCTGCTGGTGCTGGTGGAGACGGGCTTTGAGCTGGTCATCCCGGTGCTGATGGCCGACATCATCGACGTGGGCGTGGCCAACCGGGACCTGGGCTTCATCTTCCACCAGGGCGTGTGGATGGGCATCTGCGCGCTGATTTCCCTGCTCAGCGGCCTGCTGTACGCCCGGTACGCCGCCCGCGCCACGTACGGCCTCGGCGCGCACATCCGCTCGGCGGAGTACGAGGCGGTGCAGCGGTTCTCCTTTGCCAATCTGGACCGCTTCCGCACCTCCTCCCTGGTGACCCGGATGACCACCGACGTGACGGTCATCCAGAACGCCCTCAACGGCGGCTTCCGCCCGCTGGTCCGCAGCCCGGTGATGTTCCTGATGGGCATCGGCCTGTCCTTCTACATGAACGCCCGGCTGGCGCTGGTGTTCTTCGTCTGCGCGCCGGTGCTGGCGCTGGTCCTCGTGCTGGTCATCCGGCGGGTGGCGCCGATGTACGGCCGCCTCCAGAAGGCTGTGGACCACCTGAACAACGTGGTCCAGGAGAACCTGACGGCCATCCGGGCCGTCAAGGCCTTCGTCCGCGGGGACTGGGAGGAGCGGCGCTTCCAGGAGGCCAACGACGCCCTCTCGGAGACCAGCCGCCGGACCTTCCGCACGGCGGTGCTGAACCTGCCGGCCTTCCAGCTGACCATGTACACCGCCACGGTCCTCATCATGTGGTTCGGCGGCAGCATGATTCTCGGCGGCTCCCTGGCCGTCGGGCAGCTGACGGGCTTCCTCAGCTACGTGATGCAGGTCCTCAATTCCCTGATGCTGATTTCCAACGTCTTCCTGCTACTGACCCGCTCCCTGGCCAGCGTCCGGCGGATCCTCGAGGTCCTCGACGAGCCGGTGGCCCTGACCAGCCCGGAGGACGCCCGGACCGAGGTGCCCGACGGCTCCATCGACTTCGAGGACGTCAGCTTCCGCTACCGGGCCGACGCCCAGAACGACGCGCTGTCCCACGTGACGCTCCACATCGCCTCGGGCCAGACGGTGGGGATCCTCGGCGGCACGGGCGCGGCCAAGACGACCCTGGTGCAGCTCATCCCGCGGCTCTACGACGTCACCGCCGGGCGGCTGCTGGTCGGCGGCCACGACGTGCGCGAGTACGACCTCCAGGCCCTCCGGGACGCCGTGGGCATCGTGCTGCAAAAGAACGTCCTCTTCTCGGGCACCGTCCGGGAGAACCTCTGCTGGGGCAACCAGAAGGCCACCGACGAGCAGCTCTGGGAGGCCTGCCGCGCCGCCTGCGCCGACGAGTTCCTCGAGCGGATGCCCGGCGGCCTGGACAGCGACCTGGGCCAGGGCGGCGTCAACGTCTCCGGCGGCCAGAAGCAGCGGCTGTGCATCGCCCGGGCCCTGCTGAAAAACCCGAAGATCCTGATTTTTGACGACTCCACCTCCGCCGTGGACACCGCCACCGAGGGCCGCATCCGCAAGGCCCTGGCCCGGCGCACCGACGTGACGAAGCTGATCATCGCCCAGCGGGTCACGTCGGTCATGGGCGCCGACCAGATTGTCATCCTGGACGACGGCCGCATCCACGCCGTCGGCACCCACCGGGAACTGCTGGCGGGCGACCCCATCTACCAGGAGATCTATCACACGCAGATGAAGGGGGACGAGGCGCATGGCTAAGAAATCGGAAACCGGCGGCCGCCGGCCGCAGAACCTGGGGTTCACGCTCCGGGCGCTGTTCTCGTATCTGGGCCGCCATTCCCTGATGATTGGCGTGGTGGGCGTCCTGGCGGCCGTGAGCGCGCTGGCGAACCTCCTGGGCACGTACATGATTCGCCCCGTGGTCAACAGCCTGGCCGGCGGCGACTGGACGGCGCTGATTCGGGGCGTCCTGGTGACGGCCGCCATCTACGGCGCCGGCGTCCTGGCCTCCCTGGGCTACACCCAGGCGATGGTCCGGGCGGCCCAGCGCGTCCTCTACGACATCCGGCGGGACCTGTTCCGCCATCTCCAGACCCTGCCCCTGCGGTTCTTCGACAGCCAGCGCCACGGCGACACGATGAGCTATTTCACCAACGACGTGGACACCGTCGCCGACGCGCTGAACAACTCCTTCGCCATGGTCATCCAGAGCTTCATCCAGGTGGTGGGGCTGCTGGTGATTCTCTACATCCTCAACTGGCGGCTCTCCCTGGTGGTGACCGTGTGCTACGTGGCCATGTTCGCGTACATCCAGTACTCCGGCAAGCGCAGCCGTATGTACTTCGGCCGGCAGCAGGCGTGCCTGGGCGATTTGGACGGCTACATCGAGGAGATGGTCAGCGGCCAGAAGGTCGTCAAGGTCTTCAACCACGAGCGGGAGAACCTCCGGGTCTTCCACGAGAAGAACGAGCGGCTGCGCCACGCCGGCACCGGCGCCCAGCAGTACGCGGCCACGATGATTCCGGCCGTGGTCAGCATCTCCTACGTCAACTACGCGCTGGTGGCCGTGCTGGGCGGCATCATGGCCCTGCGGGGCCAAATTGACGTGGGCAGCCTGGCCAGCTATCTGGTCTTCGTCCGCCAGGCGGCCCTGCCCATCAACCAGTTCACCCAGCAGAGCGGCCTGCTGCTGGCGGCGCTGGCCGGCGCGGAGCGGATCTTCCGGGTGATGGAGGAGCCGCCCGAGGTGGACGAGGGGAGCATCCGGCTGGTCCACGTCCAGGAGCGGGACGGGGCGCTCGTCCCCTGCGGCGAGAAGACCGGCCGCTGGGCCTGGCAGGCCCCCGACGGGACGCTGACGCTCCTGCGGGGCGACGTGCGCTTCCGGAACGTGGACTTCGGCTACGTGCCGGGCCACCCGATTCTCCGGGACATCAGCCTCTACGCCAAGCCCGGGCAGAAAATCGCCTTCGTCGGCTCCACCGGCGCCGGGAAGACGACCATCACGAACCTCATCAACCGCTTTTACGACGTCGAGGGCGGCGCCATCACCTACGACGGCATCGACGTCCGGGCAATCCGCAAGGACGATTTGCGCCGCTCTTTGGGCATCGTCCTCCAGGACACGCACCTGTTCACCGGCACCATCGCCGAGAACATCCGCTTCGGCAAGCTGGACGCAAGCGACGACGAGGTGGTGGCGGCGGCGAAAATCGCCAACGCCGACTCCTTCATCCGCCGGCTGCCCCAGGGCTACGACACGCTGATTACCGGCGACGGCGCGAACCTCTCCCAGGGCCAGCGGCAGCTGCTGGCCATCGCCCGGGCGGCCATCGCCGACCCGCCGGTGCTGATTCTCGACGAGGCCACGTCCAACATCGATACCCGCACCGAGCGGCTCATCGAGACCGGCATGGACCAGCTGATGGAGGGGCGGACGGTCTTCGTCATCGCCCACCGGCTCAGCACCGTCCGCAACGCCAACGCCATCATCGTCCTGGAGCACGGCCGCATCGTCGAGCGCGGCGACCACGACGCGCTGCTCGACCTCCACGGCGAGTATTACCAGCTCTACCACGGCATGACGGAGCTCTCCTGAAGACCGCCCGGCGCGTCGGATTTCCCGGCGCGCCGGGCGCGCTCCTGTATGGCGCGGCCCCCTTTTGCAGACGATAAGGATCCGGCATCCGGAACGGTTGCAAAATTCCCATTGGTGTGCTATGATATCTTCGAAAATTTTGCCAACCGGAAAACCAATACAAAAGGAGAATTGCCTTGAGCATCGAATTTCGCCATCCGACCCTGGAGGACCGGGGCTGGATTACCGAGCTGTACCACAAGAGCGGCTGCCGCGGCAGCGAATGTAGCTTCGTCAACCTCTACCTCTGGGGCCGCGGCTACGGCCAGATTGCCAAGGTGGGCGACTACATGGTCCAGTTTATCAAGTACAACGACACCAAGTACTACGCCTATCCCGCCGGCAGCGGGGACCTGCGCTACGTCATCGACCAGCTGATTGACGACGCGAAGGCCTACGGCCACCCGATGCGCCTGCTGGGCGTCACGTGCAACCGCAAGGAGGAGCTGGACGCCCTCTATCCCGGCCGCTTCCGCTTCACGGAGAACCGCGCCTCGTTCGACTACCTCTACGACGTCAACCGCCTGGCCGATTTGGGCGGCAAAAAGCTCCAGGCCAAGCGGAACCACTGCAACAAGTTCCAGCAGCTCTATCCCGACTGGTCCGTGGAGCCGCTGACGGCGGAGAACCTCCGGCTGGCGCGGGACATGGCCGACGCCTGGTTCGAGCAGTACGACGGCGAGACCTCGGAGGAGCACGATTTCCGCATCGAAAAAATCGCCCTCCAGCGGGCGTTCGACGACTACGAGGCCCTGGGCCTGGAGGGGCTGCTGCTCAGGGCCGAGGACCGGATCGTCGCCTTCACCATGGGCAACCGGATCCAGGCGGACACCTTCGACGTGAACTTTGAGAAGGCCTTCGCCTCGGTCCAGGGCGCCTATCCGACCATCAACCGGGAGTTCGCCCGGTATATCCGCCAGAAGTACCCCGAGGTGGTCTACCTGAACCGGGAGGACGACATGGGCCTGCCCGGCCTGCGGAAGGCCAAGGAGTCGTACCACCCGGACATCCTCCTGTGCAAGGCCACGGCCGAGCTGGAGGAGTCCCTGTGAGAGGCCCCGGCCTCTCCCGCCCGGAGGAGGTCCCGCAGCTCAAAGCCCTGTGGAAGCAGGCCTTCGGCGACGACGACGCCCTGATTGACGCCTTCTTCCAGACGCTCTACCGTCCCGAGCAGGTCTTCGTCTGCCGGGAGGCGGGGCGGGTGGCCGCCATGGCCTGCTGGCTGCCGGAGACCGTCTGCTGGCAGCGCCGCGGCTGGCCGGCCGCCTACCTCTACGCCGTGGCCACCGACGAGGCCGCCCGGGGCCGCGGCCACTGCGGCCGGCTGCTGGCCTATGCCGCCGGCTATCTTGCGGCCCGGGGCGTCCGGGCGCTGCTGCTGGTGCCGGGGTCGGCGTCTCTGCGGCAGTTTTATGCCCGCCACGGCTACCGGGACTTCTCCACCGTCCGGCAAGAGACGCTGCGGGCCGTCCCGGTCACCGGGTCGGCGGAGACGGTGCCGCCGCCGGTGTACGGCGCGCTCCGGGAGCGGCTGCTGGAGGACGGCGCCTACGTCTCCTGCCCCGTGCCGGTGCTGGCGTTCCAGGAGGCCGCGGCGCGGCTCTACGGCGGCGGCCTGCTGCGCCTGGAGAAGGACGGCCTGGAGGGCTGCGCCTGCGTGGCCCGGGACGGCCAAGGCCGGGCAATCCTCTATGAGCTGCTCTGGCCGGGGGACCTGGCGGAGGGGGGCTCCCTGGCGGCGGGGATGGCGGGCGGCGAGGAGCTCCTCGTCCGGACGCCCGGCGGCAGCGAGCCGTTTGCCATGGCCCGCTGGCTCGGCGGCGCGCCGGAGGGCCTGCCGGCGCCCTATCTGGGCATCGCCCTGGACTAGCGGACTGCGCGCCGGAACGGCCCATGAAGTTTTTGGACTGAAAGACTTTATTTTTCACGAAAAAACGAGTATGGTATAGGGAGAGTGTTCCAGACCCGGGCCGGAGGCCCGGAGCGAAAGGACGGTATGGGTTCCATGGTGCTGAACATCTCATTCTGGAAGCTGCGGGAGGACATCCGGGAGAGCGGCCAGGCCGACCAGGCGGTGCAGGTCATGCAGGCGTCGCTCCAGACGCTCCAGGGGATTGAGGGCCTCTGCCGGGCGGAGCTGGGGCGGAACCTGGCCGGCGGGCCGTACGACGTCGTCTGCTACATCGAGCTGGCGGACATGGCGGCCCTGGAGCGCTTCCGGGACCATCCGCTGCACCTGGCCCACCGGGAGCGGTGCGCGCCGTTCATCACCTCGCCGATGCAGGGGGTCTTGAATCTGGAGACGCCGGGCTGAACGGTTTTTCCCGGCGGGATGCCTTGCTATTTTCGTGAAATATGGTATGATGGGGGTACGAACCGGAAGGAGCGTACCCCCATTGAACATTCTGATGCACATCTGCTGCGCCCCCTGCGCCAACCGGCCCGTGGCGCAGCTGCTGGACCAGGGCCATCAGGTGACCGGCTACTGGTACAATCCCAACATCCACCCCTTCACCGAATACCGGGCCCGGCGCAACTGCCTGCGGGAGTACGCCGCGGAAATCGGCCTGCCGCTGCTGGAGCGGGACGACTACGGCCTGCGGCCGTTCGTGCGGGCCGTGGCGGCGGACATCGACGGCCGCTGCGGGAAGTGCTATGAGATGCGCCTCTTTGAGACGGCCCGGAAGGCCGCAGAGGCGGGCTTCGACGCCTTCACCTCCAGCCTCTTCATCAGCCCCTACCAGCAGCACGAGCGGATGGCCGACGTGGCCGCCCGGGCCGCGGCCCAGTTCGGCGTGACGTTCTTTTACCGGGATTTCCGCCCGCTGTTCCGAGAGGGCCAGCAGTTTGCCCGGGACCACGGCTTCTATATGCAGAAGTACTGCGGCTGTGTCTTCTCCGAGCAGGAGCGGTACCTGAAGCCCGCCAAGATTCTCCCGTGACGCCCCCGCGCCCTCCGGCGCGCGTGCAAATTTCAAAAAAAGGAGTCGATACCCATGGAACTGAAAGGGTCCAAGACCGAGAAGAACCTGATGACCGCCTTCGCCGGCGAGTCGCAAGCCCGGAATAAGTACACCTACTACGCCTCCCAGGCCCGGAAGGACGGCTACGTCCAGATTGCCAACCTCTTTGAGGAGACCGCCAACAACGAGAAGGAACACGCCAAGATGTGGTTCAAGCTGTTCCACGGCGTGGGCACCACGGCCGAGAACCTCCTGGACGCCGCCCAGGGCGAGAACTACGAGTGGACCGATATGTACGCCACCTTCGCCAAGGAGGCCCGCGAGGAGGGCTTCGACCACATCGCCGAGCTCTTCGAGGGCGTGGCCGCCATCGAGAAGTCCCACGAGGAGCGCTACCGCAAGCTGCTGGCCAACGTCGAGGGCGGCCTGGTCTTCAGCCGCGACGGCGACGCCATCTGGCAGTGCGCCAACTGCGGCCACATCGTCATCGGCAAGCAGGCCCCGCAGGTCTGTCCCGTCTGCGCCCATCCCCAGGCGTACTTCCAGCTGAAGGCCGAGAATTACTGATTCCCGAACTTGTCAGCAGGCCGGCGCAGAGCGTGCTCTGCGCCGGCCTGTGCCGTTGTAGGAGGTGCTGGATATGGTCTATGCGCTGCTGGACTCCCCCCTCGGCCCGCTGACGGCCGTCAGCGACGGCCGGGCCCTGCGCGCCCTCTGGATGGACGGGCAGCGGTATGCCGGGCAGCCGGAAGGCCAGCCGGTCGCTGCCGGAGCCGACCCGGTGCTGCGGGACCTGGCGGACTGGCTGCGGGCGTACTTTGCCGGCGGCCGGCCGGAGGCCTTCAGCTGGCCCCTGGCGCCGGAGGGGACGCCGTTCCGCAGGCAGGTCTGGGCGCTGCTGGGAGAGATCCCCTACGGCGCCACGACGACGTACGCGGCCCTGGCTGCCCGGCTGGGCTCCTCGCCCCGGGCCGTCGGCGGCGCGGTGGGGCGCAACCCCATCTCCATCCTGATTCCCTGCCATCGGGTGGTCGGCAGCGGCGGCGCGCTGACCGGCTACGCCGGCGGCCTGGCGCGCAAACAGTTCCTGCTGGAGCTGGAGCGGCGGGCCGTGTGACAACAGCGTGTGCGGCGCCGGCCGCGGGTATGGATACCCGCGGCCGGCGCCGGATTGGTTTCCGGGTGCGCTACGCCCGGCGGCGGAGCAGCTCCTTGCGCAGCAAATCGAAGGGGATGACCGTGGCCGCCAGCAGCAGCACGGTGAGCAGGTCCCGCCAGGGCAGCGGCGTCGTGCGGAAGACCGCGCCGCCGTAGAAGACGAGCAGCAGCTGGATGGCCGACACCGCGGCGAAGATGCCCACAAAGGCCGGATTCCGCCCCAGGTTGGCCAGCAGGTTCCGCCGCCGGGTCCTGGCGTTGAAGGCGTTGCAGATGCCGCAGAAGATGAACAGCGTGAAAAAGGCCGTCATGTACGCCACGTAGTTGTCCAGATACCCGAACCGGTCCCGGAACCACGGCAGGCGCAGGAAGGCCGTGCAGAGCAGGACCGTGTATCCGCCGGTCCCCAGGATCCGCCCCACCATGGAGCGGGTGAGAATCGGCTCGTCGCGGCGCTTGGGCGGCTCCTCCATGTACCGGGCCAGCGGCGGCTCCCCGGCGAAGGCCAGGCCGCCCAGGGTGTCCATGATGAGGTTGATCCACAGCATCTGGGTGACGGTCACCGGCGTGTCGATGCCGATGAACGGCGCAATCAGCGACACGCCCACGGCGCAGAGGTTCATGGTCAGCTGGAAAATCAGGAATTTGCGGATGCTCTGGAAGATGGTCCGCCCGTACCGGACGGCCCGGGCGATGGAGGCGAAGTTGTCGTCGAGGATGACGATGTCGCCGGCCTCCTTGGCCACCTCCGTGCCGCTGCCCATGGCGAAGCCCACGTCGGCCTGTTTCAGGGCCGGGGCGTCGTTGACGCCGTCGCCGGTCATGCCGGCCACCAGGTTCTGCGCCTGGGCGGCGCGAATCAGGCGGCTCTTGTCGGACGGCAGGGCGCGGGCCACCACCCGCAGCTGCGGCAGCTGCCGCTGGAGCTGGGCGTCGGACAGGCGGCCCAGCTCCTCGCTGGTGAGCACCAGGTCCGCCGCTTCGGTCACGATGCCGGCCTCCCGGGCCACGGCGACGGCCGTCTCCCGGTTGTCGCCGGTTATCATCACCACTTGGATCCCGGCCCCCCGGACCTGGGCCACGGCCTCGGAGACGCCGGGCCGCAGGCCGTCCCGCAGCCCCAGCAGGCCCAGGAACGTCAGCGGCCCCGTCTCCGGGTCGCCGGTGCCCGCGGCCAGCAGCAGCACCCGCATCGCCCGTCCGGTCATGGCCTTCAGCTGCCGGCGCACGGCCGCCGGCACGCCGGCGCGGCGGCGGCCCGCGGCGTCCAGATACGCCGTGCAGCGGGGCAGCAGCACCTCCGGCGCGCCCTTGCAGAGCAGGAGCCCCTCGCCGGGCAGCCGGGCGCAGGCGAACTTCCGGGCGCTGTCAAAGGGCAGGACCATCTCGGCGCGGACGGCCCCGGCCTCCTTCCCGGCAAAGGCCAGGACCGCCCGGTCCGTCGCGTTGCCGCCGGCCTCGGCGGCCTCGTTGCAGCCCCGGCAGACCTGGGCCAGCCGCCGCCGGAGCAGGTCGCAGCGCACCTCCTCCAGCCGGGCGCAGGTGCTGCCGTCGGCCAGCGCCAGCTGCTCGGCCGCCATGGCCCCGGTGGTCAGGGTGCCGGTCTTGTCGGTGAAGAGGATGTTGAGGCTCCCGGCCGTCTCAATGCCCACCATCTTGCGGACCATCACCCGGTCCCGCTTCATCCGGGCCATGTTGGAGGAGAGGACCACGGTAATCATCATCGGCAGCCCCTCGGGCACGGCCACCACCACGACGGCCACGGCCAGCAGCACCGCGTGGAACACGCACCGGGCCAGGGCCGCCGGATCCTGCAGCTGCTGGAGGATGGCGGCCCACTGGAAGTTGTTGTCCAGCACCAGGGCGTTGAAGAGGTCGGCCAGGGCGATGAGCCCGGCGGCTGTGTAGCCCATGCGGGAGATGAACCGGGCCAGGCCGGCCAGGCGGGTTTTCAGGGGGCTCTCCACGGACCCGCCCTGGAGCTCCCGAGCCAGGGAGCCGTAGAGGGTGGTGTCGCCCACCCGCCGGACCAGCAGCACCCCCTGGCCGCCGGTGACCACGGCCCCGCGGAGGAGCAGGTTCCGGCCCTCCGGCGACCAGCGGACCGGGTCGGCCGTGCCGGCCGGGCGCTTTTCCACCTCGGCGCTCTCGCCGTTCAGGGGCGACTGGTCCACGTGGAGGCTCCCGGAAATCAGCAGCCCGTCGGCCGGGATTTTCTCCCCGGCCTGGAGCAGCACCAGGTCCCCCACGACCACTTCGCCGATGGGCAGCACCCGGATCCCCTCCCGCCGGCGGACCCGGCAGGTGAGCGCGTCGGCCTCCTGCTGGAGGCGGGCAAAGGCCCGCTCGCTGCCGTACTCCGAGAGGGTGGAGACGAAGGTGGAGAGGAACACCGCCGCGGCGATGCCCAGGGGCTCCACCCAGGTGCCCTCCCGGAGGGAGACCAGGACGTTCAGCACCAGGGCGGCCAGCAGGATGCGGATGATGGGGTCGGCGAAGCTGTCGAGATACTGCCGCCAGAAGCCCCGGCGGCGGCGCCCGGTGAAGCGGTTGGCGCCGTGCTGCCGCCGGGAGGCCTCCACCTCGCTGCGGCTGAGCCCCGGCCGCCCCGGCGCCGTTGTGAGAATGTCCATACGCATGCCTCCCAAGCCGTTTTGTACAGGCTATGGCCGCGGCGGCGCGGATATGCCCCGGGAGCGGGGATACGCTGCGGGCAGCGGCGCCCCGCCCCCGGGCGGCGCCCGTGGGCGCAGAGCGAACGCTGCGGAAACCCGCCGAAATGACGGGGTTCCGCAGCGTTTTTTCGGGCGCAGTCCGAGGAGGCCGGCCGACGGGGCTGCCTACGCGCCGGTGTGGCGGGCCTCGTCGCCCCAGATGAGGTTCAGGGTGGTCTGCTTGTCGAACAGGTGCAGCAGCCCGCCGGGGAAGTGGAGCTGCAGCGTGCTGCCGGTGCGGATGTGGGCCTCGTAGTCGGCCGGCAGGTCGGTGATGGGGATGCGGACGACCGTGTCCTTCCGGGCCACGGTGGCGTGGAGGTGGATCTCGCTGCCCATCATCTCGCTGACGTCCACCTGCGCCGTGATTTCCCCGTCGGCGCGATGCTCGATGTGCTCCGGCCGGATGCCGGCCGTGATGGGTCCGGCCGGGACCTTCCGCTCCCGCAGCTTTTGCTGCATCTCCTCGGGCAGGTCGATGGCGACGCCCTCGAAGAGGACGGCGTACCGCTCGCCGTCCAGGGACAGCTGGGCGTCGAAGAAGTTCATCTGGGGCGAGCCGATGAAGCCGACGACGAACAGGTTGGCCGGGTGGTTGAACACCTGCTGGGGCGTGCCAATCTGCTGGATGAAGCCGTCCTTCATGATGACAATCCGGTCGCCCAGGGTCATGGCCTCGGTCTGGTCGTGGGTGACGTAGACGAAGGTGGTGTTGATGCGCTGGCGCAGCTTGATGATTTCGGCGCGCATCTGGTTGCGCAGCTTGGCGTCCAGGTTGGACAGGGGCTCGTCCATCAGCAGCACCCGGGGCTCGCGGACGATGGCGCGGCCGATGGCCACGCGCTGCCGCTGGCCGCCGGAGAGCGCCTTGGGCTTGCGGCTGAGATACTGGGTGATGTCGAGGATCTCGGCGGCCTCGCGGACCTTCCGGTCAATCTCGTCTTTGGGCGTCTTCTTCAGCTTCAGGGAGAAGGCCATGTTGTCGTAGACCGTCATATGCGGGTAGAGGGCGTAGTTCTGGAAGACCATGGCGATGTCCCGGTCCTTGGGCGCCACGTGGTTCACCAGGTCCTCGCCGATGTACAGCTCGCCCTCGGTAATCTCCTCCAGGCCGGCAATCATCCGCAGGGTCGTGGACTTCCCGCAGCCCGAGGGGCCGACCAGGACGATGAACTCCTTGTCGGCGATGTCCAGGCTGAACTCCTGGACCGCCACGACGCCCTGCTCGGTGATTTGCAGGTTTGCGCCGCCCTCCTCCTTTTTCTGCTTCTTTTTCTTGTTCTTGTTCTCGTAGTTGGGATAGATCTTCTTGACGTTTTTCAGGGTGACAGCTGCCATAGCATCGGCCCTGACCGGCGCGCCTCCGCGTTCGCCGGCCTCGCGGCGGCCGGACGGCCGTCCGCCTTACGGCAGGTCTCCACACTGCCGCACCGCAGGCCCTGCGGGTGTTTGCATCCTCCTTTTGCCTCGTCCGCCGCCGCTGCGAAGGTGGAGAGCGGCGGGGCCGTGAAATAGTTGCCGTGGGCGAAGAGCTTGTAGGTGACGGTGCCGAGGATCTCCGTGGAGTAGCCGGGGCCGCCCTCGGTCATGGTCCAGAGCAGCTCGTAGCTCTTCAGGCCGCCGATGAGGGAGAGGGTCAGCACGGAGTTGATGGAGGGCACCATCAGCGGCAGCGTCACGCGGAAGAACCGCTGAATCGGCCCGGCGCCGTCCAGGTCGGCCGCCTCATAGTAGTCCTTGGGGATGGCGCCCAGGCCGGCCAGATAGATGACCGTGGAGGTGCCGACGCCCTTCCAGAAGTCCACGAACATCACGGAGTAGAGGGCGATGTCGCTGTCGGTGAGCCACTTGACGCCGTCGGAGCCGAACAGGCGCAGCACCTGGTTGAAGAGGCCGGTGGTCGGGTGCATCAGGGCCGTGAAGGTGATGCCCACGGCCACGGCGCTGAGCATCGTCGGGAAGTAGACCAGGCTCTTGAGGTACGTGCGGCTGCGGACGTACTTGCTGCTCAGGCCCACGGCAATCAGCAGCGCGAAGACCACCTTGGAGAGGCTCGTGCCGAAGGCATAGATGAAGGTGTGCCCCAGGGCAATGCTGGTGTTGCGCTGGGTGAAGAAGGTCTTGAAGTTCTCCAGGCCGATGAACTCGGCGTTGATGAGGTCCCACCGGGTCAGCGCGAAGTAGAACGACGCCAGGGTGGGAATCGCGAAGATGACGATGTAAATCGCCAGCCCCGGCGTCATGAGCCAGTAGGAGTAGGGCTTGGTGGTCAGATTCTTGTTGGACGGTCGTTTGGTCATCTCAATCCCCCATTTTCCATTGAAGATTCCGGCGTTTCCCCCAGCGCCGGCGGATCCGGCATATGCTGCCGGAACACACGCTCCAGGAGAAAGGACATGGCCAGGCACACGGCGCCCGGCAGGAACACCGCCAGGGTCAGCTGCAAATAGACCAGGAACGCGCCGGCGGCCAGCAGCGCCGCCAGCGCCAGCGAGGCGGCCGGGTGCCGGAAGGCCAGATACAGCGACAGCAGGACGCAGCGCCCGAGGGAGTTTTCAAACCGGGCAATCATGGCGAAGCCATAGGGCATGGACAGCAGCGCCGGCAGCAGCAACGCCCGCAGCAGCCAGGCGGCCAGGGAGTCGGGGTCCCCGCCGGCGCTCTGGTAGAGGTGGCCGGCCAGGAAGCACGCCGCGGCCCAGGCCGTGTAGAGGAGCATCAGCGCCATGCTCTGGCGGAACTCCCGCCGGAACATCCGGAAGTAGGCCCGCCAGACGCCCTCCCGGTCCTCCCGGACCGAGTGGAGCACCACGTAGTACAGGGCCGTCGTGGCCGGCCCGACGGTGATGAGCGGCAGGCTCGTCACCAGCCACAGCACGCTGGCCGCGATGAGGTCGCCCGCCTTGGAGCCCAGGACGAAAAATTTCCCGTCCGGCCGGAAAAACTGCTGAAACACGCCGCACCTCCCCTCCGGCGGAAGCCCCGCCTGGAAGCGTTGCCCCATTATAGCATCGGCCGCTTTGGGGCCTCAATGGATTTTCAAAGCGCGTTTTTTGTGTTTTCCATTGGGTTTGACTTCTGAATTTTCCCGTTTTGATTCTCCCATTGACGCCGCTGGCTTCCGGCGGTATGATGGACCTACCCTAACGAGAGAGGTGGCGCGCCATGCACGCGATTGAAAAAATCCTGGCCGGGCACTGCGGCCGGCCGTCGGTCCAGGCCGGCGAGATTGTCACGGCCCGGGTGGACTTTGCCGAAATCAACGACCTGTACCTCCAGACCCTCGTCTCCTTCCGGGAGATGGACGGCGAGCGGGTCTGGGACCGGGAGCGGGTGGCCTTCGTCTTCGACCACTACGCGCCGGCCCCCACCATCCGCTCCGCCCAGATCCACAAGGAGATGCGGGAATTCGTCCGGGAGCAGCAGCTCCGGTACCACTTCGACGTCAACGCCGGCGTCTGCCACCAGGTGCTGGCGGAAAACGGCCTCGTCTGTCCCGGCGACATCCTGGTGGCCACCGACTCCCATACCACCACCCACGGCGCCTTCGGCGCGATGGGCACCGGCGTGGGCGCGACGGACATGGCGACGCTCCTCATCAGCGGCGAGCTGTGGTTCCGCGTGCCGGAGATTGTCGAGCTGCGCATCGACGGCACGCCGCGGCCGGGCGTGCTGCCCAAGGACGTCATCCTCTTCGTCCTGGGCAAGATGCGCGCCGACGGCGCGGTCTACCAGGCGGTGGACTTCACCGGCAGCTACGTCGAGCAGCTCGGCGTCGCCGGGCGGATGGTCCTGTGCAACATGGCCGTGGAGATGGGGGCCAAGACGGCCTACATCCAGCCCAACGACGAGGTGCTGGCCTACATCGAGCGGCGGGCCGCCCGGCCGTACCAGGTGCAGTACACCGACCCGGGGTACGTCTACAAGGCCAGCTACCACTTCGACGTGGAGGGCCTCGAGCCCCAGGTGGCCGCGCCCAGCAGCGTGGACAACGTCATCCCCCTGGCCGAGGCCGGGACCGTGGCGGTCAACCAGTGCCTGATTGGCACCTGCACCGGCGGGCGGCTGGAGGACTTCCAGGCGGCGGCGCGGATCCTCCGGGGCAAAAAAATAGCCCCCGGCGTCCGGCTCCTGGTGATACCGGCCTCGTCGGAGGTATTGCGGGCGTGTATGGACAGCGGCGTCCTGGCGACGCTCCTGGACGCCGGGGCGACCGTCTCCACCCCCGGCTGCGGCCCCTGCCTCAGCGCCCACGAGGGCGTGCTGGCCGAGGGGGAGGTCTGCGTCACGGCCTCGAACCGCAACTTCCCCGGGCGGATGGGGCACCGGGGATCCAAGCTCTATCTGGCCAGCCCGGCCACCGTGGCGGCCAGCGCCCTGACGGGCTACCTGACGAGCCCCTGCGAATTCTGGGAGGAGGCGGAGTGAGATGAAAACGAACCTGACCGGCCCGGCCCTGGTGCTGGGCAACAACATCGACACGGACCAGATCTACCCCGGGCGCTTCCTGGAGCTGGTGGACCCGGCGGAAATCGGCGCCCGCTGCCTGGCGGGCGTCAGCGAGGACATCGCCGCGCGCTTTCCCAAGGGCGGCATCGTGGTGGGCGGCACGAACTTCGGCTGCGGCTCCTCGCGGGAGCACGCCGCGATTGCCCTTTTGAACATGGGGGCGTCGGTGGTGGTGGCCGACAGCTTCGCGCGGATCTTCTACCGCAACTGCATCAACCTGGGCCTGCCGCTGCTGGTCTGCCCGGGGCTCAGCCGGCAGACGGAGACCGGCGACGTGCTGGAGGTGGACATCGCCACGGGGCGGGTGGCGTGCCCGGCCAAGGGGCTCGTCCTCCAGGGGGAGCCCATCGGCGACTACGCCCTCTCGATTCTGGAGGCCGGCGGCATCAAGCCGCTGTTCCGCCAGCGCCGGGCGCAGAAGTAAACAAACAAAGGGGAGCCCCGCGGGGCTCCCCTTGTTGCTGTATTTGGGATTACACGGCCCGGCCGGACAGGTACCAGGCAATCAGGTAGTCGGCCACGGCCCCGTAGGACTGGACGCCGTCCTCCTGGTCGAAGGCCTTCAGATAGGCGTCGTTGACCTGCTGGGCCGCGTCCTGGACGGCGCCCTCGTACTGGGCGTAGTGGGCGTTGGCGGCATTGCAGTCGGCCTTCAGCTCCTCCGAGGCCAGGGCCCAGATCTCCGCCGCCAGGTCGCGGTTCGTCTCGTGCAGGGCGTTGTAGCAGTAGATGAACGCCGAATAGGCCCCGGAGTACCGGAAGGCCAGGGAGTCGCTGGACGAACAGGCCAGGTACGCGCAGAAGTTGGCGTCGTCCTCGGCCGGGAAGCCCAGGCGGTGGGCCACCTCGTGGCACATCGTGAAGGGCAGCGAGGCGGCGAAGGTGTCGGGATTGACGCTGCTCTCGCCGGTGAGGGGGACGAAGATGCCCGTGACGCCGGCGTAGGAGTAGAGGGGCCAGGCCGTCAGCCGCTTGACCCGGGCGTCGGAGACCTCCAGGTCCGAACCCCACAGGGCCGGCAGCGCGGCGCAGGCCTCGGGGGCCTCCCGGGCCAGCTGGGAGAAGGACGGGAAGACGGCCACGCCGTCCGCGTCCCGCTCCACCTGGGCGGCGTAGAGGTTGGCCTGGTCGGTGTAGTGGACGGCGGCGGCGTACAGCTCCTCGGTCGAGTAGGGCCGCGTCTCCAGGCCCATGCGCTCCCCCACGGTGGGGCCGAAGTGCCCCAGGCCCCAGAGGGCCACAAAGGCCAGGAGACCGGCGCTGAAGGCCAGCAGCAGCCCCGCCAGCCAGCAGACGAACCCCCGCCCCCGCCGGAAGCAGCGAATCAGCGTGTAGACGGCCCAGAGAATCAGCAGCAGCGCCAGCACCTCCCACAGGGCGAAGGGCAGCGGGGAGGTGACAGCGGCCAAAAACGACAGGACGCCGTTGGAGAATTCCGGATAGAACTCCGTAAAAATCGCCTCCGGCATGGCCTTGGCGGCGGCCACCAGCAGGCCGGTCAGCACCAGGAGGATGGCGGAGAGGATGGCGCGGGAAATGGTTTTCATGGGCGGGGCTCCTTTGCGCAGCGTACAGATTGCCCGGACGGGCGGGCCTAGGATACTTTACCACAAACGTGTGAACAAATATACCACGGATTTCCCGAAAACGGAAGGGAAATCGGCGGAGGCGGGGCTGCGGCCTGAAAAAACCGGCGCGTTTCCCTTCCTTTGGTTGACAAGCGGGGGCTTTTCGCTATAATTGAAGGGAGAATACGACGGCGATGCACGGAGGCGTTATTATGCTGAAAAACACCGAAAAAACCATGGACAAGATTGTCGCCCTCTGCAAGGGGCGCGGATTTGTCTTCCCCGGCTCGGAGATCTACGGCGGCCTGGCCAACACCTGGGACTACGGCCCCCTGGGCGTCGAGCTGAAGAACAACGTCAAGCGGGCGTGGTGGAAGAAATTCGTCCAGGAGAGCCCCTACAACGTGGGCCTGGACGCGGCCATCCTGATGAACCCCCAGACGTGGGTGGCCTCGGGCCATCTGGCCGGCTTCTCCGACCCGCTGATGGACTGCCGCGAGTGTCACGAGCGCTTCCGCGCCGACAAGCTCATCGAGGACTGGTGCGCCGAGAACGGCGTCACCCTGGAAAAGCCCATCGACGCCTTCACGCAGCCGGAGATGAAGGCCTTCGTCGAGGAGCACAACATCCCCTGCCCCACCTGCGGCAAGCACAATTTCACCGACATCCGGCAGTTCAACCTGATGTTCAAGACCTTCCAGGGCGTGACGGAGGACGCCAAAAACACCGTCTACCTGCGCCCCGAGACGGCCCAGGGCATCTTCACGAACTTCGTCAGCGTCCAGCGGACCACCCGGCGGAAGCTGCCCTTCGGCATCGGCCAGATTGGCAAGAGCTTCCGCAACGAAATCACCCCCGGCAACTTCATCTT
>CAJFNZ010000021.1 GCA_904395905.1 uncultured Oscillospiraceae bacterium | reverse complement strand
GGCGATTCTCGGTTTGATGGACCCGAAATAGTGGTCCTCCAGCTCCTGGCCCTTGGGCGCGCGGGCGCCGAAGAGCGTCCGCCCGGTGTAGATGAGGTCCCGGCGCTTGAGGTACTTCTGCCGGTCCACCAGGAAGTACTCCTGCTCGGCGCCCACCGAGGGGATGACCTTCTCGGAGGTGGTGTTGCCGAAGAGCCGCAGCAGCCGCAGAGTCTGCTGGTTCAGCGCCTCCATGGACCGCAGCAGCGGCGTCTTGTTGTCCAGGGCCTCGCCGGTGAAGGAGACGAAGACCGTCGGGATGCAGAGCACCGCCCCGCAGGACTGCTCCTTGATGAAGGCCGGGGACGTCATGTCCCAGGCGGTGTAGCCCCGGGCGTAGTGGGTGGCCCGCAGGCCGCCGGACGGGAACGAGGAGGCGTCGGGCTCGCCCATGATGAGCTGCTTGCCCGTCAGCTTCAGGATGGTCTTCCCCGCCACGGGCACGGTCAAAAACGAGTCGTGCTTTTCGGCCGTGACGCCGGTCAGGGGTTGGAACCAGTGGGTGTAGTGGGTCGCCCCCTTGCTGACTGCCCAGTTCTTCATGGCCTCCGCCACCACGTCGGCGGTGTCCATGCGCAGCTGGCCGCCGTTTTTCAGCACGTCCATGACCTCAAAAAAGGCCTTGGCCGGCAGCCACTGCTTCATCACGGTCTCATTGAAGACATTGGCGCCGAAAATCTCCGCAATGTTCATGGTAGTTCCTCATTTCCGGGATGGCCCTGGGGCCTCCCTGTTCGTTTGACAACCTGCTTTCCAGGGACATATCCGTATTGCAGTATAAAAGATTTTCCGGCCGATTGCAAGGGCGTTTTGCCCGGTCCGGCGCATAATCGTCACGATGATGCAGATACTCTTTCCGGGAGGCGGTTTTGATGTTCATTTCCTACATCCGCTCCATGATTCTCTATCTGCTGCTGATTCTGGCGGTGCGCCTGATGGGCAAGCGGCAGATTGGCGAGCTGGAGCCGGCGGAGTTCGTGGTGGCCATCCTGATTGCGGACCTGGCCTCGGTCCCCATGCAGGACATCGGCATCCCCCTCCTCTCGGGGGTGCTGCCGATTCTGACGGTCCTGGCCATCGAGCTGATTCTCTCGGTGCTGTCCATGCGCTTCCGGCGGGTGCGGCGGTTCCTGTCGGGCAACCCGATTCTGCTGATGCAGGACGGGAAGATTCTCGTGGAGAACCTGGTCAAGACCCGGCTGACGGTGGACGAGCTGATTCAGCACCTGCGGGAGCGCAATATTCTGGACCTGAGCACCGTCCAGTACGCCATTTTGGAGGTGGACGGCCAAATCAGCGCCATCGTCCATCCGCTCCACCAGCCGCCCACGGCCCGGGACCTCCAGGCGGAGCCCGCGGCCGCGGAGCTGCCGGTGGCCGTCATCAGCGACGGCGTGGTGCTGGAGGAGCGCCTGGCGGCGGCCGGCCGGGACCGGCGATGGCTGGAGGACCAGCTCCACCGCTTCGGCTGCCGGGCCGAGGAGGTCTTCCTCCTGACGACCACCCCCTCGGGGAAGCTGTACCTGGCCCGGCGGGAGGCGGCGCGATGAAGCCCCTGGCCGTGGGGGCGGGCATCCTGCTGGCGTGCCTGGCCCTGTGCATCGGGATGCTGGCCCTGCTGGACCACTACACCGGCGAGGCCGCCGGGCAGCTGGAGGAGGCCCGCCGGCTGGCCAACGCCGGGCAGTTCGACGAGGCGACCGCCGCCGTGGAGGCCGTCTGGGCGCAGTGGCAGGGACGCCGCGGCTTTTTCGGCATCGTCCTGCGCCACGACGAGGCCGACCAGGTCCACACCACCTTCCGCCAGCTGGTGGAGTACGGCCGCAACGGCACGGTGGAGGAGTTCGAGCCCACCTGCGCCGACCTCATCGAACAGATCCGCCACCTGAGCGACATGGAAAAGCCGCGGTACTACAACGTCCTCGCCGCACCACTGCACAGCGTGTCGAGTGTCTCGACACGCAGATGGCCGCCCGGTGGGCGGCCATGTTGGTTGATGTTACTCTAAAACAGCGACACCTGGCTCGTCTCCGGCAGGGTGCCGAAGGCGCCGGCCGCCTTGAGGTTTTCGATGTGGGTCTTGGACACCTTGGGGCAGGCGGCCGAAAACTCCTCGATGGAGATGAACCGCTTGCCCTTGCGCCCCTCCACGATGTCCCAGGCCGCCGTCTCACCCAGGCCCGACACCGCCACAAAGGGCGGCAGCAGCTTCCCGTCCACAATCCGGAACTTCAGCGCCTCGGACTCGTAGAGGTCCATCGGCAGGAAGTCGAACCCCCGCAGGTAGAATTCGTAGCAGACCTCCAGGGTGGTCTTCAAATCGTCGTCCTTGTCCGTGGCGTCGGGGTTGGCCTGGATCTCCTGGATTTTCTCCTTGACCAGCTCGATGCCGTGGCACATCATCGCCGCGTCGAAGCCGCCCTTCTGGCTCCGGCGGTAGAAGTACGCCGCGTAGAAGGCCAGTGGCTCGTGGACCTTGAACCAGGCGATGCGGAAGGCCATCATCACATAGGCCACCGCGTGGGCCTTGGGGAAGAGATACTTAATCTTCTTGCACGACTCGATGTACCACGCCGGCACGCCGGCGGCCGCCATCTCCTCCTCGGCCCCCTCGGGGAGGCCGCGGCCCTTTCGGACGGATTCCATAATCTTGAAGGATCGTTTCTCCGGCATCCCGCAGCGAATCAGGTAGAGCATGATGTCGTCGCGGCAGCCGATGGCGTCCTTGACCGACGCCGTGCCGGAGACAATCAGGTCGCGGGCGTTGCCCAGCCACACGTCGGTGCCGTGGGAGAAGCCCGAGAGGCGAATCAGGATGTCGAACTCGTGGGGCTGGGTGTCCACCAGCATCCCGCGGGTGAAGGAGGTGCCAAACTCCGGAATCGCGCAGGTGCCCACCGGCCCCAGCAGCGGGTCGTCTTCAAAGCCCAGCACCTTGCTGGAGGTGAAGATGGACATGGTGTCCCGGTCGTCCAGGGGGATCTTCTTGGCGTCCACGCCGGTCAGGTCCTCCATCATCCGAATCATCGTCGGGTCGTCGTGGCCCAGCATGTCCAGCTTCAGGAGGTTCTCCTCCATGGAGTGGTATTCAAAGTGGGTGGTGATAATCTCCGAGTTGGGGTCGTCCGCCGGGTGCTGGACCGGGCAGAAGTCCCAGATCTCGTTTTCCTGGGGAATGACGACCAGGCCGCCGGGGTGCTGGCCCGTGGTCCGCTTGACGCCGACGCAGCCGGCGGCCAGGCGGTTCTCCTCGGCCCGGGGCACCGTGCGGTTCCGCTCGGCCAGGTACTTCTTGGCATAGCCGTAGGCCGTCTTCTCGGCCACGGTGCCGATGGTACCGGCCCGGAACACGTGGCTGGCACCGAACATCTCCACGCAGTAGGCGTGGGCCCGGGCCTGGTACTCGCCGGAGAAGTTCAGGTCGATGTCCGGCACCTTGTCGCCGCCGAAGCCCAGGAACGTCTCGAAGGGGATGTTGAAGCCGTCCTTCTCCAGCGGGGCCCCACATTCCGGGCAGACGGCGTCGGGCAGGTCCGCGCCGCAGGCGGCCTCCTTGGGCACGTCGAAGGTGCAGTACTTGCAGCTGGGGCAGCGGTAGTGGGGCGGGAACGAGTTGACCTCGGTGATGCCCGACAGGTACGCCACAATGGACGAGCCCACCGAGCCCCGGGAGCCCACCAGGTACCCGTGCTCCAGGGAGTTCTGCACCAGCTTCTGGGCCGACATATAGATGACGTCGTAGTGGCAGGAGATGATGTCGTGGAGCTCCGTCTCCACCCGGTCGGTCACCAGCTTCGGCGGGTTCTCGCCGTAGAGCCGGTGGAGCTTCCCGTAGACCAGCGCCTTCAGGTCCTCCACCGAGTTCTCGATGGCTGGGGCAAAGAGGTTGTGGGGCACCGGCCGCAGCGTCTCGCACATATCGGCGATGCGGTTGGGGGCCTCCACCACCACCTCCCGGGCCAGGTCCTCGCCCAGGTAGGCGAACTCCCGGAGCATCTCGTCGGTGGTCCGGAGGTACAGCGGCAGCTCCCGGTCGCAGTCCTCAAAGCCCTTGGCCGCCTGGAGCAGCCGCCGGTAGATCTCGTCCTCGGGGTTCAGGAAGTGGACGTCCCCGGTGGCCACCACGGGCTTGCCCAGCTCCTGGGCCAGGCGCACCACGGTGCGGTTGAACTCCCGCAGCTGCTCCTCGTCCTGGGCCAGGCCCTTGGCAATCATGAAGCGGTTGTTGGCCAGGGGCTGGATCTCCAGGAAGTCGTAGAAGGACGCCAGGCGCACCAGCTCGTCGTGGCCCTTGCCGGCCACGATGGCCTGGAACAGGTCGCTGGCCTCGCAGGCCGAGCCCACCAGCAGACCCTCCCGCCACTGCACCAGCTCCGATTTGGGGATCCGCGGGTTCCGCTTGAAGTACTTCAGATGGGAGTAGGAGACCAGCCGGTAGAGGTTCCGCAGGCCGGTCTGGTTTTTGGCCAGGAGAATCATGTGGCGGGTGCTGCGCACGTCCTGGCGGGCCCCCGAGGGGAGGGTCGCCAGCAGCGGGTTGACGCCCGACAGGCGCTCCACCCCCCGCTCCCGGAGCATGGAGAAGAAGCTGCGGAGCATGTGGGCCACGGTGACGCCGTCGTCCACCGCCCGGTGATGGCGGAAGTCCGGCAGCGCCAGGGCCTCGGCCACCAGGTTCAGCTTGTACTTGCCCAGGTCCGGCAGCAGGTGCTGGGCCAGAATCAGGGTGTCCAGGTACGTGGGGCTGTACGAGAGGCCCAGCCGCCGGGCGGCGGCCGTGACAAAGCCCACGTCAAAGTCGGCGTTGTGGGCGGCCAGGGGCCGGTCGCCGCAGAAATCCAGGAACCGGGGCAGCACCTCCTCGATGGGCGGCGCGTCGGCAAGCATCTCGTCGGTGATGCCCGTCAGGTCCACCACCTGCTGGCTCAGCCGCCGGCCGGGGTTGACGAAGGTCTGGAACCGCTCGGCAATCTCCCCGTCCCGGTAGATGACCGCGCCGATTTCGGTGATGGCGTCGTCTTTGGCCGAGAGGCCGGTGGTCTCCAGGTCGAAGGCCACAAACTCCTCGGTGAAGGCGGCGTCCCGGCGGCCGTGGACCGCCACCCGCTCGTCCACGTCGTTGAAGTAGTACGCCTCGACGCCGTAGAGGATCTTGATGGGCTCGTCGGTCCCGGCCACCTTGGCCTTGCCCGCGGCCTTCATCGCCTCGGGGAACGACTGGAGGCAGCCGTGGTCGGTGATGGCGATGGCCCGGTGGCCCCAGGCGGCCGCCTGCTTCACGGCCGCCGTCGTGCTGGTCAGGGCGTCCATGGTGGACATGGAGGTGTGCAGATGCAGCTCCACCCGCTTGTCCCCCGGCGCCGTGTCCCGCCGGGCGGGCATCTCCCCGACCATGATGGCCTGGGGCTGGAGGACCTGCTCGTTGTCGTAGCGGTCGTAGTTCATCTTCCCCTGGACCCGCAGGAACATCCCCACCTGGACGCGCTCCAGGATGGGCTTGGCCTTGGCGTTCTCCAGGAACTGGCTCACATGGATGGAGCTGGTGTTGTCGGTCATGTCGAAGCCGATGACCCAGGCGTTGCGCTTCTTCAGCTCCCGGTGGTTCACGGCGAAGACCCGGCCCTCGACAATCACCCGGAACATATCCAGGTTCAGCTGATCCATGGCCGTGGCCTCCCCCCGGAAGGGCTTGCCGTAGATGAGGTCCACCGGGATCTCCGCCGGCCGGGGCTTCCGGTCGGCCGGGCGCTCCGGCTGCGGGGCCGAAAGGTCCAGATGGGCCACGGCCTCCCGGCGCATCCGCTCGGTCTCGGCAAAGAGGTCGGCGTCCTCGGCCAGGGCCCCGGTCTCCACCCGGAAGTCCACCCGGCGGCCGAACCGCTCCTCGATGAACTGGGCCGCCGCCGGCAGGTGGGGCTCCAGGGCGGCCTTGCCGTTGGCCCGCAGGCCGATGACCACCGTGTCCCCCTCCACCCGCCACCGGGCCCCGGCCAGGGTCGAGGAGGCCAGCGGGTAGCGGCGGACAATCGCCTGGGCCAGGTCCGCGAAGTCCATCTCCGGCAGCAGCTCCGGCGGATACGTGGGCTGCAGGTGCACCCGGCGCAGGCCGAACCGCCGCTCCAGGTCCCGCTCGGCCTCCCCCACCAGCCGGCCCGGCAGGTACCGCCCCGACCAGAGGACCAGGACCATCCGCCGGCGCTCGGCGTCAATCTCCGCGTGGCAGACCTCGGCCTGCTCCCAGAGGTCCCGCTGGTCCTCCGGCGGCTCGTAGCCCCGGAACACCTCCAGCAGTCGCACGGTCTTTTCCATGGCGCTCCTTCCGTTCACAGGCGGTCGATGTAGTCCAGCAGGGCCGGCAGCAGCTGGTCGTAGGGCAGCTTCTTCTGCTGCTGCCCCTTGACGAAGAGGATGCCGCAGTCCTCGCCGCCGGCGATGCCCACGTCGGCCTCCCGGGCCTCGCCGGGGCCGTTGACGACGCAGCCCATGACCGCCACGGTGATGGGCTTTTTGCAGTCCGCCAGGGCTTCCTCCACCTGGCGCACCAGGCCGATGAGGTCAATCCGCGTCCGGCCGCAGGTGGGGCAGGCGACGATGTTGACCCCCTCCTGCCGGAGGCCGGCCGCCTGGAGGATGGCCTTGGCCGCCCGGATTTCCTCCACCGGGTCGGCCGTCAGGGACACCCGGATGGTGTCGCCGATGCCCAGGCACAGCAGCCCCCCGATGCCCATGGCCGACTTGACGGTGCCCATGTACGCGGTGCCCGTCTCGGTGACGCCCAGGTGGAGGGGGTAGTCCGACCGCTCGTGGAACAGCCGGTAGGCGGCCATCATGGTGGGAACGCTGGAGGACTTCATCGAGACGCAGAGGTCCGTGAAGCCGCAGTCCTCCAGCAGGCGGATGTGGGAGAAGGCGCTCTCCACCAGGGCCTCGGCCGTGGGGTGGCCGTACTTCTCCAGGATCTCCCGCTCCAGCGAGCCGCCGTTGACGCCGATGCGGATGGGGATGCCCCGGGCGCCGCAGGCGTCGGCCACGGCCCGGACCCGGTCGGGGCCGCCGATGTTGCCGGGGTTGATGCGGATCTTGGCCGCACCGCCGGCGGCAACCGCCAGGGCCAGGCGGTAGTCGAAGTGGATGTCCGCCACCAGGGGCAGCGGCGACTGGGCGGCAATCTCGGCAAAGGCCGCGGCCGCCCGGTCGTTGGGCACGGCCAGGCGGGCAATCTCGCACCCGGCCGCCGCCAGGGCCCGGAGCTGCGCCAGGCAGCCGGCCACGTCGGTGGTGGGCACATTGAGCATGGACTGGATGGAGACCGGGGCCCCGCCGCCGACGGCCACGGGCCCCACGTGGATCTGTCTCGTCATGTCAGCCTCCTATCATCCGGAACACGTCCTGGAAGGTCACATAGACCATCAGGGCCAGCAGGGCGACCATGCCGGCGGCATGGAGGTAGCCCTCGTACTTGGGGTTGAGCTTCCGGCGGGTCACCTTCTCCACCAGCACCGTCAGGAGCAGGCAGACAATCCGCCCGCCGTCCAGGGCCGGGATGGGCAGCAGATTCATCACCGCCAGGTTGACGGCGATGAAGGCGCCCAGGTAGAGGATATTCAGCAGGCCGATGCCCACGGTGGGCGACGACGTGCCGGTCTCGGTGATGACGTCCACAATGCCCACGACGCCGGCCATGTCGTTGAGGCCGGCCGCGCCGGAAAGCAGGTCCTGGAGGCCCATGCGCACGATGCGCACGAAGTCCAGGCAGTTGTACCAGGCGTTTTTCAGCACGGTGCCGACGGTCTTCGCCTCGGCCGTCAGGTTCAGACCGTAGAGGTAGACCGTCTGGCCGTCCAGCGCATAGTAGTCCTTCTGCAGGACAAAGTCCTCCAGCACCACCTTCTCCCCGTCCCGGACGACCGTCAGGTCGTAGACGCCGTCGCTGTCCCGGGCGGCCAGCATCTCCAGGTCATTGGAGAGGTAGAGGCGCTCCCCGTCCAGGGCGTAGAGCCGGTCGCCCACTTCGAGCCCCTGGGCCTCCAGCTGCCCGTTGTCGAAGAAGCCGGAGATGGTCAGGTCGGTGAAGCCGCTGTACGTGGTCAGCAGGAGGGCGACCATCACGAAGCCGGCCAGGAAGTTCATGAAGGCGCCGGCGGCCAGGATGATGATACGCCGCCACCAGGCCGCCGAAGTGAAGGCCCGGGGGTTGGCGCTCTCCTCGTCCTCGCCCTCCATGGCACAGTAGCCGCCGATGGGGATGGCGCGGATGGAGTAGAGCGTCTCGCCCTTCTTCCGCTGCCAGATGGCCGGGCCCATGCACAGGGAAAACTCATTGACCTGGACGCCCAGCCACTTGGCCGTGAGGAAGTGGCCCAGCTCGTGGACAAAAATGAGAAAACTAAACAGCAGGATGGCTATCAGGATAAAAACGATGGTCATAAAATCTCCTTTCCCCGCGGGACAAAGTCCCGCGGGGGCCCCACTTATTTCCGTCTACGGGTAACATAATCAAAAGTTTTCGCCCGCCTTTTTCAAAAGGCGACAGGGGTCCTCGTCGGGGCAAAGTCCGTTCCACTCCGTTTCCGCCTGGCGGCGAAAACTGCGTTCACTCCCTTGCCCCTCCTCTCCCCACGCGGCAACGGCCGCGCGGGGCCCCCAGACGCCCCTGGTCGCCCGCCGCAGCGGGCGAAATCCCCCCGCCCTCAGCGGGCCTGGGCGCGGACAATCTCCCGGGCCGCCCGGTCGGCGGCCAGAATCTCTTCCAAGGTCGGCTCCGCCGTCCAGGGCGTCTCGTCCATGGCCCGGGCCACCGCTTCGGCAATGCCGTAGAAGCCCAGCCGGTCCTCCAGGAACAGCCCCACCGCCGCCTCGTTGGCCCCGTTCATGGCCGCGCAGGCCGTGCCGCCCCGCCGCGCCGCCTCCCGCGCCAGCTCCAGGCAGGGGAAGGTCTCCAGATCCGGCGGGTCAAAGGTCAGCGGGCCGCAGGTCAGCAGGTCCAGCGCCGGCGCCGGGCTCTCCCGCCGCGCCGGATACGTCAGCGCCAGCTGGATGGGCAGACGCATATCCGGCGTCCCCAGCTGGGCCAGCACCGCCCCGTCGCAGAACTCCACCAGCGAGTGGACGACGCTCTGGCGGTGGACCACCACGTCCACCCGCTCCAGCGGCAGCTCGTACAGGGCCATGGCCTCGAGGACCTCCAGCCCCTTGTTCATCATCGTCGCACAGTCCACGGTGATTTTCGGCCCCATCTTCCAGTTGGGATGGCGCAGGGCCGCCTCCTTGGTTACTGTACGCAGATTCTCCCGTTTCATGCCAAAGAACGGCCCGCCGGAGGCCGTCAGAATCAGCCGCCGCACCTCCCGCCGGTCGCGGCAGCCCTGGAGGCACTGGAAAATGGCCGAATGCTCCGAATCCACCGGCACAATCTCCGCCCCGTGCCGCGCCGCAGCCGCCATCACCAGCGGGCCGGCGCAGACCAGCGTCTCCTTGTTGGCCAGGGCGATGCGCTTGCCCCGGCCGATGGCCGCCAGGGTGGGCTCCAGCCCCACGGTGCCGACGACCGCCGTGACCACCGTGTCGGCCTCCGGCAGCGTCGCGGCCTCCAGCAGGCCCTCCGGCCCCCAGGCGACCCGCGTGGGCGTGTCGGCCAGGCGGACCGCCAGGTCCCGCGCCGCGCCCTCCTCGGCCAACACCGCCAGGGCCGGCCGGAACTGCCGGCACTGGGCCTCCAGCAGCGCGGCGCTGCGCTGCGCCGTCAGCGCCGCCACCCGCAGCCCCAGCCGCTCGGCCACGTCCAGGGTCTGCCGGCCGATGGAGCCGGTGCTGCCCAGAATCGATAGGGTGTTCGTCATCGCCGTTCCCTCCCTGCCGCCTCAGCCGCCCAGGGCCAGCAGCAGCCAGACCCAGGGGCAGACGAAGGTGACGCTGTCAAACCGGTCCAGGATGCCGCCGTGGCCCGGAAGTAGTTTCCCATAATCTTTTACACCAAACTCCCGTTTGATGACGGAAAAGCTCAAATCGCCCAGCTGGCTGATGGCGCTGCCGACGATGCCCAGCAGCGGCACCTGGGCCCAGGTGCAGAGGGCCTCCCCCACCGTCACGTCCCCCAGCCAGCGAATCAGGGCCGTGCCGAGGATGCCGCCCACCAGGCCGCCCACGGCCCCCTCCACGGTCTTCTTGGGGCTGACGCGGGGGGCCAGCTTGTGCTTCCCGAAGGCCATGCCGGCAAAGAGGGCGAAGGTGTCGCTGCCGAAGGAGATGCACAGCGGCACGAAGACCAGCGCCTTCCCCACCACCGGCATCAGCCGCAGCCGCAGCAGGCACGAGAGCATCAGCGGGAAGGCCAGCCCGGCAAAGAGCGCCGCCGTCACGTCGCCGAAGCTCGGCGCGCCGTCCCGCCCGTGGCGCAGGACGCTCCACAGGAACAGCAGCGTCACAAAGGCCAGCGCCGCCATCGGCAGCAGGGGGCCCATGGCCGCCCCGTCCGCCAGGTAGACGTCCAGGGGCACCAGGGCGGCCATGAGGACCGTCAGCGGCATCATCAGACCGGCCCGGCCGCCGGCCGCGGCGTGGAGCAGCTCCCAGGCGCCGATGGCGCACATGGCCGCCACCAGCAGCATCGGCGCCCAGTCCGGCGCCCAAATCAGCACCAGCAGCAAAAACGGGATGCCCACCACAGCCACCATCACACGCTTGAACATGGGGAATCTCCTTTCCTAGACGCCGCCGAACCGCCGAGAGCGGCCGTTGAAGTCGGCGATGGCCCGCTCCAGGTCCCGGGGGGTGAAGTCCGGCCAGAGGACGTCGGTAAAATAGAACTCGCTGTACGCCGCCTGCCACAGGAGGAAGTTGGACAGGCGGAGCTCGCCGCTGGGCCGGATAATCAGGTCCGGGTCGGGGATGCCCCGGGAGTAGAGCAGGTCGGAAAAGCCCGCCTCGGTCAACTCCTCGGGCCGGGCCTCCCCGGCGGCGCAGCGGGCCGCAAACGCCCGGGCCGCCCGGACAATCTCGTCCCGGCCGCCGTAGTTCAGGCAGATATTGGCCTGGAAGCCCGTATACCGCTGGGAGGTCTCCCACGTCCGGGCGGCCAGGTCCTGCAGCTCCTGGGGCAGGCGGTGCAAATCGCCGAAAAACTGGAGGCGGATGTGGTCGCGCTCCATCTTCTCCAGGGCCTCCAGCAGGTACTTCTTCAGAAGGCCCATGATGGCCGAGACCTCCTCGGCCGACCGCTTCCAGTTCTCCGTGGAAAAGGCGTAGACCGTCAGGTAGTCCATGCCGATGTCCCGGCAGTAGGTGGCGATGCGCCGGAAGTTTTCGCTGCCGGCGGCGTGGCCGGCCGTGCGGGGAAGGCCCCGCTTCTGCGCCCAGCGGCCGTTGCCGTCCAGGACGATGGCCACGTGGCGCGGCACCGGCCGCGCCGCCGGCGCGGCCTTTTTCCGGTTGAAGATGCCCATAAAGGCCCCTTTCCGCCGCAAAGGCCGCCAGGCGGCGGCCTCAGGCTGTTTCTTCGTTGCGGGAGAAGCCGCCGGGCCGCGGCCTGCCGGCCGCGCCGGCGGCCCGCCGTGCCGGGCGTTCAGATCTCCATCAGTTCCTTTTCCTTCTTCGCGCACATGTCGTCAATCTGCTTGACGTACTTGTCGGTCATGTCCTGAAGGTCCTTTTCGCACTTCTTCTGGTCGTCCTCGGTGATTTCGCCCTTCTTCTGCTGCTTCTTGAAGGCGTCCATGGCCTCGCGGCGGACGTTGCGGACGGCCACCTTGGCCTCCTCGCCGTACTTCTTCACCTGCTTCGTCAGCTCCCGGCGGCGGTCCTCGGTCAGCTGCGGGAACACCAGGCGGATGACGCGGCCGTCGTTCTGGGGGTTGATGCCCAGGTCCGACGTCTGGATGGCCTTTTCAATGGGCTTGAGCAGCGAGCCGTCCCAGGGCTGGATGACCAGGGTCCTGGCGTCGGGCGAGGAGATGGAGGCCACCTGGCCGATGGGCGTGTCCACGCCGTAGTAGGGCACGCTGATGCGGTCGAGGACCTGGGCGTTGGCCCGGCCGGCCCGGACGGAGCCGAAGTCCTCGCCGAGGATCTCCAGGGTCTTTTCCATCTTGCGGCTGTACGCGCTGTAATCTGCTGCCATTTATACTTCCTCCTTTACGATTGTGCCAATCTTCTCGCCCATAATCACCCGGTAGATGTTCTCCGGGTCCTTGAGAGCAAAGAGAACGATGGGGATGTGGTTGTCCATGGAGAGAGACGTGGCCGTGGAGTCCATGACCAGCAGGTGCTTGGCCAGCATCTCGTCGTAGGTGATGACGTCGTACTTGACGGCCTTGGGGTCCTTGGCCGGGTCGGCGCTGTACACGCCGTCGATGTTCTTGGCCAGGAGGATGACGTCGGCGTCAATCTCGGCCGCCCGCAGCACCGCGCCGGTGTCGGTGGAGAAGAAGGGGTTGCCGGTGCCGCAGCCGAAGATGACCACCCTGCCCTTTTCCAGGTGGCGGATGGCCTTGCCGCGGATGTAGGGCTCGGCGATTTTGTTCATCTCCACGGCCGTCTGGACCCGGACCGGGACGCCCCGCTGCTCCAGGCAGTCGGCCAGGGCCAGGCAGTTGATGACCGTGGCCAGCATCCCCATCTGGTCGGCGCGGGTGCGCTCCATCCGGTCGCCGCCGTCCTTGAGGCCGCGCCAGAAGTTGCCGCCGCCCACGACGATGCCAATCTGCACCCCGGCCTCGGCGCAGCGCTTGATGACGTCGCAGACGCCGCCGATGACGTCGAAATTGAGCCCCCGGTGCTGGTCGCCGGCCAGGGCCTCGCCGCTGATTTTCAAGAGTACGCGATGATACTTCATCTGGCTCATATCGAATCTCCTGTTCCTCGTTTGTGCTACGCCTATTTTATAATACTTCCCCCCGATTGAAAAGAGGGAATTTCGATTTTGCCCCACAGTTTTCAAAATCTTCACGATTTCCCCGCCGGCCCATTTGGCGATTGCGAAACGGCCCGGCATCGGGTATAATAGGTGCCATACACATGATTGCGCCGCGCCAGCGGCGGAGAGGACGGACAGTATGGCAGAAGAACGCAAGGCCCCCGAGGCCCGGAATTTCATCGAAGCCTTCATCGACGAGGACCTGGCGCCCGGCGGCGCCTATGAGGGGATGCGCGTCCACACCCGCTTCCCCCCCGAGCCCAACGGCTACCTGCACATCGGCCACTGCAAGGCGCTGTGCATCGACTTCGGCACGGCCGAAAAGTACGGCGGGCTGTGCAACCTGCGCATGGACGACACCAACCCGGCCAAGGAGGACGTGGAGTACGTCGAGGCCATCCAGGAGGACATCCACTGGCTGGGGTTCGACTGGGGCGACCGGTTCTACTACGCCTCGGACTACTTCGAGCAGATGTACCGGTGCGCCGAGGACTTGATTCGCAAGGGCCTGGCCTACGTCTGCCAGCTGACCCCCGACGAGATGCGCCAGATGCGCGGCGAGGTGGGCATCCCGGCCCAGTGCCCCTACCGGGACCGCCCGGCCGAGGAGAGCCTGGACCTGTTCCGGCGGATGCGCGCCGGCGAGTTCCCCGACGGCTCCATGACGCTGCGGGCGAAGATTGACCCCTCCTCGGGCAACTTCAATATGCGCGACCCGGTCCTCTACCGGATCCACCACGCCCACCACCACCGCCAGGGGGACGCCTGGTGCATCTACCCGATGTACGACTTCGCCCACCCCATCGAGGACGCCCTGGAGGGCATCACCCATTCCCTCTGCTCGCTGGAGTTTGAGGCCCACCGGCCCCTGTACAACTGGGTGGTGGAGCACTGTGATTTGCCCTCCAAGCCCCGCCAGATTGAGTTTGCCCGGCTGGGCATCGACCATACGGTCCTGTCCAAGCGGAAGCTCCGCCGGCTGGTGGAGGAGGGCCGCGTCTCCGGCTGGGACGACCCGCGGATGCCCACCCTCTGCGGCCTCCGGCGGCGGGGGTACACCCCCAAGGCCATCCGCAGCTTCTGCGAGCGCATCGGCGTGGCCAAGTCGGACTCCACCGTGGAGTACGCCTTCCTGGAGCACTGCCTCCGGGAGGACCTGAACGAGACCGCCCAGCGGCGCATGGCCGTGCTGCGGCCGGTGAAGCTGGTCCTCACCAACTACCCCGCCGGCCAGTCCGAGCGCTTCCCGGTGGAGAACCATCCCAACCGTCCCGAGGACGGCACGCGGGAGGTGTCCTTCTCCCGGGAGCTGTACGTGGAGGCCGACGACTTCCTGCCCGAGGCCGCGCCCAAGTTCAAGCGGCTCTACCCCGGCGGCCCGGAGTGCCGGCTCAAGGGGGCCTACGTCATCCGCTGCGTCGGCTACACGGCCGACGAGTCCGGCCGGGTGACCGAGATCCAGGCCGAGTACGACCCGGACAGCCGCGGCGGCGACCCGGCCGACGGGCGGAAAATCAAGGGCGCGACCATCCACTGGGTGGACGCCGCCACGGCCCGGACGGCGGAGGTGCGCCTGTACGACAACCTGTTCTCCGACCCCGACCCGGACAGCGGCGACAAGGACTTCCTCCAGTGCCTGAACCCGGCGTCGCTGGAGGTGCTGACCGACTGCAAGGTGGAGGCCGCGCTGGCCGAGGCCCAGCCGGCGGACCGCTTCCAGTTCCTGCGCCTGGGGTACTTCTGCGCCGACAGCCGCGACTCCGCCCCGGACCGCCTGGTCTTCAACCGGGCCGTCAGCCTCAAGGACAGCTACAAGCCGAAACTGTGACGCCCACAGCAAACCACGGGGCCGCCTCCCCATTGGGGAAGGCGGCCCCGTTCGTCTCTATGGATTCTCCGGGGACCAGAAGCTCAGGTTCAGGTCCACGTCCCCGTCGATGCCGGCCACCTGGCCGCTGCTGGTGTACTGCCACATATCGAAGGCGTAGTAGAAGTCCGGCACGTCGGCGTACTGGGCCAGCCAGAAGACGTAGTCCTCCAGGGCCAGCAGGTCGAAGTGGTTGTAGCCGTAGACCTGGTTGAAGTAGACAGCCGCCGTGTATCCGGCCGCCTCCACCGTCTCGCAGAAGGCCGCCGCGCAGGCCGTCAGGGTCTCGTCGTCCAGGTTGGCCGTCCGGGCGTCGGGCTGGTGGACGTTTTCCCAGTCGTAGACCACCGGATAGGTGATGTCCAGCCCCTCGATGGCCCGGAGGACGATGTCCGCCTCCTCCCGGGCCTCCTCGACGCTGATAGCCTGGGAGAAGAAGTAGACCCCCACCTGGATGCCGTTCTCCAGGGCGCCGCCAACGTTCTCGTAGAACCGCTCGTCCAGGAAGGTGGCTCCCTCGGTGTAGCCCCGGTAGCCCACGCGGAGCATGGCAAACTCCACGCCCTCGGACGCCACGGCGGCCCAGTCAATCCCCTGCTGGTGGGCCGAGACGTCGATGCCCCGCCGGGCCGTCTCGGGCCCCGTGTACGTCAGGAACGACCCCTCCCAGACAAACGCGTTCAAATCGTACCGGTTCACCGCCAGCCCCGGGAACAGCCCGGCCACCCCGGCGTCCAGCTGCACTGTCTGGGTCTCCGCGGGCGCGGTCCGCTGCCGGCCCAGCAGCTCCACCCCGAACCAGGCCGCGGCGAACACCGCCGCCACCGCCAGGAATATCCGCAGCAGCCGCCCAAAGGACGGCCGCTTCCGCCGTTGTCTCTCCATATCTGCCTCCGCCTTTCCCAAAATCGGCGTATCGCACGCTTCCACTTCTCCGCGGCAGCGGATGCCCGCCGCGGCATACCGTCCCGCCCCGCGGAACAGCTGCCGCTATTGTACCATATCCGCCCGGATTCGCCAAGAGCCGACGGCGGATTCCGCCCGTTCTGTAAAAACCGTCCGCATCGGCCACCAGGACAGACAATATGCGCCCGGGCGGGAGAACCGCTCGGGCGCATATCGCTTGGTTGAAGAAAGAGAAAAGAGGAGAATAGATGTACGTCATCGGGGCTTCCTACCGTCGGCTCCCCGGTGTGGCTTCCGGGCCGGTAAGTCGCTTTCCCTTTGACGCTTTCAGTCTACCCCATAAATTTGAATGGACTGTGAACGAATCCGAAACAAATTTTGAACTTTACATAAATTCCGCCGCGTCCCCGGCAGGGGCGCGGCGGAATCCCGGCGCCGTCTGTTTACTTCTTCAGGTAGGACAGGCAGTCGGTGCACTGGTCCATGGTCGGGTTGGCCTCATGGGTGCCGACGCGGATCTTGTCCAGGGAGCAGAAGTTCTGGGTCCCGCAGTGGTGGGCGCAGTTGCTCACGCTGCACTCGATACATTTGTTGGCATGACAATCCATTGTTCGTTCCTCCTTTGGTTTGGTACAGCCCTAGTATGCCCGCCGCCGCGCGGGCTATGCAGACGGCTTTCGGCGGAAAAACCAGATTTTTGCATTTTCTCTCCCGATGCCCGCCGTACAAGTTTTTCTTTACGAACGGCGCTTTCCGTATTATACTGGACTTACGGTGGGCTATGCTGCCCATTGGGCTGCTGGCGAAGCTGCTTGCAGCGCCGCGCGGGCGGAACGCCCGCCGGACCGCAGGAAATCCCCGGAGACATCCGGCAGGTTCCCAACGGCGGGACGGCGGCCGCTGCCGGCGGGGTGCGGAGACCGCTTTGACATCTGTACCCAATTTTACCAATATTTCACTTATGGTGAAGCTGGAGGAATGAACTATGTCGAATTGCGCAATCGTAGGCATCAACTGGGGCGACGAGGGCAAAGGCCGCATGGTGGACCTGGTGACCCAGGACTACGACGTGGTCATCCGCTACCAGGGCGGCAGCAATGCCGGCCACACCGTCGTCAACGAGTACGGGAAGTTCGGCCTGCACCTGCTGCCCTCGGGCATCTTCCGCAAGGGCGTGGTCAACATCCTGGGCAACGGCGTGGCCCTGGACTGCGAGGCCCTGTGGCAGGAGATGGAGAACGTCATGCAGGCCGGCGTCGCCATCACCCCCGAAAACCTGAAGATCTCCGAGCGGACCCCCCTGCTCCTCCCCTACCACCGGGATCTGGACGCCCTGGAGGAGGCGCGGCTCAAGGACAAGGCCTACGGCTCCACGAAGCGGGGCATCGCGCCCTTTTACAGCGACAAGTACCAGAAGAAGGTCCTCCTGGCCGGGGAGCTCTTCCACCCCGAGAAGCTCAAGGAGCATCTGGCCACCATTCTCCAGTGGAAAAACCTGACCGTCGCCAACGTCTACGGCGCCAAGCCCTACGCCCTGGAGGACATGCTGGCCTGGCTGGAGGAGTTCGGCGGCAAGATAAAGCCCTTCATCTGCAACACCGTCACGTACCTGCGCGACGCCCAGGCCGCCGGCAAGCGGTTCCTCTTTGAGGCCCAGCTGGGCGCCCTGCGGGACCTGGATTTCGGCATCGTCCCCTACACCACCTCCTCCAACGCCGTGGCGGCCTACGCCCCGGTGGGCGCCGGCTGCCCCTCGGTCCGCCTGGACACGGTCATCGGCGTCGTCAAGGCCTACTCCACCTGCGTGGGCGAGGGCCCCTTCACCTGCGAGTGGTTCGGCGAGGAGGCCGAACAGCTCCGCCAGGCCGGCGGCGAGTACGGCGTCTCCACCGGCCGGCCCCGCCGGGTGGGCCCCATCGACCTGGTCGCCACCCGCTACGGCGTGGAGGTCCAGGGCGCCACGACCCTGGCCCTGACGAAGCTGGACATCCTCTCCTATATGGAGAAGATCCCCGTCTGCACCCACTACCGGCTGGACGGGCAGCTGACCGATGAGTTCCCGTTCCCCTCGGCCCTGGACGACGCCGAGCCGGTCGTCGAGTACCTGGACGGGTGGAAGACCGACATCTCCGGCGTCCGCCGCTGGGAGGACCTGCCCAAGGCCGCCCAGGACTACGTGCTCTACATTGAGAAGGCCGTGGGCTGCCCCATCGGCTACGTGTCCGTCGGCCCCGAGCGGGACGCCATCATCCTGCGGTAAGGAGGCGCATCCATGACCGACCAATACGAGAGCCCCCTGGCGTCCCGGTACGCCTCGAAGTTCATGCTGCGGCAGTTCTCGGCCGAGAAGCGCATCGAGACCTGGCGGCAGCTGTGGGTGGCCCTGGCCCGGGCCGAGCACGAGCTGGGCCTGCCGGTGACCCAGGAGCAGGTGGACGAGCTGGCCGCCCACATCCACCCCATCGACTTCGCCGCCGCCGCCGAGAAGGAGAAGGAAATCCGCCACGACGTCATGGCCCACATCTACGCCTACGGGCGCAACTGCCCCAAGGCCAAGGGCATCATCCACCTGGGGGCTACCAGCTGCTACGTGACGGACAACGCCGACCTCATCCTCTACCGGGACGCGCTGAACTACCTGCGGGGCCAGCTGGCCACGGTCATTGAGAACCTGGCCCGGTTCGCCCTGGCCTACCGGTCGATGCCGGCCCTGGGCTACACCCACTACCAGCCGGCCCAGCTGGTGACCGTGGGCAAGCGGGCCAGCCTCTGGCTCCAGGACTTCATGCTGGACCTGGAGGAGCTGGAGGACGTGCTGGGGGCCTTCCGGTTCCTGGGCTGCCGCGGCACCACCGGCACCGAGGCCAGCTTCCTGGACCTCTTCGAGGGGGACACCGGGAAAATTGACGAGATGAACCGCCGGATTGCCGCGGAGTTCGGCTTCGAGCGGTGCTACGACGTCTGCGGCCAGACGTACCCCCGGAAGCTGGACAGCCGGATTCTCAACGTCCTCTCCTCCATCGGCCAGAGCGCCTACCGGTTCGCCGAGGACCTGCGGCTCCTCCAGCACGACCGGCAGGTGGAGGAACCCTTCGAGGACAAGCAGGTGGGCTCCTCGGCCATGCCCTACAAGCGCAACCCCATGCGCTCGGAGCGGATTTGCTCCCTCTCCCGGTACCTGATGGCCAACGCCCTCAACGCGCCGATGACCGCCTCCACCCAGTGGATGGAGCGGACGCTGGACGACTCGGCCAACCGGCGCATCAGCCTGCCGGAGGGCTTCCTCTGCTGCGACGCCGTGCTGCGGCTGACCCAGAACGTCACCCGCGGCCTCCACGTCAACGAGAAGATTGTCGAGAAATTCGTCATGGAGTACCTGCCGTTCATCGCGACGGAGAACCTGATGATGGAGGCCGTCAAGCGGGGCGGCGACCGCCAGCAGCTCCATGAGAGTATCCGCACCCACTCCATGGCGGCCACGGCCCGGATGAAGGCCGGCCAGAGCTGCGACCTGCTGGAGCGGCTGGCCGGGGACCCGGCCTTCGGCCTGAGCCTGGAGGAGATCCGCCAGGTGCTCGACCCGAAGCTGTACATCGGCCGCTGCGAGGAGCAGGTGGAGCGGTACGCGACGGCCTGCCTGGAGCGGGCCCGGCAGGTGGGCCCCCTGACCTCGGAGGACATCAACTTATAAACGAAAACCCGGCGCCGCCCGGCGGGCGGCGCCGTTCCTGCGGGCCGCAGCGGCCCCTATTTTCAACATACGGAGGCATACCATGGGCATCACGAACCCAGAACAGGACATTTCCCAGATTCTCTTTACGGAAAAGCAGATTGCCGCCCGGGTCGAGGCCCTGGGCATGGAGCTGACCGAGGCCTACCGGGACAAGAAGCCGGTGATGGTCTGCGTCCTCAAGGGCGCCTCGTTCTTCTACATCGACCTGTGCCGCCAGATGCGCTGCCACCTGGACATGGATTTCCTCTCGGTCTCCAGCTACGGCGCGTCCTCCAAGTCCTCGGGCGTGGTGCGGCTGGTCAAGGACATGGACACCGACATCACCGGCCGCCACGTGGTCATTGTGGAGGACATCATCGACTCGGGCCTGACCCTGTCGTACCTGCGGGAGCTGTTCCAGTCCCGGCGGCCGGCCTCCATCCGGACCATCAGCTTCCTGGACAAGACGGCCCGCCACCCGGCGGAGCTGCGGACCGACTACTGCGGATTTGAAATCCCCGACGAGTTCGTCGTCGGCTACGGCCTGGACTACGCGGGCTACTACCGGAACCTGCCCTACATCGGCGTGCTCAAGCCGGAGGTCTACCGGGCCTAGCGCCCTCCCTTTCCCCCTTGACATCCATCCCGGAAGTCCGTATAATAGGCGCAACAGGCTGCGCGGGCTGCCGCCCCGGCGCGCCGACGGATAGAAAGGACTGGAACCGGAATGGACGAAGCGGACAGTAGCGACGCCGACCGAACCGAATACCGGATACATACCGGACATGGCTTGCCGCCGCACGGCGGGAGGCCGTGTCCGTTTGTGCATTTCCGGCCCGAATCCGCCGCAAGAATTTCCAACCTTCTCACGTAAAGGAGAGAACACCCTTGGACAACATCCCCCAACAGCTGCTGCTGCAGCTGGCCCTGATTCTGCTCAACGCCTTCTTCGCCATGACGGAGATTGCCGTCATCTCCCTGAGCCCCGCCAAGCTGCGCAAGCTGGCCGAGGACGGGGACAGGAAGGCGCCGAAGCTCCTGAAGCTGGTGGAGGAGCCCAACAACTTCCTCTCCACCATCCAGATTGGCATCACCCTGGCCGGCTTCCTGGGCAGCGCCTTCGCCGCCGACAACTTCTCGGAGCTCCTCGTGGACTGGATTTACTACGACCTGGCGTTCCAGGCCATCCCGCTGCGGGTGCTGGACACGCTGTCGGTCATCGTCATCACGCTGATTCTGTCCTACTTCACCCTGGTCCTCGGCGAGCTGACGCCGAAGCGCATCGCCATGCAGAAGCCCCTCCAGGTGGCCAAATTCTCCTGCGGCGTGGTGTCGGCCCTGGCCGTCGTCATGCGGCCGGTCATCTGGCTGCTGTCGGCCTCCACCAGCGGGATGCTGCGGCTGCTCCACATGAAGGTGGAGCCCGAGGAGGAGACCGTCACCGAGGAGGAGATCCGCATGATGGTGGACCTGGGCGAGGCCCGGGGCGCCATCGACAGCGGCGAGAAGGAGTGGATTGAGAACGTCTTTGACTTCGGCGACGCCACGGCCCGAGACGTAATGACCCACGTCTCGGACATCACCGCCATCCCCGCGGACGCCTCCGACGAGGATGTGGAGGAGACCATCCGCGCCACCGGCCTCTCCCGCTACCCGGTCTACGAGGGGGACATCCACAACATTCTGGGCATCCTCAACGCCCGGGCCTTCCTGATGGACCGGATGACCGACCGGCCCCAGCCTCTCCAGGCCCTGCTGCGGCCGGCGTACTTCGTGCCCGACACCCTCAAGGCCGCCGCGCTGATGCGGGATATGCAGTCCCGGAAGATCCACCTGGCCATCGCCGTGGACGAGTACGGCGACACCGCGGGCCTCATCACCATGGAGGACCTGCTCGAGGAGATTGTCGGCAAGATCTACGACGAGTACGACCCCTCCGAGCCGGCGGAGATTGAGCAGCTGGAGCCCGGCCTCTGGCGGGTCAGCGGCAGCGCCGACATCGAGGACGTGGCCGAGGCCCTGGACGTGGAGCTGCCCGAGGACCTGGACTTCGACACCCTGGGCGGCCTGGTGTTCAGCCAGCTGCACACCATCCCCAAGGACGGCGCGGTGCTGGACGTGGAGGTCTACGGCCTGCACATCCACGTGGAGCGGATTGAGGAGCGGCGCATCGTCGCCGCCACCGTCCGGAAGGTCCTCCCCGAGCCGGCCCAGACCCCGGCCTAGCCGGACAACAAAAAACTGCCGGGAACCGCTTGGGCGGTTCCCGGCAGCGCTGTTTTGGGGGTGCTTTTGTAGGCTCAGAGCCCGCCGTACTGTTGGCAGAACCGCATCAGAATCGTTGCAGCCTGGGCCCGCGTCGCCGAGCCGCCCGGCAGCAGGGCGCCGCCGCTGCCTTCCATCAGCCCCGCGCCGCAGGCCCACTGCAGGGCCGGGACGGCGTACACGGAGACGGTGAAGGCGTCGGTATAGCTGAGGATGTTGGTGTCCTCACCGACGGACACGTCGTAGCCCGCCCACTGGGCGAAGCGGTACAGGATGACCGCCAGCTGCTCCCGGGTGATGGGGTCGCCGGGGCCGAAGCGTCCGTTGCCGTAGCCGGAGACGATGCCCGCCTCGGCCGCCCAGCGGACAGCCTCGCCGTACCAGCTGCCCGCGGCCACGTCGGAGAAGCTCCCGCTGTCCGCCGCCGGGCTTTCCGCCAGGCGGTGGAGAATCGTCACCACCATGGCCCGGCTGGTGGTGGCATGGGGCGAGAAGGTGGCTGCGCCGGTGCCGGCCATCAGGCCGTTTTCATAGGCGAACTGCGCCGCCTCCTCGTACCACGCGCCGGCCGGCACGTCGGTGAAGGGGTGGCGCGCCGGGGCGGCCTCCCGGAAGGTGACGGAGATGGTCACGCTTCCGGCGGGCTGGGTGAAGCGCCAGGTGCCGTCGCCGTTGTCCTCGACCGCCACGGCGCTGCCGTCCCGGGCGGTGACGGTGACGGACTCCACTTCATAGCCGGCGTCCGGCTCCGGCGTAACGGTCACGGTCTGGCCGCGGCTGGGCCGGGCCGGGGACACGTCCACACTGCCGCCGGCGGCGTCCCCCACGGTCGGGCGGTAAGTGGGCACGCCGGCGGAACCGCCGCCGGGCCGCGAGGGCTCCGGATCAGGTTCGGGCTCGGGTTCGGGTTCCGGTTCGGGTTCCGGCTCGGTGACGGCCAGCTGTGTACTTTCGCTGGCAAAGGCCGTGTCGGTGGCCGCCCAGCGGACGAAGTACGTCCCGGCGGTCAGGCCGGTGACGGAATCGCCGTCAATGGCCGTCCAGCCGACGTCCCCTTCCGCCCGGTATTCCATGGTGCTGTCCACACCGGTGAGTTCCCCCTGGCCGCCCGAGGGCGTGGCAGGGGCGTCGGGCCGGCTCGGCAGGGTGACGGTGCCGAGCAGCACGGCGTCGGGGGCGCAGCTGTACACCTGGAAGGTGCCGCCGGGGGCGATTTCCACCACGGCATCCACGTCGTGCAGCACGCCGTCGGCGCGGATCTGGTAGCCGCCCGCCGCCGTCACCGTCTCGTCCCGGTAGTTGAGGGTGTAGCCCAGGGTCCCGGCAGCCGTGGCGGCCCGGGCAGGCGCGGAAACCGCCGAGTCCAGCGTGCTGCCGGAGGCCGGGACGTAGGTCCAGACATCGTACGTCGTGCCGGGGGTCAGCCCGGTAAAGGTGAGCCGGCTGTCCGCCGCTTCCCGCCACAGATTCGCCGCCGCCACCTCCGGAGGCGTGTCATTCGTGGTGACGGCGTACCGCTGGCCGGCCACGGCCGCAACGGTGAGATAGTCCATCCCCCGGACGAGGACGGTGGGCGCGGCCGGGGCCGTCCACCGGAACCGGGCGTAGGCGGTGATATCGCCGTCGGTGACGGTGACGGGGGACTCGTACCGCGTCTCATTGCCGCTGTCGTACCAGCCGGCGAACTCCTGGCCCGCGGGCGCGGCCGGGCCGCTCGGCGGGGTCACGCTGCCGCCGGGGTTGCAGTAATCGGTCCGTACTGTCGCCGAATCGCTCTGGAACTGGACACGGCAGACCCGGGGGGCGTCCGGGTCGAGGCTGGCGGGGACGGGATAGACGTCGGGCGTCCCCGTCAGGCGCTGGCCCCAGGCCTGGGCGGTCGAATCCGCCTGGCCGTTCTGCAGCGCCCAGGCCACTTCGCCGGAGGCAAATTGGGCATAAGCCCGGGCCTCGGCTTCGCCATCGGTGTCACTGGCCGTGCCGCCGATGCCAACGCTGGCCGTGCCGGTTTCGTAGTAGCAGTTGGCAACGGCAGCGTTGTCCTGCCGCGTGCCCACTACGCCGCCGATTCCGCTGGCGCCATCGCTCCCCGTGATGCTGCCGGCATGGTAGCTGTTGGCGACACGGCTCCCGGCGTTCCAAATCTGCCCCACCACACCGCCGACGCAAGCGCCACTCCCGGTCGCTTCGACGCGGCCGGTGTTGCAGCAGTTCTCGACGGTAATGGGGTCATGCTGTGTAGGCAAATATTCATTTTCCCCCACCACGCCGCCGAGAACGGAATTGGTCCCCCCGCATATGACGGTTCCGTCGTTGCGGCAGCCGGCGACGCGGCCGCTTGCACTGTTCCCCACCACGCCGCCGACCCGGGAATTTTTATAAATTGCCTCGACCGCGCCCGCGACGGTTCCGGTGTTGCGGCAGCCAATCACGTTCTTTTCGTTATACCCCACCACGCCGCCGAGATTGGCGCTCCGCTCGCTCGTGATGCCGCCCTCGTTGCGGCAGTTGGTGATTGTGCCGCGGTTCACCCCCGCCACGCCGCCGCCGGAGGCATCTGTCCCCGTAACCCTGACGTCGGCCCGGTTGCAGCAGTTGGCGACCGTGCCGCGGTTCTCCCCCACCACGCCGCCGGAATTGTCGTAGGCGTCGACGCTGCCGGAGACGGTGAGATTTTTCACCGTGCCTTGCTCGCCTACGTAGCGGAACAGGCCTTGGTTCTTCCCATCATTGCTGGAGGGGCGGTTGATGTACAGCCCGGAGATGGTGTGGCCGCCCCCGTCGAAGGTGCCGTTGAAACTGTAACGGTAGTCACCGTAGGCGTCGGATCCTGCTATGCCGATGGGCGTCCATTGGGAACGGTTGTCTGTCCCTATCGGATCCCCGCCGGCGTCCGACCATGTGCCGGTTTCCCAGTCATAGCTGTACCCCGGGTTCAGGTTGATGTCCGCTTCCAGGGTCACCGTCACGCCCTCGAAACCGTTTCCGGCGTTCACGGCGTCGCGAAACGCCTCGAGCTCCTCTAACGTATCAATGGTGTAATCGCCGCCGGCCGGATTCCACGCCAGCGCCGTGGGCGGCAGCAGGCCCAGGCACAGGGCTAGGACCAGGAAGATGCTTCCAAATTTCCGCAGCTTTCTCATGGTGGATCCTCCTCCTGCGCGCCAGCCAGAGGGAATTGCCCCGCAGGGGAACCCTGCGGGGCAGGGGGGGTTCCCCCCTGCCCGGTTTGCATAATTTTTTATATTATAACACAGTTTCCCGCCTGAGGATAGGCCCGCCGTGAAAGAATTGGCCGGATTGGGACGTCCCGCAGCATTGGCTTCCCGTATTGTACACCTTCCGGAATTCAGCGCAGGTATCCCGTCACGCCGTTGGTGTCCATCCAGGCCCGCTTGGCCGCCATCAGGCGGTCCAGCACCGGCTCCGGGCGTCCCCGCTCCGTCAGGTACGCCTGAAGCTGGAACAGGTCGTTGTACGTCAGATACGGGTAGTCGGGATTGCCGTAGCTGCCGTCGGGGAAGACGCCGTAGTGGAGGTCCCCGTCGTCCCGGACCCAGTCGCCGCCCGTGTCCCGGACGGCCTGGAGCATCCGGTCGGCCAGCCGGGCCAGGTCCTCCCGCTCCAGCAGCTCGGAGAAGTGGTACAGCGCCAGAATCTCCGCCAGCTGGTGGTTCAGGGAGGTGTGGGTCTCCCGGCCGAAGCCGTAGTCGGCCACCAGCCAGCCGCCGCCGGCGGTCTCGGTGTGGCAGTCCTCGGCAAAGGCGAGGAAGAAGTCGAAATACCGCCCCATCGCCTCGTCAAACTCCCGGCAGCGGAGCCACTGGGAGGCCTTGTAGAAGATCTCCGCCAGGTCGGTGTTGAACCGGGTGTCGTAAAAGCCGCCGCCGATGCCGTAGCTCTCGGCGAGCCACTGGCTCTCCGGCAGCGTCGGGAAGTAGCCCGCCTCGTTCTGCTGCCGGGCCATGGTGTCCAGCGCGGCCACCGCCAGGTCCTCCGCCGCCCGGACGCCGCTGCCGCCCCCGTAGACGAAGCTCTTGACCAGGTACGCCGCCGGCAGCCGGTAGTAGCAGTCGGGGCCCGAGGGGGCATAGCTCTCCGGCGAGGGGAAGTAGTAGCCGTCGAAGCACCACTTGCTGTCGCCGTCGAGGGTGTAGTTGGCCCAGTAGGGGCCGTCGGTGCCGCCGGCCCAGTCCAGCAGGGCCGTGTCGGACGATGCCACGGTCCAGTGGGCCTCGCTCCCGGCGGGCATCGAGGGGACCGTCAGCCCCAGCGTAAAGCCGCCGCCGTCGGCGCAGACCTCCAGCGCCCCGTCCAGCTCCGGCCAGTGGCGCAGGGTGCCGCTCCCCAGGTTGTCGTAGACCTTGGGCGTGTAAATCATCGTCTCGCCGCCCCCGGCGGTGACGGTCAGGCAGCTGGCCCGGTACGTCCCGGCGGCCAGGGGCGTCTCCCGCCAGGCGGCGTGCTCGGCGTCGTACCAGCGGAGGACGGCGTCCTGCGCCTCCAGCCGCCAGTGCACCAGCACCGGCTCCCGGAGGTTCCGGTCCGTCTCCAGGCGGCCCATGGCAACCCGGTCGCCGTTGTAGAGGTCGTAGGTCCGTCCGCTGCGGGTGGTGCCGGCCAGGGCGTCGTCGGACGCCTCCTCGGTCACGGCCACCGTCCCGCGGGAGGTGTGGAGCAGCGTGACGTTGTCGGCCAGCCCCAGCTGGGGCCGAACCGCCGCGGGGCGGCCGGTGGCGGGTATCGGCCCGTCCTCGCAGGGCAGCGCCGCAATGGGCAGCGCCGCCAGCACCGTCACGGCCGCCAGGGCGGCAGTCAGCAGCAGGGAAAGAACGAACAGCAGCTTTTTCATGGCGCTTGCCTCCTTTGCCTTGTGGGGTGGCTCCTTACAGTGTCAGAATACCACCGGCATCGGAGATATTTTCCGCCAGCTGACCCCGGGCTATCCTGCCCCGGGCGCCTGCCGTCCAAAAAGCCGCACCGAATCCCGGCGCAGGGATTCGGTGCGGAAGCGCGAAGCGGCAGAGGTGTTTTGCAGGGCCGGACAAACCCGCCGCAAGGGGCCTATCCGCCGGCCGTATTTCCAATAGAACCCCAAACCGAAGCCCGGCGCCGGCGGGTCCTCTCCACCGGTTCGCGGCCGATGCAGGTTCCAAAGTCCTTGTTGGGGATGCGTCAATCCACAGAAACGCGGTCCTCCGCCGCCTTGTTCACGCAGGCCACGGCATTCAGGCTCCTGGGGTAGCCGATGTAGGGCAGGCACTGGGACACCACCCGAATCAGGAAGTCCTTGTCGTTCCCCAGGTTCATGTTGCCCTTGGCGTGGCTGGTCAGCTGGGGCTCGCAGCCGCCCTGGGCCGCCAGG
>CAJFNZ010000020.1 GCA_904395905.1 uncultured Oscillospiraceae bacterium | reverse complement strand
GGCCATCACCCGGGCCATCGCCGACCAGGCGCGGACCATCCGCGTGCCGGTACATATGGTGGAGGTCATCAACAAGGCCACCCGCTGTAACCGGAAGCTGGTCCAGGAGCTGGGCCGCGAGCCGACCCTGGAGGAGATTGCCGCCGAGCTGAACCTGCCCATCGAGAAAATCATCGAGGCCAACCGCACGGCCGCCGACACCCTCTCCCTGGACACCCCCGTCGGCGACGAGGAGGACACCACCATCGGCTCCTTTGTGGAGGACGACAACACCCCCGGGCCGGCGGACGCCACCTCCAACACGCTGCTGGCCGAGGCCCTCAGCGAGATCCTCGGCACGCTGACCGAGCGGGAGGCCGACGTGCTGCGGATGCGCTTCGGGATGTACGACGGCCGGACCCACACCCTGGAGGAGGTGGGCCAGATCTTCGGCGTCACCCGGGAGCGGATCCGCCAGATTGAAAACAAGGCCATCCGCAAGCTGCGCCACCCGAGCCGCGCGAAGAAAATCAAGGACTTCTACTGCTGATTCCCGCCCGCAGTCTGGAACACGCCGCCCCCGCCGCAGAGAATCTGCGGCGGGGGCGGTTTTCGTCACTTTTCCGAAGGCTGCGCCGCGGCGCACGGCTTGCGCTCCCAGGTGGTGCGGATGGCGCCGTGGGGGCAGGCCCGGCGGCAGTCGCCGCAGCGGATGCACTCGGCGCTGTTGGGTTTTTCCCAGACCGGGATGTCCAGCTTGCACGCCTTCTGGCACCGGCCGCAGGCGACGCAGGCGTCCCGCTCCACCCGGAACCGGTACAGGGCGAACCGGTTGAACGGACCGTAGATGGCCCCCAGGGGGCAGAGATACCGGCAGAAGGGCCGGTAGAGGAAGACCGAGAGCACCAGCAGCACGGCCAGCACGGCGACCTTCCAGACGAAGAGGTCGCCCGTGGCCGAGCGGAGCCCCTCGTTGGCCGCCACCAGCGGCACGCCGCCCAGCAGCGTCCCCGACGGGCAGAGGTACTTGCAGAACCACGGCGAGCCCTGGCCCACCACGTCCACGACGACCGAGGGCAGCAGCACCACGAGGAGCAGCAGGACGACGTACTTCAGCCGCCGCAGCGCCTTCTCCCCGGGCAGCCGCCGGAGCTTTTTCACGCCCGGAATCTTGTAGAGCAGGTCCTGCACCAGCCCGAAGGGGCACAGCCACCCGCAGACGGCCCGCCCCAGGACGGCCCCGACCATCATCAGAAAGCCCAGGACGTAGAACGGGAACCGGAAGTTCCGGCTGCCCAGCACCGCCTGGAGCGCCCCGATGGGGCAGGCGCCCAGCGAGCCGGGGCAGGAGTAGCAGTTGAGGCCCGGCAGGCACACGGTCTTCGTGCCGCCGGTGTAAATCTTCCCCTGGGCAAAGCCCTGCACGTATCCGTTGGACACCGCCGTGAAGGCCAGCTGGCACCACAGGCGCATCCGTCCCTTGCCCTTACCCAATGCCGATACACTCCATGCAGATCCGCACGGCCTTTTGCAGCACCGTGGCGGCTTCGCCCCGGGCCGCGCCGACGGCGAGGAACACGGCGCCCAGGACCAACACGCCCAGGGCCGGCAGCGCCCGCCTCACGAGGCCGCTCCGTACTCGGCCAGCAGGCCGTCGAGGATGGCGCGCCAGGTCTCCTCGCTCTGGGCGCCGTAGACCGCCTCGCCGATTTCCGTGCCGGTCTCGTCCACGAAGAAGGTGGTCGGGAAGGCCTGAATCTCCGAGAGCTTCCGCTCGGCCAGGTCCTCCGAGGGCATCAGGTGGAGGTAGTCCGCCCCGGTCTCGGCCACGATGTCCCGGGCCAGCTGGGTCAGCTCCTCATTGTAGACGCCGTCGCGCAGGGTGATGTCGCCGACGATGCCGACAATCTGCACCCCCTGGGGCGCGTACTCGGCGGCCAGGCGGCCCAGGGCCGGCATCTCCTCGATGCACGGGCCGCAGAAGGTGCCCCAGACGTTGACCATCGTGACGGGGTAGTCGGCAAAGATGGAGCTGTCCACCGGGTTGCCGTCCAGGTCCGTGGAGGTGAAGCCCTCCAGGACGCCCGGCTGGCGCAGGGCTTCGGGCACGACGAACTCCCCGGTCACCGTCTCGTAGGGCCAGTCCACAATGCCGCCGAAGTCGGCCACGTTGGTGTAGCCCATGGCCGTGAGCTTCTTCGCGGCCTCGGCGCTGCGGCGGCCGGTGCGGCAGTAGACGAGGATCTCCGCGTCCTTGTCCGGCAGAAGGTACGGCTCCGAGGTGCCGATGTCCTCGTTGGGCAGCAGCAGCGCGCCTTCGATGTGGCCGTCTTCATATTCGGCCTCGGTCCGCACGTCCACCAGGGTCACCGGGTCGCCGCTGTCCAGGCGCGCCTTGGCCTCCTCGGCCGTGAGGGTTGCCCAGGTGGCGCCGGCGTCCGCGGAGCTGTCGGAGGCCGCGGGGGATTCGGTGGTTTCGGAAGCCGCGGAGGGGTCAGCCGCTTCGGAGCCCGCCGGGGGTTCGGCGGCGCAGGCGGCGCACAGCAGCAGAGCCAGTATCGGCAGGAATAGACGGAGTTTCATGGCAGTCACCTCAGCCGCCCGGCGGGCGGTTTTTCTGTGATTATACCGGCCGCCGCCGTCCCTGTCAAGTTATGCCCCGCGCAGTTCGCGCCGGTGCAGCAGAACCTCCGCCAGGCGGAAAATCAGGTTGGCCAGCAGGATTCCGAGGACCGTACCGCCGATGCCCCAAAGCCGCCAGGCCAGCACGGTGCCGGCCGCCCCGGCCGTCAGGCCGTAGAGAAGCCGCAGCCGCAGGTCCATCGGGGAGGTGACGGTGTCGGCCGCGAGGAAGCAGGCGCCCAGGGCGGTCCCGCCCCAGCACAGAGCCGTCAGGGGGTCGCCGCCGGGGAGGAGCGTGCCGGCGATGAAGGCGGCGGCCAGGTACGGCAGCGAAATTGCCCAGGGGAGCAGCCGCCGCAGGGCCAGGTACACGGCCCCCGCCAGCAGGAGGAGCGTCGAGGCCTCCCCCAACGCGCCGTCCAGCCGGGCCATGAGGAACGGGCCAGCGGCCCCCGCCAGCGGGGCGGGGGTCAGGAAGGGCAGCAGCAGCGCCCGGGCCAGGGCGGCCGGGTTGCACACGTTCCGGCCCAGGCCGCCGGAGAGGGCCTTGTAGGAGCTGGCCAGCACGCCGCCGGCCAGCGGGGCCCACCAGGGGCTGCCGGCCGGGAGCAGCAGGCCCAGCACCAGGCCGGTGACGGCGGCGGAGCCGTCCCGCAGGCAGCCGCGGCCGGCCAGGCGGCCCCAGAGGGCCTCCGTCCCGAGGCAGGCGGCCAGGCTCAGGGCCAGCACCAGCCCGGCCCGCCAGCCGAAAAACCAGAGGGCCCCCGCCGCGGCCGGCAGCAGGGCGATGGTCCCGTCGGCCATGCGCAGGCGCGTGGCGTCTCCGCTGTGGAGGAAGGGGGGATGGGAGAGTTCCGTCATGGAGGCCTCCTCTCTCAGCCGGCCGCCCGGCGTCCCCGGGCGGTCAGCAGCGGCAGGTGGGCCGGGCAGACGTACTGGCACGCGCCGCAGGCCAGGCAGCCCCGCCAGGCGGGCGACGCGCCGGGCACTTGGGCCATCCACGGGTGCAGGTCCGCCGGGCAGACGGCCGCGCACCGGCCGCAGCGGATGCAGGCTGTGGCGGGCGGCTGGGGCCGGCTGTCCAGCACGGTCAGGCCTGTGACGGCCTGGGTCACCGGCGCGGCCGTGTCGGTCAGTACGGTACCGGCCATGGGGCCGCCCAGGAGGACGGTGCCGGCCGGCGCGCCGGCGGCCCGGAGCAGGGCGCGGATGGGTGCGCCCAGGGGCGTCCGCACCGTCGCGCGGCCGCCGGGCCAGGATACGGAGACCAGGCGCTCCACCGCCGGCAGGCCCTCGTAGGCGGCCCGGCCGGCCGCCGCCGCGGCGCTGACCGGCACCACCAGGACGCCGGCCTCCCGCGGGGTCTGGCCCGGCTGGGCCCCGCCCAGCTCCCTGGCCAGCAGCTGCGGATGGGCGCCCGGGTACCGGTCGGCGGCCACGGCCAGGGTCAGCCGGCCGCCCACCCACCGCTCGGCGGCGGCGAGGGCGCCCGTCTGGCCGATGCCCACCGCCAGGCGGACGGCCCGGGGCCGCAGCAGGCGCTCCAGCAGGCGGATGCCCCAGAACGCCGCCTCGCCGTCGTAGCTGAGGACGGCGTCCTCGGCGCAGAGCGCCGGCTCCCAATCCATGGCGCTGACGATGAGAGTCTGGACGCCGGGCCCGGCGTCGGCGGCGGCAGCGGCCAGGGGCGTCCCGTCGGGCAGGCGGACGCCGGCCTCGTAGAGCAGCGAGAGCAGGGCCGCGCCGTCCCAGTCGTCCAGCACCGGCCGGGGGCGGACTGCGGGGTCCGTCCGTCCCCGGCCGTCGTTTTCCAGGACGATAGACGGCCGGCGGCCGCCGGACACCGCGGCGACGATGCCGGAGACCGGGGCGCAGACCGGCAGCGTGTCGGGGCCGTCGGCCAGCCGCTGCCCCCGGGCCACCGATTGCCCCGGCTGGACGAGGGGTTCCTCGCCGTAGAGCAGGGGCAGGGTCAGCCGGGGCGGCGGCGGCAGGGCAATCGGCGCGTCCGCCGGGCGGCGGCGCATGGGGACGCCGTATTCCAGGGGTCCCATAGGCAAAACCTCCTTGTCATCCGGTGGGATGGAATATGTTGGATATATCCTACCGGAAACGGGCCGGTTTGTCCAATGGGCCCCTCCGGTCGGGAAATAGCGGGCCATGGGGAGGCAGGCGGGAGGCCCCCGAAGGGAGGGGAAGGCTGGCAGAAGTTGCGAACGATTGTTGGCATTTTTGCGGCAGCCGACAAAAAACGCCCGCCCCGGCGGCTGCCGGGGCGGGCGAATCGTGAATGAATCTTACTTGTGGTCCACGCTGTACATGTGGCGAATCAGGTCGAGGACCTTGTTGGAGTAGCCAATCTCGTTGTCGTACCAGGAGACGACCTTCACGAAGGTGTCGGTCAGGGCGATGCCGGCGTCGGCGTCGAAGATGGAGGTGCGGGTATCGCCCAGGAAGTCGCTGGACACCACGGCCTCGTCAGTGTAGCCCAGAATGCCCTTCAGCTCACCCTCGGAGGCGGCCTTCATGGCGGCGCAGATCTCCTCGTACTTGGCGGGCTTGGCCAGGTTGACGGTCAGGTCCACCACGGACACG
>CAJFNZ010000019.1 GCA_904395905.1 uncultured Oscillospiraceae bacterium | reverse complement strand
CTGCTCCACGAGAAGCCCTTTGACGGCGTCAACGGCTCCGGCAAGCACGACAACTGGTCCCTGGCCACCGACACCGGCAAGAACCTCTTCGCCCCCGGCGACACGCCCCGGACCAACGCCCAGTTCCTGCTGTTCCTGACGGCCTTCATCCAGGGCGTGGATGAGTACCAGGAGCTGCTCCGCTGCTCGGTGGCCTCGGCCGGCAACGACCACCGCCTGGGCGCCAACGAGGCCCCGCCGGCCATCATCTCCATCTTCCTCGGCGACGAGCTGATGGCCATTGTGGACTCCCTGATTCACGGCACCCGCTACACCGCCGCCGAGAAGAAGACCCTGGAAATCGGCGTGGACACCCTGCCCCACATCCCCCAGGACACCACCGACCGGAACCGCACCTCCCCGGTGGCCTTCACGGGCAACAAGTTCGAGTTCCGGATGCCCGGCTCCTCCCAGTCCATCGCCGGCCCGAACATCGCCCTGAACACCATCATGGCCGAGGAGCTGCGCCGCTTCGCCGACGCCCTGGAGGGCGCGGACGACTTCAACGCCGCCCTCCACACCCTGATTGTCGATTCCCTGACGAAGCACCAGCGGATCCTCTTCAACGGCAACGGCTACGACGAGTCCTGGGTCCAGGAGGCCGCGCGCCGGGGCCTGGCCAACCTGCGCAGCGCGCCGGAGGCCTTCTCCACCTACATGAGCGACAAGATTGTGGCCCTGTTCACCGGCCACCACGTCTTCACCAAGGCCGAGATGCAGGCCCGGGACGAGATCCACTTCGAGAGCTACTGCAAGAAGATTCAGATTGAAGCCCTGACCATGGCGGACATGGTGCGGCGGCAGATCCTCCCGGCGGCCATGGCGTATTCCGCCCAGCTGTGCGAGGCCATCGGCAGCAAGAAGCAGGCGGAGATCTCCTGCACCGTGGAGACCGCTTCCGCCCGGCGGGTGACGGAGCTGACCGAGGCCCTCTACGACGGCGTGTCCAAGCTGGAGGACGCCCTCCGCCAGCTGCCCGCGGGCGAGGTCTCCCAGCTGGCCGCCTACTACCACGACACGGTCCTCCGGGCCATGGGCCTGGTGCGCATCGCCGCCGACGGCCTGGAGCAGATTGTCCCCTCCCAGGTCTGGCCCTATCCCACTTACACCGAGCTGCTCTTCTCGGAGTAAGGCTCCACAACAGCGGGGGCGCCCCAGGAGTTTCCTGGGGCGCCCTTGCGATATTGCGAACGCCGCGGTTGTTACCGGCAGTCCTTCTCCTGGGCCTTGTTGGAGGCCTGGGTCTTGTTGGCGGCCTGGGCCTTGTTCGAAGCCTGGGTCTTGTCCTGGACGCAGCCGGCGCCGGTCTCGTTCTTTGCCTTCTGGTTCTGCATCTTGTCCATCTTATCCATCTTGTCCATGTCTGGTTCCTCCCAAAGTGATTTGCGGGTTTCCCCAGCCATAGCTTTGCCCGAAATCCTAGCTTTTATCCTTGGGCTTGAACAGCAGCGCCATGAGATAGCCGAAAAACACCGCCGCCGTAATCCCCGCCGCGCTGGCCCGGACGCCGCCGATGAGGACGCCCGGCAGGCCCAGCTCCGCCACGGCCTCCCGGACGCCCTTGGCCAGGTTGTAGCCGAAGCCCGTCAGGGGCGTCGTCGCGCCGGCCCCGGCGAAGTCCACCAGCTTCTCATAGAGGCCCAGTCCCCCCAGGACGACGCCGGCCACCACGTAGCTGACGAGAATCCGCGCCGGGGTCATCTTCGTCCGGTCAATGAGGATCTGCCCCACGGCGCACAGGAGGCCGCCCACCACAAACGCCTTCAGATATTCCATCCTATCCAACCCCCTCTCCCTCAATGGCCACGGCGTGGCAGATGCCCGGGATGCTCTCCCCCTGCTGGGTGGAGGTGGTGGAGAGCAGCGCCCCGGTGCCGCAGAAGAGGATCCGCCGGTACCGCCCCTCCCGCAGCAGCCGGTACAGGTGCCCGCAGAGGACCACGGCGCTGCACCCGCAGCCGGAGCCGCCGGCGTGGACGTCCTGGGCCTCCCGGTCGAAAATCAGCGTGCCGCAGTCGTCGTACCGGTCCCCCAGCGCGACGCCGTCCCGCTGGAACAGGTCCCGGACGATGTCCCGGCCCACGGCGCCCAGGTCGCCGGTGACGATGAGGTCGAAGTCCTCGGGGGCCAGCTTGCGGTCCTCCAGGTGGCGGCAGATGGTCTCATAGGCGGCCGGCGCCATGGCCGCGCCCATGTTGTTGGCGTCCTTGACGCCCCAGTCCGCAATCCGGCCCACGGTGGCCGCCGTCACCCGGGGGCCGTGGCCCTGGGAGGCCACCAGGGCGCAGCCGGCGCCGGTGACGGTCCACTGGGCCGTGGGCGTCCGCTGGCCGCCGTAGACCAGGGGGAAGCGGTACTGGCGCTCGGCCGAGGCAAAGTGGGAGGAGGTCATCGCCACGGCCCGGCCGGCGAACCCGCCGCTGACGGCCATGGCGGCCAGCAGCAGCCCCTCGGCCATGGTCGAGCAGGCCCCGTAGAGGCCCAGGAACGGCAGCCCGGCGTCCCGCATACAGAAGCTGGTCCCGATGCACTGGTTCAGCAGGTCCCCGCCGAACACCAGGTCCACGTCCCCGGCCTCGAGCTCCGCCTTGTGCAGCAGCGCCTCCAAGGCCAGGGCCTGCATCCGGGTCTCCGCCTTCTCCCAGGACTTCTGGCCGAACTTGGTGTCCCGGGAGGTCACGTCGAAGTCCGCTCCCAGGGGCCCCTCCAGCTCCCGCTTTCCGCCGACGGCGCTGGCCGCCGTCAGGACCGGCGGTTCGTCAAAGCGCAGGGTCTGCTTTCCCTGCCGATGGTTTTCCATAAAGCTCCATCTCCCCGCAGTTTCTTCCCCTAGTATGCGGAAAAACCGCCGCTTTAACCGCAACTCCCCTGGAAATCCGCGGCGAAAACGCCCACGGCCGGGCGTCTTTTCAGACAACCCGGCCGTGGGCG
>CAJFNZ010000018.1 GCA_904395905.1 uncultured Oscillospiraceae bacterium | reverse complement strand
CCGGGGGAACGCCAATGCTGGGGCCCCCGCGGGACTTTCGTCCCGTGGGGAGAAGGACTGCGCCCGCAGGCGCGTTTCCGAGGCCAACCGCCCGCAGGGCGGCTCTTAGGCCGAGGATGGAGCAAGGGAGCGGACGGAGTTTTCGCCGCAAGGCGGAAACGGAGTTTAGCGGACTTTGCTCCGACGCAGCGGACTTTGCTCCGACGCAAAGGAGGGAATATGGGTCGAATTTTGCTGGTGGAGGATGACCGGGCGCTGGCCCGGGGAATCGCTCTGGCGCTGGGGGAGGACGAGGTGGAGACGGCGGCCACGCTGGCCCAGGCCCGGACGCGGATGGCGGACGGTGGCTGGTCGCTGATTTTGCTGGATGTGAACCTCCCCGACGGCAGCGGCCTGGAGCTGCTCCGGGCGCGGCCGGCGGGCGGCCCGCCGATGATTCTGCTGACGGCCAATGATTTGGAGACGGACGTGGTGGCCGGGCTGGAGCTGGGCGCCGACGACTATATCACGAAGCCCTTTTCCCTGGCCATCCTCCGGGCACGGATCCGCGCCCGGCTGCGGGAGCGGCAGGACGCCGCCCTCCGCCTGGGCCCGTTCCGGTTCGACTTTGCGGCCATGACCTTCACGCGGGACGGCCGCGCGGTGGAGCTGAGCAAGACGGAGCAGCGGCTCCTCCGGGCCCTGGTGGAGAACCGGGGCAGGACCGTCTCCCGGGAGGTCCTGGTGGACCGGCTCTGGTCCGACGGCGGCGACTTTGTGGAGGAGAGCGCCCTGTCGGTGACGGTCCGCCGCCTGCGGTCCAAGCTGGAGGAGGACCCCTCCCACCCCCGCTATATCCGCACGGTCTACGGCCTGGGCTACACCTGGGCCGATGAGCCGTGACGGCCCCGGTGATTGCCGGGCTGCTGCTGGCGGCCGCAGCCCTGGCCTTCGCTCTGATAACGCGCCTCCGGACGGCCCGGACGGTGGCCCGGCTGGACCGGATGCTCCAGGCGGCCGTGGATGGGACGTTCCGAGAGGAGCGGTTCGACGAGACGCGCCTCTCCTCCCTGGAGGGGCGGATGCGCCGGTACCTGACGGAGAACGCCGTCACCGGCCGGCAGGTGGCCCAGGAGAAGACCCGGATCCAGGAGCTGCTCTCGGACCTCTCCCACCAGCTGAAGACGCCGGTGGCCAACCTGCTGCTCTACGCCCAGCTGCTGGCGGAGAGGCCCCTGCCCGACGACTGCCGGCCGCTGACCGAGGCCCTGACGGACCAGGCGGAGAAGCTGCGGTTCCTGACCGACGCGCTGGTCAAGCTCTCGCGGCTGGAGACCGGGGTGCTGCAGCTCCACCCGACTGCGGGGCCGGTGGCGCCGCTGCTGGAGCGGGCCGTCGGACAGGCCCGCCCCAAGGCCGAGGCCCGGGACATGACGCTGACGGTCCGCGGCGGGGAGGAGACGGCGGTCTACGACGGCAAGTGGACGGCGGAGGCCCTGGGCAACCTGCTGGACAACGCCGTCAAGTACGCTCCGGCCGGCTCGGAGATTGCCGTGTCGGTCCGGGCCTACGAGCTGTTCTGCCGCATTGACGTGACCGACCGGGGCCCCGGCATCCCGGAGGCGGAGCAGAGCCGGATTTTCCGGCGGTTCTACCGCTCGCCGGCGGTGGCCGACCGGGAGGGCGTGGGCCTGGGCCTCGCCCTTTCCCGGGAAATCGCCGCGGCCCAGGGCGGCTACCTGAAGGTGGCCAGCCGCCCCGGCCGGGGCAGCACGTTTTCCCTGTTCCTGCCCAGGCCGTAGAATCTGACAAACCTGTCAGGATTCCCGCCGGGCGGGAAAGATTCTCGCAAGAACCGTGTGGTATGGTGTGTATTGCCCCCAGCGGGGCAGTACACACTTTTTTTGGAGGGATGGCCATGGCCATTTTGGAAACCCTGGATTTGAAGAAGTTTTACGGCAGCGGCGAAACCGCCGTCCACGCCCTGGACGGCGTGAACCTCTCGGTGGAGGAAGGGGAGTTCGTGGCGGTGGTGGGCACGTCGGGCAGCGGGAAATCCACGCTGCTGCATATGCTCGGCGGCCTGGACCGGCCCACGGCCGGCACGGTCACGGTGGACGGCCGGGAGATTTTCGGGCTGTCGGATGAGGAGCTGACCATCTTCCGCCGGCGGAAAATCGGCTTCGTCTTCCAGAACTACAACCTGGTGCCGATTCTCAACGTCTACGAGAACATCGTCCTGCCGGTGCAGCTGGACGGCCGCCGGCCCGACGGAGCCTATCTGGACCAGGTCATCGAGGCCCTGGGCCTGGGGGAGAAGCTGCAAAACCTGCCCAACCACCTCTCCGGCGGCCAGCAGCAGCGGGTGGCCATCGCCCGGGCCCTGGCGGCCAAACCGGCCATCGTGCTGGCCGACGAGCCCACCGGCAACCTGGACAGCCGCACCAGCCAGGACGTCCTGGGGCTTTTGAAGGTGACCGGGCAGAGGTTCGGCCAGACCATGGTGATGATTACCCACAACGAGGAGATTGCCCAGCTGGCCGACCGGATTGTCCGGATTGAGGACGGAAAGATTGTGGGAGGCGGCCGGTCATGAGCAAGGTACCCAACCGCGCCGCCGTGGCCCGGCTGGCCTGCCGGAGCCTCCGGGCCAACCGCCTGCGCAACGCCGTGGCCGTGGCGGCCATCGCCCTGACGACGGTGCTGTTCACGGCCCTGTTCACCATCGCCATGTCCATCAACGACTCCTTCCAGCAGGCCAACTTTCGGCAGGCCGGCGGCTATTCCCACGGCGGCTTCAAGTATCTGGACGAGGCGCAGTATGAGGCGCTGCGGGAGGACCCGGGCATCGACCAGTGGGGCGTCCGGCGGCTGCTGGGCATGGCCGAGGGGCCGGCGTTCCGCAAGGACCACGTGGAGGTCAGCTGGTGCAGCGACAACATGGCCCGCTGGATGTACTGCGTCCCGGTGGAGGGCCGCCTGCCCCGGGCGGGCACCGACGAGGCCGCTACAGACCTGCGCGTCCTGGAGCTGCTGGGGGTGGAGCCGGTCCTGGGGGCAACGCTCACCGTGCCCATCCAGGTGGACGGCCGGGAAATCACCCGGACCTTCACCCTCTGCGGCTGGTGGGAGCGGGACGAGGCCATCACAGCCAGCCACATCCTGATTTCCGAGGCCCAGGTGGAGGCGGGCCTGGCCGAGGCCGGCGTCGAGGGCCGGTCGTCCAACGGCCTCTACGGCACCTGGAACCTGGACGTGATGCTGCCGTCGTCCCTCCACATCGCCGAGGACCTGGAGGCCATCCTCGAGGCCCACGGCTACCAGAGCCAAGACTCGTCGGCCGACAACTATGTGAGCGTCGGCGTCAACTGGGGCTACACCGGCGCTCAGGTGGCCGCCTCCCTGGATCCGCCCACGGCGGCGGCCATCGGGCTGCTGCTGGCGCTGATTGTCCTGACCGGGTACCTCATCATCTACAATGTGTTCCAAATCTCCGTGGCCAACGACATCCGCTTCTACGGCCTGCTGAAGACCATCGGCACCACCGGCCGGCAGCTGCGGCGCATCATCCGCCGCCAGGCGCTGACGCTGTCCCTGCTGGGAATCCCCCTGGGGCTGCTGCTGGGGTACGGTGTGGGCGCGTGGCTGACCCCGGCGGTGGTGCAGCGCCTGGACGGCATGACGGAGACGCTGTCGGTGAACCCGCTGATTTTCCTCGGCGCGGCCCTGTTCTCCCTGGGGACGGTGCTGCTCTCCTGCCGGAAGCCGGGGGCCATGGCCGCCCGGGTCTCGCCCATCGAGGCCGTCCGGTACACCGAGGGGGACGTCGGCCGGCGGAAGGCCCGGTCGGGCCGCCGGGCCGGGCTCCTGGCCATGGCCTGGGGCAACCTGGGCCGCAGCCGCCGCAAGACCGTCGTCACGGTCCTGTCCCTGGCGTTGGCCCTGGCGCTGCTGCTGCTGACAGCCACCTTCGCCCTGGGGTTCGATATGGACAAGTACCTCGCCCGGATGGCCGCCGACTATATGCTGGCAGACGCCAGCTATTTTCAGACCGGCGCCGGCTTTTACACGGACACCGCCCTGCCGGAATCGGCCATTGCCGACGTCCAGGCCGGGGGCTGCGTCGCCGAGGGGGGCCGGACGTACGGCACCGTGACGGGCATCCAGGAGCTCGTCACCGAGGACTACTTCCTGGCCATGCGCCGGAACTTCCCCTATACGGCGGAACAGCTGGCGGCGCAGCTGGCCGAGGCCGAGCGGGACGCCTCGGGCCTCCTGCTCGACCGGGTCCAGCTCTACGGCATGGAGCCCTTCTGCCTCGACAAGCTCCAGGTGCTGGAGGGGGACCTCTCCGGCCTCTACCGCCCGGGCAGCCGGGAGATTGCCGCGGTGGTGGCCGCCGACGACTACGGAAATCCGGAGTACGACAGCCACTGGGCCCGGGTGGGGGACACGGTGACCCTCCGGTACGTCGAGCGGTGGGTGGCCTGCAACCCCGAGACCGGCGAGCCGTACCCCGAGGGGACGAACCTGGACGCCGTGCCCGTCGTGCAGCGGGCCGCGGAGTACCGGGAGGAGACGTACACCGTGGCGGCCCTGGTGGGCATCCCGACAGCCATGAGCTACCGGTACTACGGCGCCGACGAGTTTGTGCTGAACGCCGAGACCTTCTGTGCCGACTCCGGCACCGACTCCATCCTCTACTACGCCTGGGACGTGGCCGAGGGCGACGCGGCGGCGGCGGACGGCTTCCTGGCGGACTACACCGGGACCGTCAACCCCGCGCTGGACTACGAGAGCAAGGCCACCTACGCCGAGGAGTTCTACGGCTTCCGGGGGATGTTTGTGCTGCTGGGGGGCACCCTCAGCGCCATTGTGGGCCTGGTGGGCGTGCTGAACTTCTGCAATGCCGTGCTGACGTCCATCATCACCCGCCGGCGGGAGTTCGCCATGCTCCAGGCCATCGGCATGACCGGGAAGCAGCTGCGGGGGATGCTGGTGCTGGAGGGCCTGCTCTACGTGGCCCTGGCCCTGGCGGGCACCCTGGCGGTGGCCCTGGCCGCCGGGCCGCTGCTGCGGCAGGCCCTGGAGCGGCTCTTCTGGTTCTTCACCTACCGGTTTGCCGCGGCGCCGCTGGCCCTCTGCGCCCCGATTCTGCTGCTGTTGGCGCTGGCGGTGCCGCTGGCCTGCTGCCGCGCCCTGGCGCGCCACAGCATCGTCGAGCGGCTCCGGGAGGAGTAGCCCGGCCTAAAGGGCCCCGCCCCCGCATAGACTGGAGCGAAAGGGGGCGGGGCCATGGGCGTCTGGCTGGAGCGGGCGAGCGGCATCCTCTGGGGTCTGCCGCTGATGGGGCTGATTCTGGCGGTGGGGGTCCTCTATACGGTGCGCCTCCGCGGGGTGCAGCTGCGGCGGCTGGGGGAGGGGTTCCGGTGCGCCTTCCGGGAGGAGGCGGACGCGGAGGGGGAGCTGTCCCCCTTCGGAGCCCTCTGCACGGCCCTGGCCGCCACCATCGGCACCGGCAACATCGTCGGCGTGGCCGCGGCCCTGACGGTCGGCGGCCCCGGCGCCCTGTTCTGGATGCTCCTGGCGGCCCTGCTGGGCATGGCCACCCAGTATGCCGAGGGCTTCCTGGCCATCCGCTGCCGGCGGGGGGCGGGCGGCGGCCCCTGGTCGTACATGGAGCGGGCCTTCGGCCGCCGGTGGCCCGGGAAGCTCTACGGGGCCTGCGCCGCCTTCGCCGGCCTCTTCGGCATCGGGACCTTTGCCCAGGTCAGCGGCATCTCCGCGGCGGTGGAGGCCTTCTTCGACCCGCTGTTCGACGGCCGGTCGGGCGTCTTCCTGCTGGGGGCCTACCGGTCCCCGGCGGTGGTGGTTGCGGGGCTCCTGGTCACGGCGGCCGCGGCGGCCGTGCTCCTGGGCGGCGCCCGCCGGATTGCCAAGGCCGCCGAGGCGGTGGTGCCGTTCATGGCCGTGGGCTACGTCATCGTGAACCTGGTGCTGCTCCTGGGGAACCTGCCGGCTATCCCCGCGGCCCTGGGGCAGATTGTCCGCGGGGCCTTCGACCCGGCGGCCGTCACCGGCGGGGCCGTGGGCAGCCTGCTAATCACGGCCCGCCAGGGGATTGCCCGGGGCGTCTTCACCAATGAGGCCGGCATGGGCACGGCGGCCATCGCCGCCGCGGCGGCGAAGACTGCGTCGCCGGAGCGCCAGGGACTGACGGCGATGACCGGGACGTTCCTCGACACCGTCGTCCTCTGCACGCTGACGGGCCTCTCCCTGGTGGTCACCGGGGCCTGGGAGGCCGGCGGCCCCGGCGCGGCGGTGACGGGCCTGGCCTTTGTCCGGGGGCTGCCGTGTTCGCCGGGGCTGTCCCGGTTCCTGCTGATGGCCAGCCTCGTCTTCTTCGCCTTCGCCACCATCCTCGGCTGGCACTTCTACGCCCAGCGCTGCCTGGCGTATCTCACCGGCGGCAGCCGGCGGGCGGAGGTGCTCTACCGGTGGCTGGCCATTGCCGCGGTGCTGGCGGCGCCCTACGTCTCGCCGGGGGTTGTCTGGGCCCTGGCCGACCTCTCCAACGGGCTCATGGCGTTTCCAAACCTGCTGGCCCTGCTGCGCCTGGCGCCCACGGTCACGGCGGGGGAGAAGGGCCCCTAAAAAAACCGGGCTGCCGTCCATGGTGAAGTGACCCCGAAAAGTTAGACAATATTTTTGAAGAAGTTATTCAAGCAACCGAAAGGGCTT
>CAJFNZ010000017.1 GCA_904395905.1 uncultured Oscillospiraceae bacterium | reverse complement strand
TCCGGGGACATGCGCCTCGGAAAAAACACTTCTCAGGCTACCAGTGTGCGGCCCCCTGGGCCGTGCGCGCAGGAGCCTGCATCCCCTCGCCAAAATGCCTGCATTTTGGCGACAGCGTGTCGAGGAACTCGACGCGCTGTGGGCGGCTGTAGCCGCCCCCTTTCGGCGGGCCGCAGGAATCGGGCGGATGCCTGCCGACCGATTCCTATGGCCCGCGGCGGCCGACGACGGACCATCCACCACAACCACGACGAAGGGATACCAAAGCTATGTTTGAAGTGATTTTTCAGTTTGAAAACGGCCAGCAGACGCAGATCTCCGCCCAGGAGGGGGCCAACCTCCTGGAGCTGGCGCGGAGCGCCAACGTCGCCATCGACGCCCCCTGCTCCGGCAACGGCTCGTGCGGCAAGTGCCGGGTGAAGCTGCTCTCCGGCCAGCTGGACTGCCTGCCCACCTCCCACATCTCCCCCGAGGAGCAGGCCGAGGGCTGGCGGCTGGCCTGCGGCTGCCGGGTGGCCGGCGACGTGACGGTCCTGGTGCCCGACATCGCCTCGGCCTACCAGAGCCGGATGAAGACGGCCGACCTGAGCAGCGGCGAGGAGATTGCCATCTTTGAAAAGCTGATGGCCGACGTCACCGCCGCCGGCGTGGCGTTTGACAACGACTTCGCCTCGGTGGAGCTGACGATGGACGCCCCCACGCTGGACGACACCATGCCCGACAATGAGCGCATCACCCGGGCCCTCCAGGCGGCCCTGGGCGTGGAGACCGTGGAGATTGTCTTCGACGCCATGGCCCGCCTGGCCCAGGTCCTGCGGGAGGGGAACTTCCACGTCTGGGCCGCCGGCCTCCGGCAGGGCGGCACGTTCCGCCTGCTGGACGTGACGGCGCAGCCGGCGCCGCTGTGCGCCGCCGCCATCGACATCGGCACCACCACGGTCTCGGCGGTCCTCACCGACCTGAAGACCGGCCGGCTGCTGGCCAAGGCCTCGTCCGGCAACGGCCAGATCCGCTACGGGGCCGACGTCATCAACCGCATCATCGAGCAGGGGAAGGCCGGCGGCCGGAAGAAGCTCCAGAAGGCCGTGGTGGACGAGACGCTCAACCCGCTGCTCAAGGTCATGTGCCGCAGCGCCGGCGTGGGCCCGGAGCGGGTGCTCCGGCTGGCGGTGGCCTCCAACACCACGATGAACCATCTGCTGGTGGGCGTGGACGCCGACCCGGTGCGGATGGAGCCCTACATCCCCTCCTTCTTCCGCTGGCAGGGGCTTCAGGCCCGGGACCTGCGCCTGGCGGCCAACGGCAGCGCCGACGTCATCCTGGCGCCCAACATCGGCTCCTACGTGGGCGGCGACATCACCGCCGGGGCCATGGCCAGCCTCCTGTGGGACCGGGACGAGTTCACGCTGTTCATCGACCTGGGCACCAACGGCGAGCTGGTCTTCGGCAACCGGGACTTCATGATGTCCTGCGCCTGCTCCGCCGGCCCGGCCTTTGAGGGCGGCGACATCTCCTGCGGGATGCGGGCCACCGACGGCGCCATCGAGGCGGTGACCATCGACAAGGACACCATGGAACCGACCTTCGACATCATCGGCGAGGCCGGGCAGAAGCCCGTGGGCCTCTGCGGCAGCGGCATCATCGACATGATTTCCGAGCTGTTCCGCTGCGGCATCATTTCGGCCAAGGGCCAGTTCGTCCGGGAGGGCCGCCGCATCGCCCGGGACGCCCACGGCACCGGCCGCTATATCCTGGCCTTCGCCGACGAGTCGGCCACCGGGCGGGAGGTCTCCCTGGACGAGGTGGACATCGACAGCTTCATCCGGGCCAAGGGGGCCATCTTCTCGGCCATCGACACCATGCTCAAATCCCTGGACATGGACGTCTCGGTCCTGGAGCACGTGCTGGTGGCCGGCGGCATCGGCAGCGGCATCAATATGAAAAACGCCGTGAATATCGGAATGTTCCCCGACATCGACCTGGAGAAGTACGAGTACATCGGCAACTCCTCCCTGGCCGGCGCCTACGCCATGGCCCTCTCGCCGGAGGCCGAGGAGAAGACCTACGCCCTGGCCGCGAACATGACGTATCTGGAGCTGTCCACCTACCCCGGGTATATGGACAGCTTCGTGGCGGCCTGCTTCCTGCCCCACACCGACACGTCCCTGTTCCCGTCCAGCCGTCAGGAGGTGTGAGAATGGAGATTGAAAACCACAAGGAGCAGGTGCCCTTCGAGCACTACTGCCGGCAGTGGCGGGAGCTGGATCCGGCTGCCGCCGCGGCCCGCGGCGTCTCCTGGGACGGGAGCGCCTTCCATGTGACGATGCTGGGGGTGCCCTACCGGCTCAGCTGGCCGGAGTTTGCGATTTCCTCCGAGACCGGGGAGGGCTTCGCCCTGGGGAACATCCCTGCCCAGATCCTCCTGATGCGCTACGTCACGTCGGCCAAGCCCGCCCCCTTCACGGGGAACTTCGTCACCTTCCGCGAGACCCCCTGGGGCGACGTCTACATCAAGCCCTTCACCGGCCGCTGCCTGACCCGGGCCGCCTATACCTTCGGCACCCGGCTGGAGGCCTTCCGCGCCGCCATGGAGAAGATGGGCGCCCAGCCGCTCTCCCACGGGGACGCCGGCTACCAGGTGGAGTTCCTGCCGGGGCTCCATATGCAGCTGCTGGTCTGGGCCGGGGACGATGAATTCCCGCCCAACAGCCAGATTCTCTTTTCTGACAACTTTCCGGAGGTCTTTGCCGCGGAGGACCTGGTGGTCTGCGCCGATGTGCTCATCAGCGATGGAAAGTGTCATATGTGAACAGAGAAAGCCACTAAAATTTGTGCAATTCGTGACTTGCTCTTCCCAGAGAAATGACGTATACTCTTAGAAGTCGATAAAACTATATCGAATGTATTTTATCGAAAGCGCCGCGATGCGGCCGCCGACGAGTCTGTTCTGGGTCATACCAACGGCCCATTACAAATATTTTTTAGGGAGTGTCCCAATATGTACAAGACTGACATCGAAATCGCCCAGGAAACCGAAATGCTGCCCATCCAGGAAATCGCCAAGATGGCCGGCGTCGATGAGAAGTATCTGGAGCAGTACGGCAAGTACAAGGCGAAGGTC
>CAJFNZ010000016.1 GCA_904395905.1 uncultured Oscillospiraceae bacterium | reverse complement strand
CCTACGACAAGGCCGCCTTCATGACGGCCAGCCGCCTCGGCAAGACCGTGGGCGTCAGCGAGTCCACCGTCGTCCGCTTTGCCGTGGAGCTGGGGTACAGCGGCTACCCCAGTATGCAGAAGGCCCTCCAGGAGGTGGTCCGCACGAAGCTGACCTCCGTCCAGCGGATGGAGGTCATCAACGACCTCCTCGGCGGCAGCGCCGACGTGGTCTCCATGGTCCTCCAGTCGGACATGGAGACCCTCCGCCAGACCGGCGAGGCCCTGGACCGCGAGGCCTTCGACCGGGTCGTGGACCAGCTGATGGCCGCGCGGAGCATCTACATCGTCGGCGTCCGCTCCTCCACGGCCCTGGCCCTGGTGCTGAACTTCTATCTGCGGAATATGCTCGACGACGTGCGCCTGGTGGAGTCCAACGCCGTCAGCGAGATGTTCGAGCAGCTGGTCCACATCGGCGCCGAGGACGTGGTCATCGGCATCAGCTTCCCCCGGTACTCCAGCCGGACCATCAAGGCCATGCAGTTCTGCCGGGACCTGGGGGCCAAGGTGGTGGCCCTGACCGACAGCGACCAGGCCCCCGCCGCCCGGGTGGCCGGCGAGGTGCTGATTGCCAAGAGCGACATGGTGTCCATTGTAGACTCCCTGGTGGCCCCGCTGAGCCTCATCAACGCCCTGGTGGTGGCCGTGGGCCGGAAGAAGGAGACCGACCTCTCCCGGACCTACGCCGAGCTGGAACATATTTGGGAAGAGTACGATGTCTATGAGCGAATCGAAAACTGACGTATTGGTCGTCGGCGGCGGGGCCGCCGGCATGATGGCCGCCGGCACGGCCGCCGCCCTGGGGGCCCGGGTGGCCCTGCTGGAGCGGGGGCCCCGCCTGGGCCGGAAGCTGCGCATCACCGGCAAGGGCCGCTGCAACGTGACGAACGACTGCCCGCCGGAGGAGGTGCTGCGCAACATCCCGCGCAACGGCCGCTTCCTGTACAGCGCCCTGGAGGCGTTCCCCCCGGACGCCGTGCAGAGCTTCTTCACCGAGCTGGGCTGCCCGGTGAAGACCGAGCGGGGCGGCCGGGTCTTCCCCTGCTCCGACCGGGCCGCGTCGGTGGTGGAGGCCCTGGAGGCCTGGCTGGCGGCAAACGACGTCCGGATTGCCACCGGCGTCCGGGTCCGCCGGCTGCTGACGGCCGGCGGGCGGGTCTCCGGCGTCGCCGCCGACGGCGGCGCCTGGGCCGCGCCGCGGGTGATTCTCGCCACCGGCGGCTGCTCCTACCCCCAGACCGGCTCCACCGGCGACGGTTACCGCCTGGCCGAATCGGTCGGCCACACCATCGTCGAGCCCCGGGGCTCCCTGGTGCCCCTGGAGTCCCCCGACGGCGACTGCCGGGAGATGGCCGGCCTGTCCCTGCGGAACGTGGCCGTCCGCCTCCGCTCCGCCCGGGGGAAGGTGGTCTACGAGGACTTCGGCGAGCTGCTGTTCACCCACTTCGGCCTCTCGGGGCCGACCATCCTCTCGGCCAGCGCCCACATGGACCGGCGGGAGCGCTACACCGTGGACATCGACCTGAAGCCGGCCCTGGACGAAAAGCAGCTGGACGACCGGCTCCTCCGGGACTTTGACAAGTACCGCAACCGGGACTTCGCCAACGCCCTGGGGGACCTGCTGCCCCGGACGATGATTCCCGTGGCCGTCCGCCGCTCGGGGATCCCGCCGGAGACGAAGGTCCACTCCGTCACCCGGGAGCAGCGGCGGGCCCTGGTCCGGCTGCTCAAGGACTTTTCCGTGGCCGTCTCCGGCCCCCGGCCGGTGGAGGAGGCCATCGTCACGGCCGGCGGCGTCCCGGTCTCCCAGGTGGACCCGCGGACCATGGCCTCCAAAAAGCTGCCGGGGCTGTACCTGGCCGGGGAGCTTCTGGACCTGGACGCCTACACCGGGGGCTTCAACCTGCAAATCGCCTGGTCCACCGGCTACGCCGCCGGCATGGCCGCCGGCGAGGACTGGAGAAACGAGGAGAACGTATGAAGACGAAACGAAACTACGCCGTGGCCATCGACGGCCCCGCCGGGGCCGGCAAGAGCACCGTGGCCCGGCGGGTGGCCCGGGACCTGGGCTTCCTCTACGTGGACACCGGGGCCATCTACCGGACCGTGGGGTACCACATGGACTTTTACGGCATCGGCCCGCGGGACACCGACGGCGTCAACCGGCTGCTACCTGACGTGAACATCTCCCTGGAGTACGTGGACGGCGTCCAGCGGATGCTCCTCAACGGCCGGGACGTCACCGACGAGATCCGCACGCCGGAGATGTCGGCCATCGCCTCGGCCATCTCGGCCCAGCCGGCGGTGCGGGCGTACCTGCTGGAGCTCCAGCGGGACATGGCCCGCCGCCACAGCGTCGTGATGGACGGCCGGGACATCGGCACCGTGGTGCTGCCCGGGGCCGACGTGAAGATCTTCCTGACGGCCGCGCCGGAGGTCCGGGCCCGCCGCCGCTTCGACGAGCTGCGGGCCAAGGGCGAATCCGTGACGTACGAGCAGGTCCTCCGGGACCTGAACCAGCGGGACCATCAGGACCAAACCCGGAAGATTGCCCCCCTCCGCCCGGCCCGCGACGCCGTGGAGGTGGACACCACCGGCCTGGACATCGACCAGGTCGCCGCGGCCATCGAGGCCCTGGTGAAGGAGCGGCTGGGCAGTCTATGATGAAGCCCGACGGAATTGCGTACCGCCTCCTCTACACCATCGTCCGGGTTGCGCTTTTCTTCTGGCACCCGGTCTTCCGGGTCACCGGCCGGGAGAATATCCCCGCCGGAGCCTGCGTCATCTGCGGCAACCACATCGGCATGGCCGACCCCCTGTGGACCATTTTCGCCCTGCGGGAGAAGCGGTTCTTCCGGATTATGGCCAAGGAACAGCTGCTGGAGGTCCCGCTGCTGGGGCGGCTTCTGCGGTGGATTGGCCTGATTGGCGTCAAGCGGGGGGAAAACGACGTCCACGCCGTGCGCGAGGCCCTGAAAACCCTCAAGGCCGGGGACAAGCTGCTCCTCTACCCCGAGGGCACCCGCGCCCGCCACGGCCGCCTGGAGGGCAAGACCGGTGCGGTGCTGCTGGCCCAGCGGGCCGAATGTCCGCTGCTGCCGGTGTACATCCAGCGCCGCCGCCGGCCCTTCTCCCCGCTGCATCTGGTCATCGGGCAGCCGTACACGGTGTCATTCCCGCAGCGCCGGGCCACGGCCGAGGAGCTGCGGACGGCCACCGACGCCCTGATGGACACCATCTACGCCCTGGGGGAGGGAATCGGATGAAGGTGTATCTCGCCAAGACCGCCGGCTTCTGCTTCGGCGTGGACCGGGCGGTGGCCATGGTGGAGCAGGCCGCGGCCGACGGCCTCCGGGCCGTGACCCTGGGGCCGATTATCCACAACCGCCACGTGGTGGAGCGCTTCGCCGCCATGGGCGTCCGCCAGGTGGACACGGTCGCGGAGATTCCCGACGGCAGCGCGGTGATTATCCGCAGCCACGGGGTCGGGCGGGCCGTCTACCGGGAGCTGGAGGCCCGGGGCCTGCGGGTGCTGGACGCCACGTGCCCGTTCGTCCTGCGGATCCACCGGCTGGTCCGGGAGGCCGAGGCCCGCGGGCGGCAGCCGGTTATCATCGGCACCCGCAGCCACCCGGAGGTCCAGGCCATCGCCGGATGGTGCAGCGCCCCGGTGGTCTTCGAGACGGCCGAGGAACTGGCCCGGTGGCTCGCCGAGGACGAAACCCGCCGGGATTGGCCCCTGACGATGGTCTGCCAGACCACCAGCACGGCGGCCCTCTGGAAAAGCTGCTGTGAAACCGCAAAAAAAGTGTGTACAAATGCCGAAATATTTGATACAATATGTGGAGCGACGGAAAAGCGGCAGAAAGAAGCCATAGCCCTCTCCGGGCTGTGCGATGCAATGGTCATAGTCGGTGATGCAATGAGCTCCAATACGAAGCGCCTTGCGATGATTTGCAGAGAACACTGCAAGAAGGTCTTCCTGGTAGACAATGCCGATGAATTGGACACAACTCTTTTTTCCGATGTGCAGTCCGTTGGTATCACTGCCGGGGCGTCTACGCCGGCGTGGATTATAAAGGAGGTCAACAACCATATGAGCGATGAAATCCGGGTCGAAACTACCGCGGGGGAAGAGAACTTTGCCGAGCTGCTCGAGCAGTCCCTCAAGACCTTGAATACAGGGGAGAAAGTCACCGGCGTTGTCACGTCCATCACGCCCACGGAGGTCTACGTGGACCTGGGCACGAAGCACGCCGGCTACATCCCGTACAGCGAAATCAGCAGCGACCCCACGGTCAAGGCCGAGGACGTCTTCCACGTGGGCGACGAGATTGAGGTCTACGTGGTCCGCGTCAACGACATGGAGGGCACCGTGATGCTCTCCAAGAAGCGCCTGGACGCCGCCAAGAGCTGGGACGAGGTGGAGCAGGCCTGCGAGGAGAAGACCGTCGTCGAAGGCGTCATCACCGAGGAGAACAAGGGCGGCCTGGTGGCCAGCGTCAAGGGCGTGCGGGTGTTCATCCCGGCCTCCCAGACGGGCATCCCCAAGGGCGGCGACCTGAGCCAGCTGATTCGCCAGACCGTGAAGATGAAAATCACCGAGGTCAACCGCGCCCGCCGTCGGGTGGTCGGTTCCATCCGCGCCGTGGCCGCCGAGGCCCGCAAGGCCGCTGCCGAGAAGATTTGGAGCGAAATCGAGGTCGGCAAGAAGTACCACGGCACCGTCAAGAGCCTGACCTCTTACGGCGCGTTCGTGGACATCGGCGGCGTGGACGGCATGGTCCATGTGTCCGAGCTGAGCTGGAACCGCATCAAGAACCCGGCCGAGGTGGTGAAGGTCGGCGACGAGATTGAGGTCTACGTCATCGGCTTTGACCCCGAGAAGAAGAAGATCTCCCTGGGCTACAAGACCGAGGAGACGAACCCCTGGACCATCTTCATGAACCAGTTCCATGTGGGCGACGTGGTGCACGTGAAGATTGTGAAGCTGATGACCTTCGGCGCCTTTGCCGAGATTATCCCGGGCGTGGACGGCCTGATTCACATCTCCCAGATTGCCGACCGCCGGATTGGCAAGCCCGAGGACGTGCTCGCCGAAGGCCAGGAGGTCGAGGCGAAGATTATCGACGTGGACGCCGAGAACAAGCGGATTTCCCTGTCGATTCGCGCCCTGCTGATGCCCTCCGACGAGGACTGATTCCCAACCAAATCACAGAGCACCGCCCCGGGCCAAAACGGCCCGGGGCTTTTTGCGCACGAACCGCCTGGATGTCGGCGGTTCGTACCCTATGGGCGGGGCCTGTCTCAGCCCCCTGAATATTTTGTGAATTTGCGGCGGATGCCTTGCTATTGCATTGCATTTGGCATATAATATAAGTGCAATCATCTTGAAGGAGGCGCATACTATGGCAAACACAACCAATTTCACCGTCCGGATGGACAGCGACATCAAACAGCAGTGCGAGGCCCTTTTTAACGAACTGGGCATGAACCTCACCACGGCAATCAACGTCCTTCTGCGCCAGTCGCTCCGCGTGGGGGGCTTCCCGTTTCCAGTCCGGCTGGAGGAGCAGCCCAACAAGGAAACCATCGCCGCCATGCTGGAGGCAGAACGGATTGCGCACGACCCCAACGTGAAGCACTACTCCGACCTGGACGAGTTGTTTGCGGATCTGAAAAAATAAAGCCCTCGGCAGAGTTTCGCCGCCCGCACTGCGCCCGCAGGCGCGTTTCGGAGCGCAACCGCCCGGAGGGCGGCTCTTGGCGCGG
>CAJFNZ010000015.1 GCA_904395905.1 uncultured Oscillospiraceae bacterium | reverse complement strand
TTTTTTCCGGGGACACAAGGTGAATTGCCCCGGAGGGGCAAGAGAAGGTCCCCTGGGGGATGCGCCTCGGAAAAAACACTTTACAGGCGACGAGTGTGCGGCCCAACGGGCCGTGCGCGTGGGAGCCTGCATCTCCTCGCCAAAATGCCTGCATTTTGGCGACAGCGTGTCGAGTTTCTCGACACGCTGAGCGTCCGCCTCTCCGCAGGGAGGCGGACGCTGTTGATTATGCCTCGTCGGGGGCCTGCGCGCCCCGGCGGCGCGGCAGACGGAAGTTCTGCACCCGGTCGATGAGCAGCGACGAGAGGGTCACCGTCAGCAGCGAGTAGAGAATCCGCCGCACCGGGATATAGCTCAGCGACAGCAGCAGCACCGTCAGGTCCGTCGCCAGGTACGCCGCCGAGATGCGGCAACGGAACACCTTGGCCAGAATCAGCGCCAGGGCGTCGTCGCCGCCGGAGGCGCCGCCCTCCCGGACCACCAGTCCCACGCCGACGCCCACCAGCAGCCCGCCCAGCAGCGAGGCCGCCAGCGGCCACGGCGTCAGATCCGGCAGCACATAGCCCCAGTGCTCGAAGATCCGGTAAAACAGGGAGAAGCCGACGCTGGCCACCGCCGCGTTCTTCAAAAACGCCCGGCCCAGCAGCCGCAGCCCCACCAGATAGCAGATTGCGTTGAGGAAGAAGCTGGTCACGCCCGGCGACCAGTGGAACCAGTGCTGGAGCAGCAGCGTCATGCCCAGGACGCCGCCCTCGGTGATGGCCGTGCGGCTGTGGACGTTGTACAGGCCGAAGGCCAGAATGGCCACGCCCAGCAGCAGCAGTCCGTAGTGGCGCAGGACTTCGCCGCGCCGTTTCGTATCCATTTCGGATCCCTCCTTGACAAGGTCCATCATAGAGGATATAGTAACTATATTGTCAAGGACTTTTTTGCCGGACATCAAAAACCGCACGGCAGGGAGGCGGCGTGAGGAATGCAGGCTAGACTGACTGTGGGCGAGCTGGCCCGTCTTGCGGGGCTCTCGAAGCAGACGCTCATATTTTACGACCGGGAGGGCGTCTTCCGCCCCTCCCAGGTGGATCCGCAGAACGGCTATCGGTACTACACCGCCGACCAGCTGGAGACGCTGGACACCATTTTGAACCTGCGGGAGATGGGCGTGCCCCTGCGGGAGATCCGCGCCCACATGGCCTCCCGCTCCGCAGCGGAGACCATGATGCTCCTGCGGGAGCAGAAGCTGGCGGCCGAGTCCAAAATCGCCCGCTGGGACCTGGTGCGCCGCCGTCTGGAGCGGAAGATGGAGAGCCTGAAGGCCCTGGAAAACCCGGGCCGCTGGCTGGTGGACCTGCCGGCGCTGCCGGTGGCGCTGGAGCCGGTGGGCGGCCGCCGGGACCTGCTGGAAGCGGATATGGCGCTCAAGCGGCTGCTGCGCCGGGCCGCCGAGAATCACCTCCCCCACTTCTACCAGCTGGGCGACACCGTGGCGGCCGAGGACCTGGCCGCCGGGTGTTTCCTGCGCTTTTCCGAGGCCTTCCTGCCGCTGTTGGAGCCGCGCCTGGGCGAATCGATGCGGCCGGCCGGCCGCTACGCCCGGCGGTTCCACCGGGGCACCTATGAGACCATGGGCGAGGACTACGAGGCGCTCCTGGAGCAGATTGCCCAGGCCGGCCTCCGCCCGGCCGGCGGCAGCTGGGAGTTCTGCATCCTCGACAGCCTGGCCTCGGACACTCCCGAAGCCTACGTCACCGAAATTCAAATCCCCGTGGAGCCCGCGGACGGGCCCGCAGAAAGGACGGAACAACCATGAATCACCGGAAACGGGCCCTGGCCCTGCTCCTCTGCGCGCTGCTGCTGGCGCTCCTCTGCGCCTGCGCGCCCGTGGCGGACGCCGCGGGCACAACCGCCCCGGTTCCCGCCGGCCCCGACACGGCGGCGGAATCGGACATTCCCGACGCCGCGCCGCCGGAAGCCGGCGACGATGCCGGGCAGCCGGATGCCGCCGCACCGGAGGCCAGCGACGATGCTGAAGCGGCCTTCTCCATCCTCTTCCTGGACGTGGGCCAGGCCGACTCGATGCTTGTCACCTGCGGCGACGCCCATATGCTGGTGGACGGCGGCAACGTGGAGGACTCCAGCCTGGTCTACTCGGCCCTCACGGCCCGGGGCATCGACTATCTCGACTACGTCGTCTGCACCCACGCCCATGAGGACCACGTGGGCGGCCTGCCCGGCGCGCTCCAGGCCGCCCGGGCGGGCGTCGCCCTGGCGCCGGTGACCGAGGCCGACAACGGCCCCTTCACCGACTTTGCCGAGGCCGTGGCGGCCCAGGGGCTGTCCATCACCGTGCCGGCGCCCGACGAGACCTTCGCCCTGGGGGACGCCCAGGTGCAGGTGCTGGGGCCCCGGCAGGACTACGACGACCCCAACGACACCTCCCTGGTGCTCCGCATCACCTACGGCGAGACCAGCTTCCTCCTGACTGGCGACATGGAGTCCGGGGCCGAGCGGGACCTGGTGGACGCCGGCTGCGACCTCTCGGCCGACCTGCTCAAGGTGGGCCACCACGGCAGCAGCAGCTCCACCTCCTACGTCTTCCTCAACGCCGTCATGCCGCAGTACGCCGTCATCCAGGTGGGCGCCGGCAACGACTACGGCCATCCCACCGAGGAGGTGCTCAGCCGCCTGCGGGACGCCGGCGTCACCGTCTACCGGACGGACCTCCAGGGGGACATCCTGGCCGTCTCCGACGGGCAGGCCGTCACCGTCACCACCGACCGGAACGCCGGCATCCAGACGAACCCCACCGAGACCGAGGGCGCCGAGGAGGCCGGGTACATCGGCAACCGCAACTCCCACGTCTTCCACCGCCCCACCTGCTCGAGCCTGCCGGCCGAACAGAACCGCGTCTTCTTCGCCGACCGCGCCGCCGCCACGGCCGCCGGCTACACTCCCTGTTCCCGCTGCCTCGGATAACCATCCGCACCTGCGGCAGCCGGAATCTCCCGCTTGTTGCCGCCGGTCCCGGCGACAAAGCGCGCCCCAGGCCGTTCGGCCTGGGGCGCGCTTCTGCGCGGACCGTTCAATTCCGCCAAATCTGGACGACCACGCGGTTGCGGCCGTCGGCCTTGGCGCGGTACAGCGCTTTATCCGCCCGCTGCACCAGCTCATGGAGGGTGTCCGCCTCCTCCGGCAGACGCACCGCCGCGCCGATGCTCACCGTCACCGGGCCATCCGGCCCGGGCAAGGCCAGCTGCCGCACCTCCTCCAGCAGCCGGAAGGCCAGCCGCTCCGCCTCTCCCCCGTCCACGCCGGGCAGCAGAAGCAGAAACTCCTCCCCGCCGTATCGGGCCGCGTGCAGCCCCCACCGGTCGGAGAACTCCATCAGCAGCGCCCCCATGGCCCGCAGGCAGTCGTCGCCGGCCTGGTGCCCCAGGCAATCGTTGTACTGCTTGAAGTGGTCCACATCCACCATCATCGCCGTCACCGGCAGCCGCGCCTTCTGGCAGCGGCGGAAGCCGGCCGGCATCTGCGCCTCCGCCCCGCGGCGGTTGGGCAGCCCGGTGAGGCTGTCGGTCCGGCTGACCTCCTCGAGAAGCAGCTGGGCCTCGCCGCTGCGCAGGCGCAGATCCGAAATGAGGAACAGGAACACACTCCCCAGCACCCAGGTGGAAGCGCCGGCCGCCCGGTCGAATACAACCACTTCCGGCAGGCGGCAGGTCTGCACCAGCGTCAGATACACCGCCGTCACGCCGCTCATCAGCGCCATCAGGCGGCTGTACGGGAGCGTGAACAGCGCCGAGAGCATCATGTACGCCAGGGGGTAGAAGATTCCCGGGTCCCGGGCAAAGGGGAAGACGCTGATGGCGATGGTGAACACCATCACCGCAGCGACAAACAGCATACATACGGTCTGAATCCGCTTTGCCGGCGGCATCCGCCGCCGGAACCGCCGGGCCGCCAGGAGGAAGCCGCCGTCCGCCAGGAGCATGGCCCCGTAGCAGGCCAGCAGCACCGGGCTGCGGAGGGTCAGATTGGCCACAATCCCGTAGCCCGTCAGATACGCCAGCAGCACCCACGCGGCGGCCCAGAGGGTACGCAGATTCGCCGCCGCCACCTGGTCCCGGCTGGCGGCGAAGAACCGCCTGCTGCGCTCCCGGTAGTCCCGGAGGGACCGCCGCCCCCGCGCCGCCGCGGCGCAGCACCTCTGCCAGACGCCCCGTATCACGGCTCGGCGTGGTGCGGGTGGGTCAGGAAGGTGGCGTACTTCCGCCACGCGCCCGACAGGAACCGGGGCAGATAGAACGCGGTCCGGACCACCCAGTCCAGGAACATGGCCGTCCAGACGCCCACGACGCCCATGCCCAGCCGGACGCCCAGGATGTAGCTGAAGCCCACCCGGAACGTCCACATGGAGCAGATGGCCACGATGGACGTGAAGCGGACGTCGTTGGAAGCCCGCAGCGCGCCGGGCAGGATGAAGCTCAGCGCCCAGAAGATGGGCACGGCAATGCAGTTGAGGGTGATGACCTGCCGGATGTAGCTTGCGGTCTCCGGCGAGGCCCCGTAGAGGCGAATCAGCAGCGGCATCAGCAGCATGACCACGACACAGGAGAAAATCAGCATCAGCTCGCCCACGCCCACCAGGCGCAGGGCGTACTTCTTCGCCTGGCGCAGGTCCCGGGCGCCGACGCACTGGCCCACCACCGTCACAATGGCCAGGCTCATGGCCTGCCCCATCAGCACCGACAGGGAGTTGATGTTGTTGGACATGGCGTTGGCCGTAATCTGGGCCGTGCCGAAGCCGGTAATCATGCTGACGACGATGATTTTGCCGAACTGGAACATCCCGTTCTCCAGCGCGCTGGGAATGCCGATGCCAAGAATCCGGCCGATGAGCCGCCGGTCCGGCCGCAGCTGGCGGAGAGGGCTCATGTGGACCGCATTGTTCTTCCGGCAGAGCAGGACCATCATCACCACCGCCGCCACCATCCGGGAGACCAGCGTCGGGATGGCCACGCCGGCCACCCCCATGCCCACCACATAGATGAGCAGCGCGTTGCCGCCCAGGTTGATGGCGTTCATCAGCAGGCTGACCTTCATGCTCAGCTTGGAGTTGCCCTGGGCGCGGAAGATGGCCGCCGAGGAGTTGTACAGCGCGATAAACGGGTACGACGGCGCCGTGATGAGGACGTAGGTCAGGCAGTTGGCCATGACGTCGTCCTCCACCTGGCCGAAGAACAGCCGGAGCATCGGCTGGCGGCAAATCAGCACCAGGGCCGTGATGGCCAGGGACAGCGCGGCCGTCACCAGTACCAGCTGGTCGGCCGACCGCCGGGCCGAGGGCAGGTCCCGCGCCCCGATGAACTGGCTCGTGACCACCGCGCCGCCGGTGGCCAGGGCCGCGAACACATTGATGAGCAGCACGCTGATCATGTCCACCAGGGAAACGCCCGAAACGGCCGCCTCTCCCACCGAGGCCACCATCATCGAGTCGGCCAGGCCCACCGTGATGGCCAGGGCCTGCTCAATAATCAGGGGCCAAATCAGCTTCTTCAAATCCCGCCAGGAAAACAGCGGCTTCGCTTCTTGCAGCGTCGCTTCCACGTCAACACACCTCCGGCGCCGATGGCGCCCGATTTTGGAATGGTTTCATGTCTCCGGCTACCGCACCGTCTTGCGGAAGGCCGGCGCGTCGAGGATGGTCCGCAGGGTCCGGAGCGCGGCCTGCTCCAGCATCGGCCGGCTGGGGAAGCGCGAGAACAGCTCCCCGGCGGCGAAGGCCATGCCGTCGTACTCCCACTCGTCGTAGAGGACGTCGGAGAGGATCCGGTTGTCCAGGCTCAGCGCCTCGCCGCACACCGCGATGGACGGCGCCAGCAGCGCCTTCGGGCGGCCCAGCGTCACGGCGACCTCGAAGCCCTGGAGCTCAAACTCCCGCAGCGTCCGCTCGGTGACGGTCACCTCCACGGCGCTCTCCACGTGGCGCAGGGCGGCCATGGCGTGCTGCTGGCAGCCCTGAATCAGCCACGCGGCGCACAGGCCCGAGACGACCGGGTCCTCGGAGAAGGCCCCGTGGTAGCAGTCGCTCCGCGGGTCGCGGTGGACCGTGGCCGACGGGGAGAGCCACATATCCACGCCGAACTCCCGCATCTCCCGGCCCACGGCGCTGCCGACGCTGTGAATCAGTTCCCGGTCGAAGGAGCAGGCCAGCAGGCTCGGCACCGGGAAGGCCGTGGCGTACTGGTGGCCCACGACGTCGCCGTCCTCGTTGCGCAGGTCCCGGGTCAGGCGGATGCCGTCGCAGCCCTTGCAGATGGTCAGCTGCGGGATCCCATACCGGTCCCACAGGTCGGCCGAGGCGCCCCAGGCGCCCGGGACCTTGGCCTGGCTGGAGCCGAAGTTGCACACCAGCGCCCGCAAATCGTGCTCGTCCATGGAGGCGACCAGCTGGCGCATATCGTAGCGGCCCTCGTAGACGTCGCTCAGGCGGATGCCGGGCTTGCCGCCGCGGCAGCCGGGGAACTTCTTGGAATAGCGGACCTGCTTCGCGGGCACCTGCCGGGCCGAGACCCGGATGGCGTGCTTCCGGGAGGCGGCCCGCTCCTCTGCCTCGCCGGGGTAGGAGAAGGGCTTGGCCCCCTTGCGGGAGCGGACCGACTCGTCGGGCCGCTCGATGCAGCTGCGGGCCTCCACGGTGACGATGGGCTTTGGCACATAGAGGCTGCCGGCAATGGTCGTGTTGCGGCAGTGGGTGCCGATGCGGATGTCGTAGTAGCCGGCGTCCAGCCGCCAGGTGGCGGACAGGGGGTCGTACCGGGCCAGTTCCGACACCGGGAAGGCCAGGCGCAGCGTCTCCGACTCCCCGGGCTGGAGGACGCCGGTCTTGGCAAAGCTGTCGAGCAGGTACACCGGCCGGGACACCTGGTCGTCCGGGGCGGAGAAGTAGACCTGGAGGACCTCCCGGACCGGCCAGGTCTTCCCGGCGTTCTCGATGGTGGCCTCCACCGAGACGATACCGCCGTCGAGGCCCACGGAGTAGGCGGTCATCAGCGGCTTGCCGTAGCTCAGGCCGTAGCCGAAGGGGTAGAGGACGTCCTTGCCGAAGGAGTCGTAGTACCGGTAGCCGGTGTAGAGATCGGTCTGGAGGCCGGCCTTGTCAAACTGGTCGGGGCTCACGGGCCAGGTGTCGGCCAGCTTGCCCGAGAAGACGGCCTTGCCGGTCAGCAGGTCCGCCAGGGCGCTGCCGCCCTCCTGGCCGGCGATGCCCATGTAGACAATGGCCGACACCAGGGGCGAGGCCTCGGCGATGTCCATATAGCCGGGCGTGTTCAGCACCAGCACCGTCTTGGGGAAGGCCCGGGCCACGGCCTCAATCAGCCGGAATTCCTGGGGGCGCAGGTGGTAGTCGTAGCCGTCGTGGGGCCGGGTGACGACCACCACGGCCGCCTCGGCCCGGCCGGCGGCCGCGCCCACGTCCAGCTCCTCGGGGGACAGCTCCGCGCCGGGGGCCATGCCGTTCACCAGCGCGCTGCGGTATTTATGGCTCAGGAGCCCGTCGGGCGTCACCTGGTCCGAGGCCAGGAGCCCGTCGAGGATGTTGACGGCGCGCCAGGGCTCGATGCCGGCGGTCAGGGCGGTGCGGATCTGGCCGACACCGAAGACGGCGATGGCAATCGGCCCGGCCTCCCCGGCCTGGAAGGGCAGCGTATTGCGGACGTTCTTCAGCAGCACCATGCTCCCGGCAGCCGCCGTGCGGGCGACCATGGCGCTCTCGGTCATGCGGACAGTCAGCTCCATAAGATAACCTCCTTACAAAGAAAGGCAGTGTTCCTGCCTTTACTATACTCCAAAGCCTCGCTTTACTCAATGTTTACTTGGCGCGCCGGCCAAATTTTTTTCGCCGGCGACGGGATTCCTGCGAAGGCGCGGGCGCAGGCGCGTATACTGAGAGCCACAGACCTGCACAAAGGAGGAAGGCGTATGCAGCGAGGAAGACTGGCCTGGGCCGCGGCCATGGGGACGGCGGCCGTAGTCATGCTGGCCGGCTACACCGTGGCCGTGGGGCGGCAGCCGCCGCCGGCCGTGCCGGTGGTGGAGCTGGCGCTCCGGGAGGCCGAGGAGCCGCCGGCGGCGCTCCTGGTGGTCGTCCGGGACGAGAGCGCCGACGGCGGGCCCCTGACGGTCACCGGGGAGGACGGCGCGGCCCTGGCGCCGGCGGAGCCCAACGTCCTGGGCGAGTACGTGCTGTCCCTGACGCCGGGGCAGCGGTACACGGCGGCCCTGGCGGGCGGCCTCTCGGCGTCCTTTTACCTGGAGGAAAACGGCGCGGTGACCAACGTCGCCGGCCGCGGCTGGAGCGACGGCGAGCAGCTCCATCTGGACCGGCGGCAGCGCTGTACGCTGCGCCTGCTGCGCTCCGCGGGGACCGAGGCCGTCTACGTCCTGGAGGGCCCCGCCGGGACGGAGGTCCGCTGGCTGCAAACCGACGAGGCCGCCGGACAGGCCCGGGCCGTCTTTGCCGGCCTGGAGCCGGGGACGTACACCCTCACCGGCAGCGACGGCACCCGCCGGACCGTCCTGCTCAGCCCCGGCCAGCCGGACCTGACCCTGGGGCTGGAGTGAGCGCGCCGCCGAACCGGACAGCCGGAAGGCCCGCTGCGGAATTCTCCAATTCCGCAGCGGGCCTTTTGTGTGTTCGGAGGACCCTACTGGGCCACCAGGATGCGGACCTGGGCGCCCTCCTGCGCGTCGCCGTCGCAGTAGAGGGTCAGGCGGTGGCCGTCGGCCAGCACCGCCGTCAGCGCGTCATAGCCCGACGACCAGCCGTCCGCGTCGTCCAGATAGATTTCCACCTGCTCCGAAACCGGATACTCGTCCCCGTCGGCCTCCACGTACCACCGCCCGTCCCGGAGGAAGAAGTCCGCCGCCTCCACGCCCGACACCGCGTCGAGGACCTCCACCGCAGTCACGCGGGTATAGCCGTAGCCGGTCCCCTCCAGGGCGATGCCCACGTACCGTCCGTCGCCCGTGCCGTGGGAGCAGAGGTACTTCTCCGTGGTGCCGGCGCTGTTCGTCAGCGTGGCGGCCCGGTTGTAGGCGTTGCCGATGCCGCCGACCAGCAGGGCGATGCCGGCGACGCCGCCGAGAACCACCTGGAGGGAGGCCGTCTCGTCCTCCACAGCCTCCATGGCGTCGTTGCCGTTCTCCACGGTGTACTCGCCGGTGTTGGTGTCCACATTCTCCTCCAGCCAGATGGTGACGCTGTTGATGACCGTGGTCATGTCCGTGGAGGAGGCCACCTTGATGGTGAAGTCGGTGACCGTGTCGGAGCCCAGCATCTGGCGGTTGAGGGTGTAGGGCACCACCAGGGCGTCGTCCATGCTCTCCTCGGTCCCGCCGTCCTTCTGGTAGAAGACGCCCACCACGGTCAGCGGCGTGCCGTTGACCATCAGCTCCTCCCCGATGGGGTCCCGGAAGCCGAACAGGGTTTCGGCCACATAGGAGCCGATGACGCACACCCGGTTCCGCTGCTCCACGTCCAGGGTCAGCAGGTCCCGGCCCGTGTCCACGGTGTAGTTGTTGCAGGCGGCCCACTGCTCGTTTCCGAAGTAGAGGACGGCGGTGTCGCTGCTGGTGCTGCCGTACTGGAGCGTGCTGATGGTGGAGTAGCTGGGCGTGACGCCGGTGACGTAGTCGTCCAGCTGGCTGCTCACGTAGTCCATGAACTCCGCCGACTGGTCGGTGGTGTTGGTGCGGTCGTAGCTGAGGATGGACACATTGACCTTGTTGACCCCCTGCTTTTCATAGTAGGCGGTCAGGTCGGCGTTGTAGCCCTGGACCACCGAGACGAGAATCAGCACGGCCCCCACGCCGATGATGATGCCCAGCATGGTCAGCAGGGACCGGATTTTCTTGTCGAGGATGGACTCGAAGGCCATTTTGACGGAATCCAACGGAGCAGCACCTCCTTAGAGATTGGCGTTGAGGGCACGGCCCTCGTCGGGGACGTTGGGGCGGTCCTCGATGATGTGCCCGTCCTGGAGCCGCACGACCCGCTCGGCCTTGGCGGCGATGCCGTTGTCGTGGGTGATGAGGATGACGGTGGTCCCCAGGGCGTGGAGCCCCCGGAGAATGGACAGCACCTGCTGGCCGGTCTTGGAGTCCAGGGCGCCGGCGGGCTCGTCGGCCATGATAATCGGCGAGGCCGTGGCGATGGCCCGGGCGATGGCCACGCGCTGCTGCTGGCCGCCGGAGAGCTGGGCCGGCCGGCTCTCGGCCTTGGCGGTGATGCCCACGGCCTCCAGGGCGTCCATGGCCCGGCGGTACCGCTCGTCGGGGCGCACCCCCTGGTACGTCATGGGCAGGGCCACGTTCTTCCACACGCTCAGGGAGGGAATCAGGTTGTAGCCCTGGAAGATGAAGCTGATTTTCCGGCTGCGGATGTCGGCCAGCTCCCGCTCCGTCCGGTGGGCGATGGGGATGCCGTCGAGCATATACTCGCCGCGGGTCGGGACGTCCAGGCAGCCGAGGATGTTCATCATCGTGGACTTGCCGGAGCCGGAGCTGCCGACAATGGCCGCAAACTCGCCGTAGTCGATGGACAGCCCCACCCCGTCCAGGGCCCGGACCTCGTTCTCCTGGCCCTCGGCGTAGATCTTGTACAGGTCGCAAATTTCAATCAGTCCCACGGCGCGCCTCCTAGAATCCGCCGGGCATCCCGCCGCCCATGCCGCCGCCCATGCCGCCGCCGGGCATCTGGAAGCCGCCGCTGCTCTCATCGGCGCCGCTGGTGGAGGTGGTGTCTCCGCCGCTGGGCGCGGCGTTCTGGTAGCGGAGGAAAACCGTGGCGCCCTCCTCCACGCCGGAGAGAATCTGCACGGAAGTCTCGTTGTAGTCCCCGGCCTCCACCGGCACGGCGTAGTAGCCGTCGGGGTAGTCGGTGACGCTGCCGCCGGCCTCGGCCGGGTCGAAGGCCCCCTCCATCCCCTCCTCCAGGTAGTCCACGTTCAGCTCGTCGATGTTGACGGTAATCTCCATGGACTCCTGGTTGTAAATCATGATGGTGCCGCTGTCCTCGCCGGTCATCCGATCGGTGGAGTAGTCGGCGTAGACAATCTGGCCGGTGATGTCGGCACAGCGGGTGTACTCGGTCTCAATGGACTCCTGGAGGTCTGCAATCCGCTCCTCGTAGTAGGTAATCTGCTCCTGGACCGACTGGAGCTGCGTCTCATAGCTGGAGGCGTCGATAGAAAACAGCAGCTGCCCGGCGGCCACCGTCTCATAGTCGGTGACGTAGACGCCCGTCAGATCTCCGGCGGCCCCGGCCGTCAGGGTCTGCTCGTCCCGGTACTGGAGCGTGCCGTCGGCGGCGGCATAGATGTACGTGCCGTCGGCGGCCTCCAGCCAGCAGGTGGCCGTGACGCCCTCGGTCAGGGAGCCGGGATTCTCCACCTCCACGGTCACGGCAAAACAGCGCATCCCTTCCGCCGTGACGTAGTCCACGTAATCGATGGCCGACACCGTGCCGGAGATGGTGTACGTGACCGAGTCGGCCGGCGTCGTGGTGCCCGACCCCTCCAGCGCCTCGTTCAGCGTCCCGTATGTGGTGGTCCCGGTGACGGCAATCCGCTCCTCCTCGGTGAAGAAGAGCGCATGGACGCCCGCCGTCCCGCCGGCCAGCACCGCCAGCAGCACCAGGAGCAGCACCAGCCGCCTCGTCTTCCGCGGCTTCCGGGGCAGCGCCGGCGCTCCCTCCTGGGGGGCCTTCCGACGGAACGGCAGGCGAAGTTCCTTCTTCTCCCCTTGTCCCTTGAACAGCTTCATCTGCAAAACCTCCGGCGTCTTCGGCCATAACCGATTGGATTTTCAGGATTGCGCCCCCCTGCCGGGGAGCTGCCTCCATGGTACCGCCGGAACCTTAGCCCTGCCTTAGCCCCCGGGAAACCGGGCGGTGAAAACCATCTGCGCCGCCTCCCGGTCGTAATCGGCGCAGATGGAGCCGCCGTGGGCCTCGAGAATCGCCCGGGCCGCCGACAGGCCGATGCCGTACCCGCCGCCGCTCTGGGTCCGGGCGGCGTCGCCCCGGTAAAACCGGTCGAACATCCGCTCCAGGTCCGCCTCGGGCGGCTCGGCGCAGTCGTTGCGCACCTGGAGGCGCACCCACCGGTCGCTCTGCCCCAGCGACATGGCGACGCGGTGCTCCCCGGGCCCGTGGGGGGAGTACTTGACGGCGTTGTCCAGCAGGATGGACAGCAGCTGCATCAGGCTCTCCCGGTTGGCCCGGAGCGTCAGCCCCTCCTGGACGTCGGCGGCAATCCGGATGCCGTCGGCCTCGGCGGCCTCGCGGTAGAGGTCCAGGGTCTCCTCCACCAGCAGCCCGGCCGAAAACTGCTGCATCGGCAGCGCCTGGCCGGCCTCGTCCAGCTTGGCCAGGGTCAGCAGGTTCTGCATCAGCCCGGTCAGCCGGTCCGTCTGGGCGCGGATGTTGCGGCTCCACCGGTTTTCGCCGCCCCCCAGCTCCATGGCGTCCAGGTTGGTGCGGATGATGGCCAGGGGCGTCTTGATTTCGTGGCCGGCGTTGGTGACGAACTGCTTCTGCCGTTCGATGTTCCGGGCGATGGGCGCGATGGCCCGCCGGGAGAGGGCGATGACCAGCAGCAGCATGGCCGCCCAGCAGACGGCGCCCACCAGGCACGAGGCCAGCAGCACCGTCCTCACGGACGCCTGCTGGGCGGAGATGTCCAAAAACAGCAGGAAGCTGCCGCCCTCGTCCAGCTCCGTCAGGGCGTAGCAGAACTGCGCATACCGCCCGGACGCCCGGCCCTGCTCCCGGACCTCCTGGGCGATGGTCCGGGCCGTCTCCTCGGTGACGGCGTAGATGTGGCTCACGTCCACCCGGTCCAGCTGCCCCTCCGGGCTGAAGAACGCCATGAAAAACCGGGCGCCCATGACCCGGTCCGGATTGGGGCCCTGGGTGACGGCGTCCGCCCCGTCGCGCCCCGGCTCCGGCGGCGGGCCCGGCGGCGTGTACGCCCCCTCGCTGCCGGTCAGCTCGGAGAGGACGTCCCGGATCTGCCGGTTCGCCACGACGATGTTGGCCACGTTGATAACCCCCAGCAGGCACACCAGCAGCGCCGTCACGGCCACCATGGCCGTGGTCACGAAGCGGCGCTGGAGCGCCCCCTTCACGGCCGGAATACCAGGGTGTAGCCCACGCCCCGCCGGGCGCGGATCTCCACCCGGGAGCCCAGGGCCGCCAGCCGCTTGCGCAGATACGAGAGGTAGACCCACACCGCGCCCAGCTCGGCGTCGGTGTTGTAGCCCCAGACCTTCACCAGCAGGTCCTCGGTGGAGAGGTACAGGCCCTGGTTGCACAGAAGGACCTCCATCATCTGGTACTCCAGCTTCGGCAGAGCCATGGCCTCGTCGCCGCAGCGCAGCGTGAAGTCGTGAGGGCTCAGCGCAACGTCGCCGAACGTCAGCACCGTCGGGGCGTAGGACTCCCGCCGGCGGAGCATCGCCCGGATCCGGGCCATCAGCTCCTGCATCGGGAAGGGCTTGGGCAGGTAGTCGTCGGCCCCCAGGTCCAGGCCGCGGACCCGGTCCTCCACCTCGCTCCGGGCCGTCAGCAGCAGCACCGGCGTCCGGCAGCCCTCGCGGCGCAGCTGCTCCAGGACCTCCAGGCCGCTGCGCTTGGGCATCATGATGTCCAGGATGATGCCGTCGTACGTCTCCGAGCGGGCGTAGGCCAGGGCGTCGGCCCCGTCGTACACCGGGTCCACCTGGTAGTTGTGGTAGCGGAGGATCTCCACCACCGCCTCGGACATACTCCGCTCATCCTCTGCAAATAAGAGCTTCACCCGGCTCACCTCCTGGCACCAGGGTACCACAGGTAGCTTAGAGGAAGTTTAGAAGGAATACCCGGCGGGGAACTGGCCGGCTCCCCGCCGGGCACAGCAAAAGCGCCTGCCTTTTGCGGCAGGCGCTTTTCAGCGTGTCGAGAAACTCGACACGCTGTCGCCAAAATGCAGGCATTTTGGCGAGGGGATGCAGGCTCCCACGCGCCCGGCCCTGTGGGCCGCACACTCGGAGCCTGGAAAGTGTTTTTTCCGAGGCGCATGTCCCCGGAAAAAACGGATTTGACTTGATTTCGCCCGCTTCGGCGGGCGAAACTCTGCCGAGGGCTTTTT
>CAJFNZ010000014.1 GCA_904395905.1 uncultured Oscillospiraceae bacterium | reverse complement strand
GCCGTGGCGGGCCTCGTCGCGGGCCATCTCATGGACGGTGTCGTGGATGGCGTCCAGGTTGTACTGCTTGGCCAGCTTGGCCAGGTCCACCTTGCCCTGGGTGGCGCCGTTCTCGGCCTCCACGCGCATCTCCAGGTTCTTCTTGGTGGAGTCGGTCACGACCTCGCCCAGCAGCTCGGCGAACTTCGCGGCGTGCTCGGCCTCTTCCAGGGCGGCCTTCTCCCAGTACAGGCCAATCTCGGGATAGCCCTCGCGGTGGGCGACGCGGGACATGGCCAGGTACATACCGACCTCGGAGCACTCGCCGTTGAAGTTGGCGCGCAGGCCGTCGATAATCTCGTTGCGGACGGACTCGGGGACGTCGTCGCCGAAGGACTTGCCCACGCCGACCACGTGCTCAGCCGCCCAGCTCATGTCGCTGGACTGCTCGACGAACTTGGAGCCGGGCACGCCGCACTGGGGGCACTTCTCGGGGGGCGTGGTGCCCTCATAGACGAAACCGCACACGGAACATACAAACTTCTTCATAGTTCAATTCCTCCATTATAATATTTCAAAAATTAGGGGTTGCGTGTCAACAAGCTTACGATTTTCCCGGTCCGCGGGACGCGCAGTCGCGGCAGCGGCCGGTGAAGGACAGGCGGCAGGCGGAAACCTGTCCGCCGGTGGCGCCCTCGGCCCGATGGTTCAGGTCCTCCGGCACATCGATGGCGCGGACGTCGAGCACGGCGCCGCAGTCCTCACAGATGAAGTGGACGTGGGGCTCGGTGTTGCCGTCAAAGCGCTCCAGGCCGTCCACCACCCCAACCGACACAATGGTGCCCTCCTCCAGGAACATATGGATGTTCCGGTAGACGGTGCCCAGGCTCAGGTTGGGAATCTGCGGCTTCAGCCGGGTGTAAACCCACTCGGCGCTGGGATGGGTGTCGGTGGAGCAGATGCAGGCCAGAATCGCATCGCGCTTCTTGGAACGTTTGCGAGTCTTTTCCATAAGCAGGGCTCCAAAACAATAATGATTATCACTTGCAAGATGATAATACCACAACCGCTCCGGTTTGTAAAGCCCTTTTCCAAAAAAATTTTCTCGTTTTTCCGTTGCAAACCGCGCCGCGGCGTGGTATGGTAGTGACATCTCAGTAAAGGAGGATTCCACGATGGCTGTTACCATTAAGAGCATTGCCGACTGCGTGGCCTGCGGCTCCTGCGCCGAGGCATGTCCGCAGGAGGTCCTGAAGGTGGAGGACGCTGTGGAGATTGTCGCCGCTGACGACTGCATCAGCTGCGGCCTGTGCGCCGACGCCTGCCCCACCGACGTGCTGGAGGTCGATTGATTTCTGCCCGCCGGAGAGCCGACAGCGGTGGCTGTCGGCTCTTTTTTCGTCCCGGCCCGCCGGCGGGGGCAAAATTCGTGCGAAAATTTCCGCCAAACCCGTTGAACTTCCCCGGCCTTCGGGCTATAATAGGCTAAAAGGCGGATTTTACGCCGAAACGGACGGGAGGCTTCCGGTTTGGGGCAGGTGGCGGCAATTATCTCCGGCAAGGGCGGCACGGGCAAGACGAGCCTGACCGCCGGCATCGCCGGCTGTCTGGCCGCCGAGGGGCAGCAGGTCCTCTGCATCGACTGCGACGTGGGCCTGCGGAATCTGGACATCGCCCTGGCCATGGCCGACGAGGCCGCCGTCCCCTTCACCGCCGTCATGGACGGCGACTGCACGCTGGACGACGCCGTCATCCATCCGGAGCTGCCGCGGCTGTCCCTGCTGACGGCGCCGGTGACCCGCCAGGCCGAGGAGCTGGACGCGGCCGCCTTCGGCCGGCTGCTGGAGGAAGCCCGGCGGCGCTACGACTGGTGCCTGATTGACGCGCCGGCCGGCGTCGGGGCCGGCTTCCGCCTGGCCACGGCCTTCGCCGACCGGGTCCTGGTGGTCTCGGCCGCGGATCCGGCCTCCATGCGGGACGCCGCCCGCGCCGCCGATTTGGTCGAGCTCCAGGGCAGCGGGGAGTTGCAGCTGATTGTCAACCGCGTCAGCCCCGCCTTCTACCGCCAGCTGCGCATGACGGTGGACGACGTCATGGACGGCGTCGGCCTGCCGCTGCTGGGCATCGTGCCCGAGGATCCCTCCGTCCCCCTGGCCGCCGCCGCCGGGCGGCCCCTGGTGCTCTACACCGGCCGGGGCGCCGCCGTGGCCTGCCTGCACGTGGCCCGGCGCCTGCGGGGCCAGCGGGTGCCGCTGATGCGCCTGTGAGGCGGCCCATTCACCCATCCACCTGCCGCCGAGACGGAGGGATTTTACACGATGAACATTACGGTTATGGCCCACGACAAGAAGAAGGAACTGATGGTCCAGTTCTGCACGGCCTACAAGAGCATCCTGGCCAAGCACAATCTCTCCGCCACAGCCACCACGGGCCGCCTGGTGGCCGACGCGACGGGGCTGCCCGTGTCGCTGTTCCTGGCCCGCTCCCAGGGGGGGCACCAGCAGGTGGACGCCCGCATCGCCTACAATGAGATTGACATGGTCATCATCTTCTCCGACCCCACCGACAACGACCCCTGGGAGGACCAGCGGGTGATGCAGACCCTGCGCCTGTGCGAGACGCACAACGTCCCGGTGGCCACGAACCTGGCCACGGCGGAGATGCTGATTCTCGGCCTCCAGCGGGGCGATTTGGACTGGCGGGAGATGATTCGTCCCCGCAACTCCATCCACTGACCGCCGCAGGCGGCGCAGCGGAACCGAGCGCCATGACGCGGAAGCAGTACCGCGGCCGGACCGGACAGAGAGGGGCGTCCCAGGCTGGAAGCGCCCCACGGAAGCCGCCGCGGGAAGGACATCCGCCGAGCGCGCACAGAAAGCCCGGCCTCCCGGGTGAATGTGCCGGCCGGCCCCCCCGCAGCGGGGCGAAAAGGGGGCCCTCGGGCCCTGAATTTGGGTGGCACCACGAAGCAGGTATGCTCTCGTCCCAAAGCGCGGGGCGGGAGCATTTTTTCCGCGCGGCAAGATTTCCAGAAGAAAGGAATTTATCGTATGGCACAGATGAAACCCCGCACGCTCTCGGGCTTTATGGAGCTGCTCCCCGGCCCCCAGCAGCAGATGGAGCGCATCATGGAGATCCTCCGGGAGACGTACAGCCTCTACGGCTTCACGCCCCTGGACACGCCGGCCATCGAGGCGGCCGACGTGCTGCTGGCCAAGGGCGGCGGCGAGACGGAGAAGCAGATCTACCGCTTCCAGAAGGGCGACAGCGACCTGGCGCTGCGGTTCGACCTGACGGTGCCCCTGGCCAAGTACGTGGCCCTGCACTACGGCGAGCTGAGCTTCCCCTTCCGCCGGTACCAGATTGGCAAGGTCTACCGGGGCGAGCGGGCCCAGCGCGGCCGGTTCCGGGAGTTCTACCAGGCGGACATCGACATCATCGGCGACGGGAAGCTGTCGATTCTCAACGAGGCGGAGATCCCGGCCATCATCTACCGGACCTTCTCCCGGCTGGGCCTGCGGCGGTTCCAGATCCGCGTCAACAACCGCAAGCTCCTCAACGGCTTCTACGGGATGCTGGGCCTGTCGGACCGGGCCGGGGACATCCTGCGCACCGTGGACAAGCTGGACAAAATCGGCCCCGAGAAGGTTGCGGCCCTCCTGCGGGAGGAGGTCGGCCTGGACGAGGCCCAGGCCGCGGAGATTCTCCGCTTCCTCACCGTCGAGGGGGACGCCCTGGCGGCGCTGGAGGCGTACCGCGGCCGCAGCGAGGCCTTCGACGAAGGGCTCGACGAGCTGCGCGCGGTGGTGTCCAGCCTGGGCGCCTTCGGCGTGCCGGCGGAGAACTTCGCCGTGGACCTGACCATCGCCCGGGGGCTGGACTACTACACCGGCACGGTCTACGAGACGATGCTCCTGGACCACCCGGAAATCGGCTCGGTCTGTTCCGGCGGGCGGTACGACAACCTGGCGGGCTACTACATCGACAAGCCCCTGCCGGGCGTGGGCATCTCCATCGGGCTGACGCGGCTCTTCTACGTGCTGGGGGAGCAGAAGCTGCTCAACCCGCAGCTGCTGACGGCCCCGGCGGACGTGCTGGTGCTGCCCATGACCGCGGACCTGCAGCCGGCCATCCGCCTGGCCACGGAGCTGCGGGAGAACGGCCTGCGGACCCAGCTGTACGCCGAGGAGAAGAAGTTCAAGGCCAAAATGGCCTACGCCGACAAGCTGGGGATCCCGTACGTCCTCTTCCTGGGGGAGGACGAGATCCAAGACGGCGTCGTCACCTGCAAGGACATGGCCAGCGGCGAACAGACGAAGCTGCCGCTGGCGGAGACCATCTCCCGGATCCGCGAGGGCCTGCTGGAGAAGTCCCGCGGCCCGGTCATCCTGGAGGGCTGACCCCGGCGCGCACCCGGAACCAACCGGACGTTCCGCAGGCCCGCCGGCCGCGGACGATGGAATTCATATCAACAAACATTTGTGAGGAGTTGACCACCATGGATACGTTACAGGGCTTCCACCGCACCAACTACTGCGGCGATTTGCGCCTCGCGGACGCGGGCAAGACCGTCTCCGTCTGCGGCTGGGTCCAGCGGCAGCGGGACCTGGGCGGCCTCATCTTCGTGGACCTGCGGGACCGCACGGGCATCGTCCAGCTGTCCTTCGGCGACGGCACCGACCGGGCGATTTTCGAGAAGGCCGCCACGCTGCGGGCCGAGTTCGTCGTCGCCGCCACCGGCACCGTCCGGGAGCGGGAGAGCAAGTCCCAAAAAATCCCCACCGGCGACATCGAGATTGACGTCACCGAGCTGCGCCTCCTGGCCCGCTCGGAGACGCCGCCCTTCGAGATTGTCGAGCACTCCAAGGCCAACGATATGCTCCGGCTGAAGTACCGCTATCTCGACCTGCGCCGGCCGGATATGCAGCGGATGATTGCCCTGCGCCACCGGATTGTGAAGATCTGCCGCGACTACTTCGACGAGCAGGGCTTCCTGGAGATTGAGACGCCGATTCTCACCAAGTCCACCCCCGAGGGCGCGCGGGACTACCTGGTCCCCTCCCGGGTCCATCCCGGCAAGTTCTACGCCCTGCCCCAGAGCCCGCAGCAGTACAAGCAGCTGCTGATGCTCGCCGGCTTCGACCGCTACATCCAGATTGCCCGCTGCTTCCGGGACGAGGATCTGCGGGCCGACCGCCAGCCGGAGTTCACCCAAATCGATCTGGAGATGAGCTTCCTCAACGAGGACGAGATTCTCACCATCCAGGAGGGCTTCCTCCAGCGGGTCTTCCGGGAGATCCTCGGCGTCGAGGTGCCCGTCCCCTTCCAGCGGATGCCCTGGCGGGAGGCCATGGACCGCTTCGGCTCCGACAAGCCGGACCTTCGCTTCGGCTTCGAGCTGCGGGACATCTCCGACCTGGTCCGGGACTGCGGCTTCGCCGTCTTCGCCGACGCCGTCAAGGCCGGCGGCAGCGTCCGGCTCATCAACGTCAGCGGCCACGCCGCCGACTTCCCCCGCAAGAAGATTGACAAGCTCCAGGAGTACGTCAAGACCTACCGGGCCAAGGGCCTGGCCTGGACGCGGCTCCACGAGGGGAACGTCACCTCCAGCTACGCCAAGTTCCTCACCGAGGACGAGCAGCGGGCCATCCTCGACCGGGCCGGCGCCCAGGACGGCGACCTGGTGCTGATTGTCGCCGACGCCAAGGACGAGGTGGTCTTCGCCTCCCTGGGCGCGCTGCGGTGCGAGTGCGCCCGGCAGCTGGGCATCCTCGACCCGAAGGACTTCCGCTTCCTCTGGGTCACGGAGTTCCCGATGTTCGAGTGGAGCGAGGAGGAGGGCCGCTACATGGCCATGCACCACCCCTTCACCGCCCCCATGGAGGAGGATGCCGACAAGATCCTCACCGACAAGAAGCACTGCCGCGCCCGGGCCTACGACATCGTCCTCAACGGCACCGAACTGGGCGGCGGCTCCATCCGAATCAACACCCCCGAGATGCAGGAGAAGGCCTTCCAGGCCCTGGGCATCTCCGAGGCGGACATCCAGGAGCGGTTCGGCCACCTGGTCAACGCCTTCCAGTACGGCGCGCCGCCCCACGGCGGCCTGGCCTACGGCCTGGACCGGCTGGTGATGCTGACGACCGGCGCGGACTCCATCCGGGACGTCATCGCCTTCCCCAAGGTCCAGACGGCGGCCGATTTGATGATGGGCTGCCCCGACGTGGTGGACGCCAAGCAGCTGGACGAGCTGTCCATCGCCGTCACCCGCACCGAGGAGGCGCCGGCGGAATAATCCCAAAACAAACGCCGGCCCGGCGCTGCAACCGCAGCGTCGGGCCGGTTTGATTTTTAAGAGACCTCCGCCAGGAGGGGGCCGTCCAGTTCGATGGAGTTGGGGTGGGGGTCGTCGGCCTGGCTGTGGCGGAAGGCCGCGCCGTAGAGCAGGCCCTCCGGCCCGCAGACGGCCACGGTGAAGCCGGGCCGGTTGTAGGCGCCGCCGTCGTCCAGGGGCATGGCCAGCAGCAGCCGCGTCCCGTCGTAGGCGAACGCGGCCCGGCCCGGGTCGCCGTCAAGGCCGGCGGCGGTGACGTCGCAGTCGATGGCCTCGGTCAGCCGGCCGTCCGCAAGCGTCCAGAGGGTGGCGCGGCGGGCGGACAGCACAGGTTCACCGTCCGGCTCGCTGTCGAAGTAGTTGGTCACACACAGCAGCAGCTCGTCGGTCACCCACACCTCCCAGTAGTAGATCCTGCCCGTGGGCAGGGCAAACGTCTGGACCGCCTCCCAGGTCGCCGTGTCCAGCAGCACGCACCGGCCGTCGGCGTACTGGGCCAGCATCCGCGTCCCGCCGCCCAGGAAGTCGATGCGGCTGGCATAGCCGCCCGAGAGGGCGTAACACAGGCGGATGTTTGCCGTGTCCACCTGAACGCCGTCCTCCGTCTCCCGCCAGGGCAGGTAGTAGATCCCCGGCTGGAAGACGGTCTCGTCCAGGACGTACGCCCCGTCGGCCTCGCGGTACCGGCTGACGGCGGCGGCCAGGTAGAGCCCCCCGTCCCCGGCGAAGCACTCGGTCGTCATCAGCTCCGGCACGCCGTCGTCGCTGCGGAGGTTGAAGGTGATGTCATAGGCGAAGCCCTCCTCGTTCGTGGCGACAGTCACCTCCGCCCGGACGCCGTCGGCCGGCAGGCAGAAGAAGTCGGCGGCGTCGGGCCAGAGCTTGGCGGAGTCCCCCGGGTGATACTGCCACTGCCGGTCATCCCCCGAATACAGCGCCGCGTCTATCTGCACCGGGAGGTACGGGAGGTAGTCGCCGCAGTCCAGGGTGACGGTCCGCTCCGCACCGGCGGGAGTGGCCTCGATGGCGGCGAGAATCAGCGGGGCCGCAAAGCCGAAGTCGGCCTCCAGCTCCGTCTCGGAGAAGTACCCGCTGGTGCTGGTGCCGAAGCCGCTGAACACGTTGACGTAGAAGTAGGAGGACGGCTGGCCGCTGTACCGCTCCCGCACGCCGGTGTATCGGAAGTCCGTCTCCCAGGCCGGTACGGGCCCCAGGGCCAGCGCGGTGTCCCAGTGGAGGTAGCCGTCCAGCGTGGTGGACTGGGAGACGGTGAAGCCCGCGGCATCGGCCGGATCGCCGGCCCGGCGCTCCTCCCGGAGGACGACGTCGTCGGACTGCCCGCCCACGGCCGCCGCGGCCCAGAGGAGGCCGCCGGCCGCCAGCGCCGCCAGCAGAATCAGGGCAAGGAGGCTCCGCTTCACGGCTCGCCCTCCTCTCCGGTCAGCTCCGACAGCGCCCGGCTGACCCGGTCGGCCTGGTAGCTGTACGACCGCTTGACGTAGTCGAGGAGCTTCTCCCCCCGCTCGTCCAGGTCCATGGCCGAGACGTCGTCCAGAAGCCGCCCGCGGCGCAGCAGCACCGCCCGGCTGATGAAGCCGCCCACCTCCTCGAGCAGGTGGGTCGAGAGCAGCACCGTCTCCCCCGGCTCCAGGATCCCCAGGAGCACCTTGTAGAAGTCCTCCCGGTTGAACACGTCGTTGCCGGCGAAGGGCTCGTCCATCAGGATGTAGTCGGCCCCCTGGCTCAGGGCCAGGATGACCTCAAACTGGTTCTTCTGCCCTGTGGAGAAGCCCCGCAGCGCCCGGCCCTCGGGCAGCTGGAAGAAGTCCATCAGCGCCCGGAACCGCTTCTCCCGGAAGCGTGGGTACTGCTCCCGGCAGAAGGCCGCGTGGGCCGCCGGCGTCAGGTTCGGGAAGAAGGAGTGCTCGCAGGTGGCGAAGGCCAGCCGCTCGACGTTCTTCCGCGTAATCGGCGCGCCGTCCAGCGTCACCTGGCCGCCGTGGGGCACCAGGCCGAGGATGCACTTCATCAGCGTCGTCTTTCCCGCGCCGTTCTCGCCGAAGATGCCGACGATTTCGCCGGGGCCGACGGACAGGCTGAGGCCGTCGAGGGCCTTGCTGCCGCCGTAGGATTTCGTCACGGATTGCAGTTCCAGCATATGTGTTCCCTCCTCAAAGGCCCCACAGGGCGTCCCAGCCCAGGGGCGGCAGGCACGCCTGCGGCGTCGCCAGGGCGTAGATGAGATAGTCCAGCAGCCGCAGGGCCAGGGCCTCGGCCAGGAAGACGGCCGCCCCCAGCAGCGGCAGGGCCAGGCAGCGCCGCAGCAATTCCCAGGGGTGGGTCCTCAGCAGCCGCATCCGGTAGATGCTCCGGCTCCCCCGGAAGTGGACGGCGTAGTGCCAGACGGCCAGCGCCGCCATGGCCGCCGCCGCGGCGTAGCAGCCCAGGAGCCCCCAGCCCAGCAGCTCGGAAAAGGGCGCGATGACCGCGCCGGGCAGCAGCTCCCGCACACCGCCGTGGTAGCCGTAGAGGTCGCCCCGCGCCGAGAGGTAGGCCAGCACGAACCGCAGGTTCACCAGGGCCCCCGCCAGCGCGCCGTACAGGATCCAGTTCCGCTCCCGCCGGGCGTCGCAGCCCAGGGGGATCCAGCGTGCAAGCCTCATGTCCCCGCCTCCTCCTCTCCGACGAAGTACCACAGGCCCTTGCAGGCCACGCCCAGGGCCGAAACGCCCAGCAGGATCTGCCACCCCCAGGCCCCCAGGCCGCCCGGCTGGAACCAGAAGGCCAGGGCCAGAACCAGCGGCCCCGCGGCCCACCGGCCCGACCAGGCCCGCACCGCCCCCAGGCCCATGGAGAGGCCCAGGCCGGCGTAGTAGCAGGCCGTGGCCGCCCAGCGCACCCCGTCGGCCAGGGGCAGCAGCGTGTGGAAGAGGCTGCTGCGGTAGGCGGCCAGCACGGTCAGCTGGCCGGTGAAGTCCCCCGCGCCGACGCGCCCGGCGTAGAGCCGGCACAGCGCCAGCACAACGCCCAGCTGCACGCCCCAGGCCAGCAGGGCCGCGGCCAAGCCGTACAGGGCGTGCCACCGGGCCGGCGCCCCCGGGGACACCGGCAGCAGGGCCGCCCGGTAGTCCACCCGGCTGCCGAAGCCCCCCGACGAGAGGGAGACCGCCGCCGCCGTCCCCGCCAGGCCCAGGGCCGCCGCCAGGCGGAAGAGCCGCCCGTCGAGCAGGGCCTCCAGTGTCGCGCCGTCCATCTGCACGGCGAAGACGGCCGTCTGGGCCGCCGCCATGGCCGCAAGGATCCCCAGCACCCGCCACAGGGAGCTGCGGGCGGCCAGCATCAGCAGGGACAACTGCCGTTTCATGGCTCCGCCTCCTTCCAAAGTCGCTCGATGAGCGCCGTCGTCTCCGGCAGACTCAGGCCCAGCGCCCGCATCCGGGCCACAAAGGCCGCGGCGCTCCAGGCCGGCAGCTCCCGCCGCAGGGCCTCGGCCCGCTCCGGCGGGGCCGAAACGTAGCTCTTGGCCCCGGCCCGGGAGGTAATCAGCCCCTCCTCCTCCAGCTGCCGGTAGGCCTTCTGCACCGTGTTGGGGTTGACCCCCAGCCGCGCCGAGAGGACCCGGCGGGAGGGCATCTCCTCCCCGTCGGCCACGGTCCCGGCCGCCACGGCGGCCTTCAGGTGGCGGACAATCTGCAAATAGATGGGCACGCCGTCCTCCTGGCGGAAGTCCTCGAAGGAGACCATCGGGCAGCCCTCCCTTCACTGTATGAGTCTTGTAGTACAGTTTCAACTGTATTATAGCAGTCATACGGTTGTCTGTCAACGGGGAAATCCTTCCGGGGTTTCCAACGGCCGCCGGCTGTGGTAAAATAAAGGCGCAAAGCAAGCGCCGGCCCCGCGGGCCGGCGAAAGGAGCGTCTCTATGGAAATTACCATCGACCATCTGACCGACGGCGCGGCCCGGGCCGAGGGCGTCGCCGTCATCATCGACGTGTTTCGGGCCTACTCCTTCGAGTGCTGGGCCCTGGCCCGGGGAGCGGCGCGGGTCTACCCCGTGGCCCGGCTGGAGGAGGCCCTGGCCCTCAAGGCGGCCCACCCCGACTGGCTGCTGGCCGGCGAGCGCCACGGCCGGCCGGGCGAAGGCTTCGACTACGGCAACTCCCCGGCCCAGCTGGAGCGGGCCGACCTGACCGGCAGGACGCTGGTGCACACCACCAGCGCCGGCACCCAGGGCATCGAGGCGGCCGTCCACGCCGAGCGGATCCTGGCGGCCTCCCTGGTGAACGCCGCGGCCACGGCCCGGTACCTGACGCGGCTGGGCGCGGCGCGGGTCAGCCTGGTGTGCATGGGGTTCGAGAACACCCGCCCCACCGAGGAGGACACCCTCTGCGCCCAGTACATCCGGGCGCTGCTGCTGGGCGAGCCCCGCGACCCGGCCGCCGCCATTCCGCAGCTGCGGGAGGGCCCGGGCCGGCGGTTCTTCCTGCCGGAGCACCAGAGTTTCGCCCCGGAGCGGGACTTCACCCTGTGCACGGAGATTGACGCCTTCCCCTTCGCCCTGGAGGTCCGCCGGGACGAGACCGGCCGCCGCCGGACGGTCCGGGTGGACGCCTGAGCCGACAAAACAGACGCGGCAGGGAACCGAAATTCCCTGCCGCGTTTCCGATGGTATGCCGGCTTCAGCCTTTTCGCTTCTTGGCGTAGGGCGTGTCCTCCAGGGGGAGGCTGGTGCGGAACTTGCCGTCGTAGCGGAAGTAGGCGTCGGCCACGGCCGGCGGCGTGGGGATGGCCGTAATCTCCCCGATGCCGATGGCCCCGCCGGCCACCTGGAGGCCCGGCCGCTCCACGACGATGGCCTTAATGTGCGGGATCTGGTTGGCCCGGAACAGCCCCAGCGTGCCGAACTTGGCCGTGGGCCGGCAGTTGTCCAGCGGATACTGCTCCGTCAGGGCGAAGCCCAGGGACATGACCACGCCGCCCTCAATCTGCCCCTCGCAGGCGATGGGGTTGACGGCTTTGCCCACATCGTGGGCGGCCACGATGGTGTCCACCCGGCCCTCGTCGTCCAGGATGCAGATCTGCGTGGCGTAGCCGTAGGCCACGTGGCTCACCGGGTTCGGCACATTGGCCCCCAGGGGGTCGGTCTTGGCCAGGTACGTGCCCCAGAACTCCCGGCCGTTGAGGGCCTCCAGCGGCCCGTCCCCCATGGCCGCCCGCAGGTCGCGGCAGGCCCGCAGGCAGGCCTCGCCGGTAATCAGCGTCTGCCGGGAGCCGGAGGTCGTGCCCGAGTCCGGGGCGTCGAAGGTGGTCGAGCGCTCGTAGACCACCTGGTCCCGCCGGAGCCCGGCGGCCTCGCAGGCCATCTGCACCAGCACCGTCCCCAGCCCCTGGCCGATGCACGAGGCCCCGGCGTGGATGTGGACCTTCCCGTCCTCCACCGTCAGGCGCACCCGGCCGGTGTCCGGCAGGCCCACGCCGACGCCGGCATTCTTCATGGCGCAGGCCAGGCCGACGTACTTGGCGCTGTCGTAGTAGGGCTTCACCGCCAGCAGCGTCTCCACCCGGCCGGTGGACTCGTCCACAATCTGGCCGTTGGGCAGCTCCTGCCCCGGGCGGATGGCGTTGCGGAACCGGATCTCCCACGGGCTGATGCCCACGATGTCGGCCATCTGGTTGAGGAGGCTCTCGATGGCGAAGCACGACTGCGTCACGCCGAAGCCCCGGAAGGCCCCGGCCGGCGGGTTGTTGGTGTAGTAGGCGTAGCCGTCAATCTGGAAGTTCTGGTAGTTGTACGGCCCGGCGGCGTGGGTGCAGGCGCGCTCCAGCACCGGCCCGCCCAGGGAGGCGTAGGCCCCGGTGTCGGCGATGATGTTGGCGGCCACGCCCTGGATGATGCCGTTCTCGTCGCAGCCCAGGGCG
>CAJFNZ010000013.1 GCA_904395905.1 uncultured Oscillospiraceae bacterium | reverse complement strand
TGGCCGTACTCGAGCATCACGTAGTTGGTGATGTCCACGATGTTGTTGATGGGCCGGACGCCCATGGCCCGCAGCCGCTCCCGCATCCACTTGGGGGACGGGGCGATTTTCACGTTCCGGACCATCCGGGCGGTGTACCGCGGGCAGAGGTCCGGGTCCGGGGTCTCCACGTCCAGCAGGTCCGTCAGGACGCCGGGGCCGCCGCCGCGCACCGCCGGCTCATGGAGCCGCAGGGGCACGTCGAAGGTGGCCGCCGCCTCCCGGGCCAGGCCGATGACGCTGAGGCAGTCGGGCCGGTTGGGGGTGATTTCAAACTCCACCACGTGGTCGTCGGCGCCGATGACCGGCCGGATGTCGTCGCCGGGCCGGCAGTCCTCCCGGAGCACGAAGATGCCGTCGGGGATGCAGTGGGGGAACTCGGCCTGCTCGGCACGGAGGTCGGCCAGGGTGCAGTAGGCGTCGGTCTCCCGGTTGTAGGCCACCAGGTCGCCCACGTGGAGGTTGGCGCACGGGGTGTCCGGGCAGACCGTCCCCTCGGCCCCGATGTCGGCGCAGGTGTGGAACGTGCCGTCGCCCAGGGGCATGACCTCCAGCATCTTCGCGCACACCACCGGGCCGAAGACCTTGTCCCCGGGCCGGATGTCCGCCGGAATCGAGGGCTTGCCCTTGTCCAGCGGATGGTAGTCGTTCAGGATGGCGGCGGCGGTGATGGCGGCGTACGGGAAATCCCGCTCGTCCAGCTCCAGCTCCTTGAGGGAGCAGAGCATCCCGTTGGAGAGGACGCCGCGGAGCTTGCCCTTTTCAATCCGGTGGCCGCCGGGCAGCACGGACTTGTGGAGGGCCACCGGCACCAGGTCGCCCACGTGGATGTTCCACGCGCCGGTGACAATCTGCACCGGCTCCTCCCGGCCCACGTCCAGCTGGCAGATCCACATATGGTCGGAGTCGGGATGGCGCTCCATGGAGGCGATGCGGCCCACCACCACGTTGGAGATGGCCGCGGAGAAATCCTCGGTGACCTCCACCTTGGAGCCCGAGAGGGTCATGGACTCGGCAAAGGTCTTGTCGTCGGCGTCCACGGTGACGAACTCGCGGAGCCACTTTCTGCTCAGTTTCATCTTGCGCCTCCTCCTTTTAGAACTGTTCCAGGAACCGGATGTCGTTTTCAAAAATCAGCCGCAGGTCCGAAATCAGGAACCGCCGCATGGCCGTCCGCTCCAGGCCCATGCCGAAGGCCCAGCCGGAGTAGACCGTGGGGTCGATGCCGCTCATCTCCAGGACCCGGGGGTGGACCATGCCGGCGCCCAGCAGCTCAATCCAGCCCTCGCCCTTGCAGGTGGGGCAGCCGACGCCGCCGCACTTGTGGCACTGGACGTCCATCTCGCAGGAGGGCTCGGTGAACGGGAAGTGGTGGGGCCGGAACCGGGTCACGGTCCCCTTGCCGTAGAGCTGCTCCACCATCAGGTTCAGCGTCCCCTTCAGGTCGGCCATGGTCACGCCCTTGTCGATGACCATGCCCTCCACCTGGTGGAACATGGGCGAGTGGGTGGCGTCCACCTCGTCCTTCCGGTAGACGCGGCCCGGGGCAATGATGCGGATGGGCGGCTTCCGGGCATCCATGGCCCGCACCTGCATGGGCGAGGTCTGGCTGCGGAGCATCACCCGGCTGTCGGTGTCAAAGTAGAAGGTGTCCGACCAGTCCCGGGAGGGATGGCCCTCGTCGGCGTTGAGCCGGTCGAAGTTGTACTCGGCCAGCTCCACCTCGGGCCCGTCCAGGACGTCGAAGCCCATGCCGATGAAGATCTCCTTAATCTCCTCCAGGGCGATGGACATGGGGTGCCGGTGGCCCAGGGGCTCGGCCCGGCCGGGGATGGTCACGTCCAGGGTCTCGGCCCGGAGGCGGGCCTCCAGGGCCTTGGCCTGCAAATCGGTGCGGGCCTTCTCCATGGCGGCCTCAATGGCGGCGCGGACGTCGTTGGCCGCCTGGCCCATGGCCGGCCGCTCCTCGGGGGCCAGCTTCCCCATCTGCTTGAGGACGGCGGTCAGTTGCCCCTTCTTGCCCAGAAAGCGGACCCGCAGCTCCTCCAGAGCGGCCGGGTCGGCGGCGGCAGAGACGGCCGTCAGGGCCTCCCGCCGGATGGTTTCAAGCAGTTCCTTCATACGCTGTCTCCTTCTTCCCTATGGTGTCGTGTGACAAAAAAACGCCCCCGTCCCTGGGGACGGAAGCTCGGCTTCCGCGGTACCACCCGCAGTTCGCCCGAAGGCGCGCTCAAACCTCTAACGGGGCGACCCGGCCCACCCTACGCACCCTCCGGCTTCAGGCGGCAGCTCGCGGGAGAAGGCCCGTCTGCCCGGCAGGGGACGTTCCCAGCAACTCCGTCCTCTCTGAACCTGCCTGTTGGGCGCGGGCGGCCCGTTCATCGCTTTTCTCGTATCAAAGGATAGTTTACCACAGGCTTCGGGCCGTTGCAACCGGGAATTTGACGGTTTTTCGCCCCGGCGCGCCGCGGGCAACTGTGAAACCTTCCGCCTCCCCGCCATCGGAGAATTTTCGGGAAGGCGTTGCGCCGCCGCCGGGCCTTCGATATAATAGAAGCACCGATAAACGGACAGGAGGTGCCTGCATGGAAGCGCTGGAGACGAGGCTCCAATCCTACGCACCCCTCTGGGGCCGCTGGCAGCTGGACCGCCGCATCTACCGCAGCAGCAGCTGCTCGGTCTACCTGCTGACCAGCCAGCGGCTGGAGGAGCCCCTGGAGGCCGTGGTCAAGGTCCTCACTCTCCTGGGCGAGGGCGAGGCGCTGCGGAGCCAGTTGGACCGGGTGCTCGACGAGATCCGCGCCATGGAGCGGCTCCGGGAGTGCGGCCACGTGGTCACCCTGGCCGACGACGCCTTCCTGCCCCTCCGCGGGGAGGACGGCCGCCTGGCCGGCTACGACGTGCTGCTGCGGATGGAGCGCCTCACCTGCCTGACCGACCTGCTCCGGGAGGGGGAGGTCCTCTCCGACGGCGAGGTCCTCCGCCTGGCGCGGGATCTGGCCTCGGCCCTGGCCGCAGCCCATCAGGCGGGCATCGTCCACCGGGACGTCAAGCCGGCCAACATCTACCGCACCGCCCGGGGCGGCTACCAGCTGGGGGACTTCAGCGTGGCCAAGGAGACCCGGCGCGACTACCTGGAGACCATGACCGGCACCCTGGCCTACATGGCCCCCGAGGTGGCCCGGGGGGAACTGTACGACAACCGGGCCGACATCTACTCCCTGGGCATCGTCCTCTACCAGCTGCTCAACGGCAACTGCCTGCCGCTGACCGACGACAGCACGCCCCAGGCCCAGCGGGAGGAGGCCGTCCGCCGGCGGTGGTCGTCCGGCCGGCTTCCGCCGCCGCCCCGGGGCAGCCGGCAGCTGCGCCGGGCGGTGGAGCTCTGCTGCGCGGCAGACGCCGCCAGCCGCCCCTCGGCCCAGGCGCTGCTGGCGCTGCTGTCCCCGCCCCGGGCGGACCGCCACTGGATTCCCGCCGCGGTGGCCGGCTGGGCCTGCGCCCTGGTGGCCGCCCTGGCCCTGGTGCTGCTGCCGCTCTATCAGGGGGCCTGGGCGCCCCCGCCGGAGACGCCGGTCGTCACCGCCGGCGACACCCTGGAGCAGCCCGAGGCCACCCGCCGCTACACCGTGGTCCGGGCCCGGATGACCTGGGACGAGGCCCAGGTCTACTGCGAATCCCGGGGCGGCCACCTGGTCACCGTCACCGACCAGGAGCAGTTCGACGCCGTGGCCGCCATGCTGGAGGAGGCCGGCATCGCCAACGCCTGGCTCGGGGCCAACGACCTCAACAGCAGCAACGGCTTCCAGTGGGTGACCGGCGAGCCCTTCCACTTCGCCGCCTGGGCCATCGGCGAGCCCAACGACACCAACGGGGAGGAGCACTACCTGATGATGTACAACAAAGACGGCCAGGGCTGGGTCTGGAACGACTCCCGGAACGGCGGCATGGAGATGTTCCCCGAGGAGACCTGCGGCTTCATCTGCCAGTGGGATACGGAGGAGCAGGATGGATAGGACGCCGGGCGCCTGCGAATCGGTGGCCGAGGTGCTGGCCCTACTGGACGACGCCGGCGAGGCCTCGTGGCAGGCCTATATCTCCGAGCTGCTGGACGGCACCGGTCTGGGATACCAGCGGTTCGCCGCCCTGTGCGGCATCAGCAAGAACACCCTCAAGCGGTGGTGCAGCCAGGGCGGCGCCCCCCGCAGCCGGGACACCTTCCTCAAAATCGGCTTCGGCGCGGCCCTGTCCCCGGCGGAGGTCAACTCCATGCTCTCCCGGTACGGCGGCTACTGCGGCCTGAACCCCCGGGACCCCTTCGACGCCGTGTGCATCTTCTGCCTGCGACGCCGGGTGGCCGGGGACGAGGGCTTCGACTACGGCGCGGCCGAGGCCCTCTACCAGCGGCTGCTGCCCGAGGCCGCCGCCCCCGGGCCGGCCTCCAGCACCACCACCAAGCTGCTGGCACGGATCCTGGCCATCGACACCGAGTCGGCCTTCGCCCAGTTCTTCCGGGACTACGGCGCGGACCTGTGCGGCCGGAAGCTGAAGCTGGAGCGGTACCTGGAGGAGTTCCTGACCGTCCGCCGCCTGGAGGCCGGGCGGGAACACGGCCGGGCGGCCAGCCTCCACGGCCTCCGGCTGCCGCCGGAGATGGAAAAGCAGCTGTCCCTGCTCAAGCGTCAGGGCATCGTCCCCCGGCGGCGGAGCCTCATCGCCCTGGGCCTCCGGCTGGACATGACCCTGGAGGAATTGGACATCCTGCTGACCTACGCCGGCATGGAGCCCCTCTACCAGCGGGACCGGCTGGAGGCGGTGCTGATATACGCCCTCCAGCAGCTGGCCCTGACCCATCCGGAGCTGGCTCTGGGCAACGCCACGGCCCTGCTGGCCGTGACCTGCGACCCCCGGACCCGCCGCCGCTGTACGGACCTGGCCCAGGAGTACTGGCAGGCCTGCTACCGCAGCGAGGAGGAGGACATCCAGGGCGTGGCCCAATACGTCCGGCAGATCCTCGAGGGCCTGGAGCTGGAGGAGGCCGAGGACTTGCTGCCCCTCTTATAAGCAAGACACCCCGTCCCGGGGAGTCCAAACGAAGAGAACAGGAGTGGATACGATGAAATCATGCAAACGGATTCTCGCCGCGCTGCTGGCGGCAGTCCTGCTGGCGGGCGCGCTGCCCGCCGCGTCCGCGGCCGACACCGGCGCCCTCCAGGGGGAGCGCGGCGCGTGGGCCGACTTCGACGAATCCGTCTACGACACCGTCGAGTGGATCAGCACCGTCAAGAACGCCCACGTCAACGGGTTCACGTGGCCGTCCGGCGGCACCGTGCTGCTCAAGGTGGGCAGCTCCACGTACACGCTGGACGGCAGCAAGCCGAACTGCCGCGGCATCACAATTCCCGCCGGCCTCGTGGTGGACCTCTACAAATACTACCAGTCCGCCGGCATGGACGAGCCGGTCTACGAGCTGCTCGGCCACTTCGACACCACCGACGGCCGCCCGGTGACCATCGGCTCCCACTCCACCGGCGGCGGCCTGAACCCCGACATCTGCGCCGCCTCGGAGTTCGATGAATCCGTCTACGACGTCGTGGGCGGGGCGCTGGACCTGCTGAACGGCCAAGTCCGCTGGCCGGACTCCGGCGCCGTGCTGCTCCAGGAGCACGGCATCGGCTGGACCACCTCGATTCTGGACGGCGTCACCATCCCCGCCGGCCTGGTCGTTGACTTTTACAAGTATTCCAAGCCCGTCAACGCCGGCGACGACGTGGAGGTGACGTACCGCCTGGTGGCCCACTACGACACGACGGACGGAACCCCCTACACCATTGACTCCGGCGACGCCGCGCGGGGCAGCATGTACGACCAGTGGGGCGAGGTGCAGCATGTGTACACCCCCGGCACGCCGTCCGACTCGTACCGCAGCGCCTACGGGGACGTGACGCCGGACGCCTGGTACTACCACCCCGTGATGGCCCTGAGCGACGGTGGCCTGCTCTCCGGCTACGGCGACGGGCGCTTCGGGCCCAACGACCCGCTGACGAAGGGGCAGGTCAGCACCCTCGTCACGCGGCTCATCGGCAACGAGGTCGTGGGCAACGGCAGCTCCTACGCACCCTACAACGACAGCACCGTCGCCACCCGCGCCTTTGCGGCCATCTGGTATGCCGGCCGGCTGAGCAGCGTCGGCGGCGGCGTCTCCCTGACCTTCTACGAGACCTCCCTGGTTCGGGACGCCGGCGGGCTGGCGTACAGCCTCTCGTCCGACGGCTCCCTCGGCTCGATGTGGGGCGCCGTCTACGACAACTGGCGGGCCAGCCTGAATGCCGGTCGGGAGATCTCCTACATCGCCTCCATCGACGAACTCCCCGACGCCGCGGAAATCCGCCGCTGGATTGACGAAAACTGGGAGCAGATGGCCAGCATCCTGCACACCAACGCCGTGACCATCGGCGGCAGGCCCGACCACCGCACCGTCCAGGAGAAGACCGCCGACGCCTGCGAGGAGGCCATCTGCCGTGCCTACAACCTCGGCATGGTCGGCGGCGTGGACAGCGAGGGCTCCTTCAACCCCTACGGCACGCTGACGCGCGCCCAGCTGGCGCAGATGCTGTACAACCTCGGCTGGGTGGAAACGGGCATTTTAGGCTATCACTGACCGGCCCCGGCGACGGAAAACCGCGCACAGATTGAGAAATCTGTGCGCGGTTCTTGCGCGTTTCTTCACGGCGCGAGGATTGGGCCGGACGCGCAGCGGGTTTGGCCATTCAGTCGGTACCGGCAGGAACGTAATCCGCAGTATCATATTTGGCGTACCAGCGGGCCGCCTCCGGACTATCCGCCTCCGGCATCACAGTCCCGCACCCCGTCCGGACGAGCGGTCTTGCATATACCGGAAACTCATTCCGGCACAAATCATCCGCCAGCTCCAGTATCACTGACCGCAGCTCCAGATGCTCGACGTACTTATGCGGAATCCCATGGAATCCCACACGGGTCCCCAGCAGATTCCCGGTCACCGCACCGGTGGAGTCGCTGTCGCCTCCGTGGTTGACTGCCGCAATGAGCGCCCGGTCAAAGTCATCCTCATATTTCAGGGCGCAGTAGACCGCAACCGCCAAGGTTTCCTCCGCCACCCAGCCCTCGCCCAGCTGCCGGATTGCTTCGGTGTCCTCGCAGGCTTCTCCTGCCAGGCGGACAGCCCTCTGCACCAGGGCAGCCAGCTCCGGCAGATGCCGCGCGTCCCGAAATTGCCGCGACGCCCAGTCCAAACCACCCTGCACCGCCTCCAGAACGGAGTCCGCTTCCCCGTGGGCCAGGGCGCTGATACAGTACCCCAGCACGCCGGCAGAGATGTATCCCAATTCATGGCCGTGGGTAATCGCCGCCAGCTGTGCGGCCAAGAAACCGGCCCCTCCGGGCTTTTTCAGCCAGAGACCGGCCGGAGCCACACGCATGACGCCGCCGCATCCCTTGCTCTGGTTGATTGGCTGCTCCATGGTCCCCCCGCCGCCCCGGGCGATGGCCTCCAAGCAGGTGCCGCCCGGGCTGCGGCGGTGAAACAGCTCCGGCACGTTCACCAGCCACGCGGTACGATTTTGCTTCTCCGGCTGGTAGCGCTCCTGCTGGGTGTACAGCCAATCCCCATAGCAGGCGGACATGGTGCCGACCAAGGAACCGCCGCCCGACGCGCCGTTCCTTCTGCGGGTTTCAAAATACAGCAGGCCATTGGCGGTAAAGAGCGTCATCTGCGTGTCATCGGAAATCTGCGCCACGCCGTCCTGCAGCACATAGTCCGTAATCCCGGAAGCGCCATACCGTTCCCGGATTGCACGCAGAGAGAAACTCCACCGGATACCCCAAGGCATCCCCCGCGGCGCCGCCAAGCAGACAGCCGCGATAACAATCCCGCATATCCATAATGAACAGCCCTCCTTTCCCCTTCACGTCACAGGGTCAGAGATTCCCCATCCCGCAAACAGACCACTCTGGCTTCCGGAATCAGCGTCCGAAACACCTCCGGGGCTTCACCATGGACGGGGAGAATGCCGCGGCGCGGGGCCACAGTCCGGCAGACCCGTCGGAGCGTCTCCTGCTGGGCATGGCCGCTGGTGTGGAGGCTGACAACGGGAAACCCCTCCAGGAACGCGGCCAGTTCATGGCTGCTGGAAGGACCGCTCCGGTATCCCTCCCACATGGAATAGAGCAATACGCCGTCCCCACGGTAGGAGTCCATCCACGCTCGAAATTGCCTGTTGACCCGGACAAACGAAAGGAATCCCGCTTCTTCCATCCATTTTCGCAACTTGTAGTTCCCGCAAAGTAGGGAATCACCCGGTCAAATCGGTAAAATCCGCTCTTGCTGCCGCTCAGCTTCTCGACGCAGTTCAAAATTTCCTTCTGATACCCATCACAAATCACCGGGCGGCCCCGGGGCGCACAGTGGGCGAGCGTCGCAATTCGGTCAATGTTGGTGGAGGCACACAGGACAAACACATGGCGATGCGCCTGCATCACCGCCCGCGCCCTGCTCCCCAACTCCCACTCCGTCAGCACGCGCCCCTGCGGGCGCGAAAGCGTGGTTCCCTCACAGATTAGCCAGTCCACCTGTCCCACATAGCGTCGCAACACCGGAAGCAGCGCCTTGCCCCGCGGACCGTGATTCCGAAAGTCCCCCGTATACAGGAGCCGGACGCCGTCGCTCTCCAGTAAGAACATATAGGCATCAAACGCGGAGTGGTCCACCAGCAGCGGCGTGATGCGGATGTTCCCGATTGTGAGCGTTCTTCCCGGCTGAAAGGTGTGGGCCCGCTCCAGAGCAGACAAGACAGGCTGGACATCCAATCCCGCGCAGCGGCTCAGGCGGCGGTACAAGATCCGTGCCACCTCACGGGAAGCCTCCCCCAAAAAGAGCGGAACTGTAGGCAGGATATGTCCAATCTGGCCCATATGGTCTCCATGCGTATGGGTGAAGAATACGCCCTGGCACGGCTCGCCGGGCTGCGTGACACCCGGGATGGACAAAACCGCCTCTGCGCCGGATTCCTCCGGTCCCAGGAGCGGGCTTCCCATATCCAAAAAAATGCGCGTGGTTTCCGTGCGCAGTTCGATAACGCTTCCGCCTATCTGACGGGCGCCTCTATGAATGAGCAGCTCAGTCACGGCAGCAGGTCCGCGACGGACTCAGTTCAAATGCTTGTACGCCATGTTCCTCCATGAGCGCTGCCAACTGCGGCCGTTCTCCCATGCGCAGCTCATGCAGTTCCCGGCAGGCAGTGCAGGTCGTCGGAAGCAGCACCGCAGGAACCACCGTTCGTTTGGCATCGCCGCCTAAAAAGTCCTCTACCAGCGCCTCGCGGTCTACCGTGTGCCAATAGGTCAGAATTTCCAGCACACAGCGCAGCAGCGTCTCCCTACTGTCTTCCCGTTTCAATTCCAACAGATACAAGGCGGCCCCATCGTCGGCCACCAAATCAATTTTTCCGGCCTTGTCCGCCTGTTTATCTTTCAGCGGAACCTGGTAATCCAGGACCGCGCCCAGGCCCGGCACCTGTTTCTGCCGATACAAGTCATATGCCAGATGGGCCTCCCCCTGATTCGAGTCCGGATTCTGCGCCGTGCCGTTGTGGCCCTCCGTGCGGTACGGGCTTTTTCGAAAAATGGTGGGAATCTGCTCCCAAAGTTCCGGGCGCTCCCTCAAAAACGCGGCTGTGATTTCCGTATAGGGCACTTTCTCCGGAAATGCCATACCTGTGTACTGGATAAACCTCTGCTGATAGAATGTCGGCATGGACTCGGCGGCCTCCGCGGCCTTGGATACGATTTCCTCCCGGGAATACGTCCTACGCATATGCAACACCTCAACACACCCCAGCCCTGTGACGGCGCGGCCATTTGACAATCTCCATCTGAAACGGGATTCCACCTCTCGCAAGGTTCCGTTCCCCGGGCCGCGGCGCCGCTCCTGCTTCCAGGAATCACACGCCGCTGTCCACAGACTTGCAAGAACCACACACAAAAAGCAAAAACCTTGAAAACCAGAAGGTTCCAAGGCATTTGCACTCTATTGAGTTGGTGGAGATAAGCGGGATCGAACCGCTGACCTCTTGAATGCCATTCAAGCGCTCTCCCAGCTGAGCTATACCCCCATATTGTCCTTTTCAGGACGTTTCGCCTGTGGTTCTGGGCTTTATTTTTGCCCTGTCCCTCAGCGCTCCATTATAATAGCAGATGCCGCGGGAAAAAGCAAGTGTTTTTTTCAAATTCCCGAAAATTTTTTTCCGCCTGTCCGCAGCGGTTCCTTTTCCCGCCCGACGGTGGTACAATGGTACCACCAGACGAAAGGAGTGATTCCCATGCAACGCTTGTTCAAGGGCGGTTCGGTCGTCTCCGGCAGCGGCGCCGTGCGGGCCGATTTGCTGGTGGACGGCGAGCGCGTCGCCGCCGTGGGCCTGGACCTGACGGCGCCCGACGCCCAGGTGGTGGACGTCTCCGGCGCCCTCCTCTTCCCCGGCTTCCTGGACGCCCACACCCACTTCGACCTGGATGTGGCCAACACCACCACTGCCGACGACTTCGCCTCCGGCAGCCGCAGCGCCCTCCGGGGCGGCACCACCACGGTCATCGACTTCGCCTGCCCCAACAAGGGCGAGAGCCTCCAGCACGGCCTGGACCTCTGGCACCGGAAGGCCGACGGCCGCGCCGCCTGTGACTACGGCTTCCACATGACCATCGACGACTGGAACGACGCCATCCGGCGGGAACTGCCGGCCATGGTGGACCAGGGCATCACGTCCTTCAAGCTCTACATGACCTACCCCGCCATGATGGTCGGCGACCGGGATCTGTTCTCGGCCCTGCTGGCCCTGAAGGAGCTGGGCTGCATCGCCGGCGTCCACTGTGAAAACAGCGGCGTCATCGACGCCCTCATTGCCCAGGCCCTGGCGGAGGGGCGCACAGGGCCCGCCTCGCACCCGGCCTGCCGCCCCGGGCCCCTGGAGGCCGAGGCCGTCGGACGGCTGCTGCGGATGGCCCAGGTGGCTGACACGCCGGTCGTCATCGTCCACCTCAGCGCCGCGGAGAGCCTCGCCGAAGTCCGCGCCGCCCGGGCCCGCGGACAGACGGTCTACGTCGAGACGTGCCCCCACTACCTCTTCCTCCACGAGGAGGTCTACCGGCGGGAACCCTACACCGAGGCGGCCCGGTTCGTCTGCGCGCCGCCCCTGCGGCCGGCCGCCGACTGCGACGCCCTGACAGCCGCCCTGGCCCACGGGGAGATTCAGACGGTCTCCACCGACCACTGCAGCTTCACCCTGGCGCAGAAGGACATGGGCCGCGATGATTTCACGAAGATTCCCGGCGGCCTGCCCGGCGTGGAGAGCCGCGGCCTCCTGCTGTACACCCTGGTGGCCGCCGGGCGCATCACCTGTGGGCGGATGGCCCAGGTCCTCTCGGAAAACCCGGCCAAGCTCTACGGCCTTTGGCCCCGGAAGGGCGTCCTCGCGCCTGGCAGCGATGCCGACATCGTCGTCTATGACCCAACGGCCGACACGGTGCTCACCGCCGCCGGCCAGGCGTCCCGGGCCGACTACACCCCCTACGAGGGCTTCCGCGCCGCCGGCAGCATCCGCAGCGTCTATCTGCGCGGGCAGCTGGCCGTGGACCGCGGACAGGTCGTCGCCGGCCCCATCGGCCGGTATCTCCACCGCGGCCTTCCCGCCCTCTGAGCCGCCGGCAAGCCGGAATCCAAAGCACAAAGGCAGACACGGAAGTGTCTGCCTTTGTGTTCTACATCACAGATTGGCGGGCGATTGGCCGGTTCCGCAAAGCCCCAGCAGCGGCGGCAGCTCCCTCGGATGGGAGACGACCGTTTCCGCGCCGGCCTGGAGCAGCTGCTCCCGGCTCCGGTAGCCCCAGTCGCAGCCGATGGCCCGGAAGCCGGCGTTCCGCGCAAAGCCCATGTCCGCGTCCCCGTCGCCGAAGAAAACGATTTCCTCCGGCCGGAGGCCCAGCGTCTCGCAGGCCAGCCGTCCGGCGGCCGGATCCGGCTTCAGCGGCCGCGTCTCGGTCCGTCCCCACACGAAGGCGAAGGGGTGGTCCGGGAAGTAGTGGCCGATGATGGCCTGGGCCGACGCCTGGGTCTTGTTCGTAATCACCGCCGTCCGGAGCCCCGCCGCCGCCAGCTGCGCCAGCAGCTCCGGGATCCCCGGGAAGACGGTGGTCTGCTCCATGGCGTGCTCCGGGTAGTACCGGAGGTAGAAGCCGAGGATCTCCGCAAAGGTCTCCTCGGGGACCTCCTCGGGCACGGCCCGGCGGAACAGCTGCCGGATGCCGTTGCCGATGAAGACGCGGTAGTCCTCCATCGGCCGCGGCGGGCAGCCGTACCGGGTCAGGGCGTGGTTGGCGCAGGCCCCGATGTCCCGGACCGTGTCCAGGAGGGTGCCGTCCAGGTCAAAGAGGACGGCCTGCACCCTCCCGGCTCCCACGGCTCAGACGCCGGCCTTGGCGTCGGCAATCACCTTGGTGTCGCTGGGGGTCAGCTTGGAGACGTAGCCCTCCAGGGGCACCACGCGGGCGTTGACGGCGTCCACAATCCACTCGGCCTGCGGGAAGAAGAACTCGTCAAACTCGAAGGGCGGCGTAATCCAGTTCTTGGCGCCGATGACCACCGGCGGCGCATCCAGATAGTCGAAGCACAGCGTGCTGATGTTCTGGGCGACGTCGTTGAGGAAGGTCCCGCGGGCGCAGGCGTCGGAGGCCAGCACCACGCGGCCGGTCTTCTTGACCGAGGCGATGATGTCGGTGTAGTCCAGCGGCACCAGGGAGGGCATATTGATGACGTCGGCCTCCATGCCGTACTTCTCGGACAGCTCCTTGGCCGCATCCAGGGCGCGGTAGAGGGTCGCGCCGATGGTCAGGATGGTCAGGTCCTTGCCGTCGCGGACCTTGTTGACCGCGCCGGGCGCCCACTCGTACTCCTCGGCCGGGACGCCGCCCTCGTGGAACTCCTCGCCCTTGTCGTAGATCCGCTGGGACTCGAAGATGACCACCGGGTCGGTGCCGTTCAGGGCCGCCTGCATGATGCCCTTGGCCTCGTACGGCGTGGCCGGGACCATGACCTTCAGGCCGGGGATGTGGGCCACCAGGGCAATCCAGTCCTGGGAGTGCTGCGCGCCGTACTTGGCGCCCACGGAAACCCGCAGCACCAGCGGCATCTTCAGGATGCCGGCGGACATGGCCTGCCACTTGGACATCTGGTTGAAGACCTCGTCGCCGCAGCGGCCAATGAAGTCGCAGTACATAATCTCCACCACGGCACGGCCGCCGCACATGCAGTAGCCGACGCCGGTGCCGACGATGGCGGCCTCGGAGATGGGGGCGTTAAACAGCCGGGAGTGCGGGATGGACTCCATCATGCCGCGGTACACGGCGAACGCGCCGCCCCAGTCCCGGACGTCCTCGCCGTAGGAGATGAGGGTCGGGTCCTCGTAGTACTTGTTCATCAGGGGCTCGAAGATGGCGTCGCGGATGTTGTACACCTTCATCTTGGAGACCGGCTGGCCGTCCTTGAACGCGAAGCGCTCCTTGGCCTGGACGGCCTTCCAGCGGGAGTTCTCCTCCTTCGGGGTGTCGGCGCGGATCTCGCCCTCGGGATCCATCGAGCGGACGTGGCCGTTGGAGAACATCAGGTTGGCCACGTAATCCGGCTGCTTGTTGAAGTCCACGTAGGGGGAGATCTCCTTGTCGGAGGCGGCGCGGCAAATCATGGTCATCCGGTCGGAGGTCTCCTTCAGGATTTCCTCAAAGCGGCTGTCCGCGGCGACGCCGGCCTCCACCAGGGCCTGGCGGTACTTGATAATCGGGTCGTAGCTTCTCCAGTCCTCAATCTCCTCCTTGGAGCGGTAGGCGTTCTGGTCGGAGGTGGAGTGGCCCAGGAGCCGGTAGGTGACCACGTCCAGCAGGACCGGGCCCTCGTTGTTCTTCAGCAGCTCCAGCTTGCGCTTGTAGGCGTCGATGACGGCCAGGGGGTTCCAGCCGTCCACACGCTCGGCGTGCATCTGGCTCGGGGTGATGCCGGCGCCGATGCGGGCGAGCATGTCGTAGGCCATGGTCTCGCCGCGGGTCTGGCCGCCCATGCCGTAGGAGTTGTTGAAGACGTTGAAGATAATCGGCAGGCCGCCCTTCATGCCCTCCTCCCAGAGGGTCTTGTACTGGTCCATGGCCGAGAAGTTCAGGGCCTCCCACACGGGGCCGCAGCCCAGGGACGCGTCACCGATGTTGCAGACGACGATGCCCTTCTTCTTGTTGACCTTCTTATAGAGGGCCGCGCCGGCGGAGATGGTGCCGCTGCCGCCCACGATGGCGTTGTTGGGGTAGACGCCGAAGGGCAGGAAGAACGCGTGCATGGAGCCGCCCATGCCGTGGTGGAAGCCGGCCTCCCGGGCGAAGATCTCCGCCAGGGTGCCGTACAGGACGAACCGGATGGCCAGCTCCTTGACGTTGTCGGTCTTGCCGAACTTCTCCACGGCCCGCAGGGTCTGGCCGCCGAGGAAGTTCTCCATGACGTCCATCAGCTCCTGGTCGGACATCTTCTCGATGCACGAGAGGCTCTTGGCCAGGATCTCCGAGTGGCTCCGGTGGGAACCGAAGATGTAGTCGTCCTTGTCCAGCAGGTACGCCTCGCCGACGCAGGAGGCCTCCTGGCCCAGCGACAGGTGGGCGGGGCCCGGATAGGTGGTTTCGATGCCGTTGTAGCTGGCCTGGGTCTTAATCAGGTTCAGCATGCTCTCGAATTCGCGGAGGATGGTGATGTCCCGGTAGATCCGCACCAGCTCCTCGTCGGAGAAGTTCTTCCGCTCCTCGGCGACGGTCTTGTTGTAGGTGCAGACGGGGATATCTTCAAAGTGGATTTTGCCCGGAGCCCGGGTGGCTACGGGATCGACGTACAAAGACTTCGGCATTTACAATCTATCCTTTCCCTTGTTTATTAGATAACAATACACAGCTGCCGGTGCTTGACAGAATTCCCGAAACAGGAACGGCGGTTACAGCTTGAACAGGGCCTCGCGGATAATCTCGCAGACGGTCGGATGGGGGAAGACCAGCTTCTTCAACTGGTTCAGCGGCAGCTCCGTCTCCAGCATCAGGGCCGCGCCGTAAATCATCTCCGAGGCGTAGGAGCCCATCAGCTGGACGCCCACCAGGCGGTTGCGGTCCAAATCGTAGACCACCTTGCAGAAGCCGTCGCCGTTGAGCGTCTCGGCCACGTAGCGGCCCGAGTAAATCATCGGCACCTTGACCTCGCGGACGCGCATCCCCTTGGCCTCGGCGCTGGCCTTCGTCTCGCCGACGCTGGCCACCTCGGGGTTCGTGTAGATGACCGAGGGCACGGCCTCGTAGCGCATCTCGTCGGGGATGCCCAGCATATGGTTCACGGCCACCTCGGCCTCCCGATAGGCGGTGTGGGCCAGCATCAGCTTGCCGTTGCAGTCGCCCACGGCGTAGACGCCCTTGACGCTGGTCTCCATATGGCCGTCGGTGACCACCGCGCCCCGCTCGGTCTGGACGCCCAGGGCCTCCAGGTTCAGCCCCGTCACGTCGGCCCGGCGGCCGGCGGACAGCAGCACCTTGCTGCACGCCAGGGTGTGCTTCCCTTCGGCGTCCTCGTAAGTGACCGCGCCCTGGCCAATCTCCAGCACCTTGGCCGAGAGCTTGAAGACCATGCCCTCCTTCTGGTAGGTCTTCATCAGCGTGTCGCAGATCTCCTGGTCGGTCGGGCCGGCAATCTTGGGCATCATCTCAATCACCGTGACGGGCACGCCCACCGAGGCGAAGTAGCAGGCCATCTCCAGGCCGATGACGCCGCCGCCCAGGCACACCAGGGACTCGGGCAGCTCCTTCATGTCGAGGATCTCCCGGTTCGTCAGGACGAAGCCGGAGTCCAGCCCCGCCTGGAGGCCGGCCACCGGGGGCTTGGCCGTGGAGGAGCCGGTGGCGATGACCAGCCGGTCGCCGCAAATCAGCTCGTCGCCGGCGTAGACCTGGAAGGTCCCGTCGTCGCCGCGGCCCTGGATCTTGCCCATGGCCGTATAGACCTCCACGCCCTCGGCCTTCATGGTCGCCCCGACGCCGGAGACCAGCTTCTTGACGACCTTGGCCTTCCGCTCCACCACCTTGGCGTGGTCGTAGCGGACGTCGGAGGTCAGGACGCCGTAGTCGGCCCCGTGCTTGGCCGCCGCGTACTGCTTGGCGCAGTACAGCAGGCTCTTGGTGGGGACGCAGCCCTCGTTGAGGCAGACGCCGCCCAGATGCTCCTTTTCAATCAGGGCGGTCTTCAGGCCGCCGCCGGCGGCGCGCTCGGCGCAGAGGTAGCCGCCGGGGCCGCCGCCGATGACAATCACATCGTATTTCTTCAAGGTATCCTCCCCTTCTCACTGGGCCAGCAGCGTGTAGAAGCTCTCGAGGCTGTCGCACAGCTCGCGCATGAACCGGGCCGCCGGCGCGCCGTCCACCACCCGGTGGTCGAAGGTCAGCGACAGGCCCATGGCCGGGTAGGTCTCAATGGCGCCGTCCTTGGCCGATTTGAGTTTCGTCTGGATGTTGCACACGCCCAGGATGCCCGTCTGGGGCGGGTTGATGACCGGCGTGAAGCCCTCGCAGCCCATGGAGCCCAGGTTGGACACCGTGAACGTGGCGCCCTGGAGCTTGTCGGGGCTGATTTTGCCCTCCCGGGCCTCGGCGGCCAGGGCCTTGCACTCCTGGGAAATCTGGAGCAGGGACTTCTGGTCGGCGTTGAAAATCGTGGGCACCAGCAGCCCTCTGGGCGTGTCGCAGGCGAAGCCCAGATGGACATGGTGGAACCGGCGGACCACATTCTCCTCCACCACGTTGGCGTTCAGGTCCGGGTGGTGCAGCAGGATCCGCGACACCGCGAAGAGGACCATGTCGTTGAGGGAGATCTTGCCCATCGGGCCCTCCAGCGGCTTGAGCATCTTCCGGTAGGCCTGGAGCTGCGTGGCGTCGAAGCTGAACTGGTGGGTCAGCTGGGCCGACGTGGACAGGGACTTCATCATGGACTTGGCCGTGGCGCGGCGGACGGCGTTGAACTTCACGTCCTCGTACTCGGCCTCGGCAGCGGCGGCGGCCGGTGCGGGAGCCGGAGCCGGGGCCGGCGCGGCCTGCGCAGCCGGCGCAGCGGCGGCGGGCGCGGCCTGGGCCGGGACGCCCTCCTCCATCAGCTTGCGGATGTCCCGCTCAATCACGCGGCCGTTGGGGCCGGTGCCGGTGGCGTAACCGGCGTCCACACCGGCGCGCTGGGCCAGGCCCCGGGCCCGGGGCGAGATGGCCTTGGGCGCCTCGGGGGCGGCGGCAGCCGGCGCCGCAGCGGGAGCGGCGGCGGGAGCCGGCGCGGCCGCGGGGGCCGCCTCGGTAGAGCCGGGCCGCAGGAACTCGAAGGCGTCGCCGGGGTTGCCCACGGCGCAGACGTTCTCGAGGCAGGGCACCTCGTCGCCGTTCTCAAAGAACTTGGCCAGGAGCGTGCCGGCCGCCGTGGACTCGCACTCGAACTCCGCCTTGTCGGTCTCATAGGTGAACAGGATGTCGCCCACCGCGACGGCGTCGCCGACGTTCTTCTTCCATTCGCCGATGATGCACGACTCCACCGTGATGCCCGCCTTGGGCATGATGACCGCCTGGGCGGCCGGGCCGGCCGGGGCAGCCGCTGCAGCAGGCGCGGCAGGCGCAGTGGCCGCTGCGGGCGCTTCCGCACCGGCGGCCGGGCCGCCGGCGCCGCCCCGCAGGCACTCGAAGGCGTCGCCGGGGTTGCCCACGGCGCAGACGTTGACCAGGCAGGGCACCTCGTCGCCGTCCTCATAGAACTTGGCCAGGAGCGTGCCGGCCGCCGTGGACTCGCACTCGAACTCCGCCTTGTCGGTCTCGTAGGTGAACAGGATGTCGCCCACCGCGACGGCGTCGCCGACGTTCTTCTTCCACTCGCCGATGATGCACGACTCCACCGTGATGCCCGCCTTAGGCATGATGACCGCCTGGGCCACCGGGCCGGTGGGCGCCGCCGCGGCGGGCGCAGGGGCGGCGGCCGGAGCCGGCGCAGCCTCCTGGGCGGGGGCGGCCGCCTCGGCGGTGCCGGCGCCCTTCAGGGCCGACACGTCCTCGCCGGGGGTGCCGATTGCGCAGACGTTGACGAGGCAGGGCACCTCGTCCCCCTCCTGGTAGAACTGCTCCAGGAGCGTGCCGGCGGCCGTCGATTCGCACTCGAACTCGGCCTTGTCGGTCTCGTAGGTGAAGAGGACGTCGCCCACGGCAACCGGGTCGCCGACCTTCTTCTTCCACTCGCCGATGATACAGGATTCTACGGTGATGCCCGCCTTGGGCATCAAAACGCCTTCTGCCATGGTTTGCTTCACTCCTATTGTTATTTCATCAAAGTCTTCAGCAGATACGCCTCGGCCTCCGCGTTCCAAAGGCCGTTGGTCTTGGCCACCAGCTGGGCCAGCTGGGCGAACATCGGGTCGCTCTTGCCCAGCTCGGCAAAGTCGGCGATGGCCGTCAGGGGCATGTCGATGCCGGTGTAGATGAGCTTCTTGCCGCCGGGGATCTTCGGCAGGTTCAGCACCGACTCAATGACGCAGTTGAGGCCGCCGATGTGGGTCACCAGGATGGACGGGTCCAGCTTGCCCTTTCCAATCATCTCCAGAGCCTCGACCATGTCGGAGGTGTTGCCGCCGGAGGTGCCCACCACGTGGGTGGAGGCGTAGTGGACATTGTAGAAGTTGAACATCGCCGAGAACTTCGGGTCCTGGGGGCCGGCGAAGAAGTTCAGGCAGCCGTCCTCGCCCAGGATGGCGTCGGCCTGCTCCACCACCGCGGCCACCGGCGCGAAGCACAGCACGTCGTCGTAGCCCTTGCCGCCGGTCAGCGCCCGCAGCTCCGCCACGGTGTCGCCGGTGCGGGTGTTCTTGTAGACCAGGGTGACGCCGTTCTTCTTGGCCTCCTCGGGGCTCAGCAGCTGCTGGGCCCGGGCCAGCCGGGCGTCGTCGATGTCGGTGACCACCAGGAAGCCGGGGCGGCGGTCGCAGTGGATGATGTAGTCAATGGCCGCCAGGCCCATGGGGCCCACGCCGGCCAGGATGGCCATGTTGCCCCCCTCGCGGATGCCCATCACGTGGTCATAGGAGCCGCGGGTGGTGTGGTACATGGCGTGGAACGTGCCGATGACGCAGCTGAGGGGCTCGGTCAGGGAGCCGCCGAAGAAGCTGTCGCTCTCGTAGGGCAGCAGGCAGCCCATCTCCATGACCTCGTGGGGGATGATGATGTACGTGGCGTCGCCGCCGATGTACTGGTAGGAGTACCCGGGGGCGTCCAGGCTGCCCTTGTAGTTCAGGGCCGGCTGGATGGCGAACTTCTGGCCGGGCCGGAACTGGTCTTTCCACTTCGCGCCCACCTCGACAATCTCGCCGCAGAACTCGTGGCCCACGATGGTGGGATGCTCGGCCACGTCGTTGGGGACGCGCTTGTGGTCGGCCCCCTGCTCGGCGGCCTTGTAGGTGGACATACAGATGCTGTCGGAGATGACCCGGGCCAGGATTTCGTCCTCCTGCATGGGAGGCAGCTCAAACTCCTCCAGGCGGAGGTCCTCCTTGCCATAGAGGCGGACTGCTTTCGTTTTCACGGAACACTTCATCCTTTCCAAATCTGGTGGGAAACCTCCCGGCGGAGGGCCGGGACCAGGAATGTTGCATTGTATTGGTTTCGAGTGTATTGTACGCCAGACCAGACACAATGTCAACTAAAAACCGGGCAAAATCAAAAAAATTTCCCCCCGGCCTCGGCGGCCGGAGGGCGCTTCCGGCGGAGGGACGCCGGGAAATGAAATGCGCTTTCGGAAAAGTAAAGACTTTTTCGGGGAAAATCGCAGATGTGGAGTCTTGTGGTTTCTTCTGCACTCCACAGAGGTGCGGCAGGCAGCGGCCCGGCAAATTAGGCGGATTCCACAAAAGCTCGTCCGGGCGGTCGAACTCCTGGCGAAAAACTGTGAAACCTGCACAGTTTTCCGCAGCCTGCGCGCCTGCGTCCTTCCGGAACAACCCACACCGCCGGCCGGCACATCCGTCCGGCGGCCGGACATTTTCCGAAAAACGCGCAGCGGCGGCCCGCCTTCAGGCGATGCCGAAGACCCGTTCGGCGTTCTCGTGGAGAATCAGCTGCCGCTCCTCCTCGGTCAGGGGCAGCCGCTGGAAGTGGGCCAGCTCGTCCACCGGCGACCACATGGGGTAGTCGGTGCCGAACAGCACCCGGTCGGCGCCGTAGGTGTGAATCAGGTCCACCACCTCCCGGTCCGGCAGGGCGAACATCGTGGATGAGCAGTCCACGTAGAGGTTCGGCTGCCCGTGGAGCTGCTCGGCCGCCTCGTGCCAGATGGAGTACCCGCCGAAGTGGGCGCCGATGACCGTCAGGCCGCGGTAGATTTCCAGGACGGGCAGCAGCCGGTTGGGGTTGGAGAAGTCGAACCGGTTGTCGCCGGTGTGCATCAGGATGGGCAGCCGGCCCTCGCACAAATCGTAGATGTGGAGGCAGCGGTAGTCGTCAATCTTGAACCGCTGGATGTCCGGGTGCAGCTTGACGCCCTTGAGGCCCAGCTCCAGCAGGTGCTGCACATCTCCCTCGGGATCCGTGCTGTCCGGGTGCAGCGTGCCCAGGCCCGTGAGCCGGCCGGGGTACTGCGCCACCTCCCGGGCGATGAACTCGTTGATGCTGCGGACCTGCTCCGGCTTTGTCGCCACCGACTGCACCACAAAGTGCTCGATGCCCGCCTGCTTCCCCACTTCCAGCAGCGTCTGGACCGTCCCGTCGCAGGTGGCCGGCAGTCCGTCGTAAAATTTGCCGGTATTGGCCGCGGCCTTCCGCGCGATGGCGTCCGGGTAGATATGACAATGGGCATCCACAATCCGATACATGATACGTTTCGTCCTTTCTCTGGGGGCAGCAGCCCTGCGGCGGCTCGATATGGTTCGATGGATCTTATTATAGGAAGCGCCGGAAATCCCGTCAACGGCCAATTCCACCAAAACCGCGGCCGCGGGTGCGGAAAACTTCATGCGCTTGGAGCACGCCGCGGGCGCCCGCTCCGGATGCCCGCGGTTGACTTTCCGCCGGGTCTGTGGTACCGTGTTCCCAATCGCCGTCGAAAGGAGCTGGTCCGCGTGGCCGGACAGTGGAAATCCAGCCTTCTCCTCGTCCTCACCGCCATGATTTGGGGCGCCGCCTTCGTCGCCCAGTCGGCCGGCATGGAGTACGTGGGCCCCTTCACCTTCCAGGCCTGCCGCTGTGCCCTGGGGGTCCTGACCCTGCTGCCCTTCTCCCTGGCCGCCCGCCGCCGCGGCATCGCCCCCGCCGGCAGCCGCCGGGACCTGTGGCTGGGCGGCCTCCTCTGCGGCCTGTGCCTCTTCGCCGGCACCATGCTGCAGCAGTTCGGCCTGCTCTACACCTCCGCCGGCAAGTCCGGCTTCCTCACCGCCCTCTACGTGGTCCTCGTCCCCGTCTGCTCGCGGTTCCTCGGCCGCCGGGTCCGGGGCCTCGTCTGGATTGCCGTGGCCCTGGCGGCCGCGGCCCTGTACCTCCTCTCGGTGGACGGCTCCATGGTCCTCGGCCGCGGGGAGCTGCTGACCATCCTCTGCGCCCTGGCCTTCACCGGCCACATCCTGGTCATCGACCACTACTCCCAGCGGGTGGACGGCGTCACCCTCTCCCTGATTCAGTTCGCCGTCTGCACCGTCCTCTCCTTCCTGGGGATGGCGGGCACCGAGTCCCCCTCCTGGGCCGCCATCGGCCGGTGCTGGCTGCCGATTGTCTACGCCGGCGTCCTCTCCAGCGGCGTGGGCTACACCCTCCAGATTCTGGCCCAGAAGCGGGCCAACCCCACCGTGGCCTCCCTGCTGCTGAGCCTGGAGTCGGTCTTCGCCGTCCTCTTCGGGGCCCTGCTCCTGGGGGAGCGCCTGGCCCCCCGGGAATATCTCGGCTGCGGGCTGATGCTGGCCGCCATCGTCCTGGCCCAGCTCCCCCAGCGCCCCCGCGCCCCCGCCGGCAAGCCGTAAAAAACAACAAACGGGCCGCCCAAATGGGCGGCCCGCCATTTTTATGGTGCCGGGCGGTCGAACGCCAGCTGGATGGCCAAGCGCCGCCGAACGCCTCCCTGCCCTCCGGCAGTTCTCGGAAACCCACACGCTCCGACCGTGCTCCAGCGACAAGCCGCCCCCGACCGGACAGGCTCCGGGCGGGGGCGGCGGTTTCACGGCTTACTTCTCCACAATCTCCAGGATCTCCATCGGACATGCCTTGACGCAGATGCCGCAGGCGATGCACTTGGAGGCCGGCTGCTCCGGCATCTTCACCAGCACGTGGAACGGACAGACCTCCGCGCACTTGCCGCACTGGGTGCAAAGCTTCTTGTTGATGGTGTACACGCCCTTGGCGTTCTGGGTGATGGCCCCGGCCTCACAGGCCTTGGCGCACTTGCCGCACTGGACGCAGACGTTGGGCTTGGCGGCCCCGTCCTTCCCCACGACAATCTGGATGCAGGACTTGTCGGGATGGAACTCCTTATAGAAGGCCTTGGAGCAGGCCTGGACGCACTCCAGACATGCCATGCACGGATGGTCCTTCTTGACCGTCAGACGTTTCATATGGAAATACCCCTTTACCTGATTTTATGTTCACAATCCGTCGCTGCTGCGTCCCGCCGAACGCCGTCCCGCGGATGGGGAGCGGCAGCCGGAAGAACCGCGTTTTCAACAAAAAATATTATACAGGCTGCCGGCCAAAGAATCAACCATCATTTTCTTCCGGCCGCCGCGTTTGCGGCGCAATCCGCCCATCCCAGGAATCACCAGCCTCCTCCGGAGTAATCGGCCGATTTTGCACCATACTAAGGACAGCGAAAGCTGACAAGACCTATGAGGAGGAGATTCCATGAAGCGTTATTTTTCCATGGCGGCGGCCCTGGCGCTGGCCGCCCTGCTGACGGCCTGCGCCAACACCGTGGCCGACACCCGCTCCCCGGCCTACCGGACCGGCGTTGACACCGAGGAGTGGCACGGCAACGTCTCCACCACCGACGACGGCCGCGTCAACGGCACCAACGAAAAGGCCCGCCGGGAGTGGGAGAGCCGCCGGGCCCGCCATCCGTCGGTGCCCAAGCCGAGCAACACCGACGCCATGGGCGCCGGCATGGAGCAGTAACCCGAAACGGCCGCCGCGATGCACCGTGCGCCGCGGCGGCCATTCTCTGTCTACGGCCGGTGCCAGCCGGCATCTTCAAACTCGTGGCGCTTGCCCCGGGTCATCAGCTGGTGCATGGCCGCCCGGGGGTCCCGCCCCTCATAGAGCACCTGGTAGGCCTGGCTGGCGATGGGCATCTCCACGCCGGCCTTTTCCGCCAGCTGGTGGGCGGACCGCGCCGCGTAGTATCCCTCCACCACGGCCCCCACGGCGTCCATGGCCGCCTGGGGCGCCCGGCCCTGGCCGATGAGGATTCCGGCCCGCCGGTTCCGGGAGTGCATCGAAGTACAGGTGACAATCAGGTCCCCGACGCCGGCCAGGCCCGCAAAGGTCTCCGAGCGGCCGCCCAGCGCCACCCCCAGCCGGGCCGTCTCCGTGAGGCCCCGGGTGATGAGCAGCGCCCGGGTGTTGTCGCCAAAGCCCATGCCGTCGCTGATGCCGGCGCACAGGGCGATGACATTTTTCAGCGCCGCCGCCAGCTCCACGCCCACCACGTCGGTGGTGGTGTAGACCCGGAAGCGCTCGTTCATAAAGGTGTCCTGGACCAGCTCGGCCACGGCGATGTCGCCGCAGGCCGAGACGCACCCGGTGGGGATGTCCCGGCCCACCTCCTCGGCGTGGGACGGGCCGCAGAGGACCGCCGTCCGGCAACCGGTCTCCGCCTCGATTATCTCGCTCAGCCGCAGCCCTGTGCCGGCCTCGATGCCCTTGGCCACCGACACCATCACGGTCTCCGGGGCCAGGACGGGCGCCAGGGCCCGGGCCGTCTCCCGGACGGCAAAGGAGGGCGTCGCCAGGACCGCCATGGGCTTCCCGGCCGCGGCGGCCAGGTCGGCCGTGAAGGCCATCTCCGGCAGCCGGACGCCGGGCAGCAGGGGGTTCTCCCGCTCCCGTGCCAGCCGCTCGGCGGCCGCCTGCCGGTGGGAAATCAGGGTCACGGCGTGGCCGTTCCCCGCCAGCAGCCGCGCCAGGGCCGTGCCCCAGCCGCCGCTTCCGATGACTGCCAGTTCCATCGGCACACCTCCTACTGCCGCGGCTTCCGGTGGAAGCTCAGCTTGCTCTCCGTCCCGTGGACAATCCGCGAGAGGTTGCCCCGGTGCATATACAGCGCGCCCAGGCTCACCGCCAAAGCGAGAACCCACAGCAGATACCGTCCCGGGTAGCAGAGCGCCACCGCCGGCGTAAAGACCACCGCCCCCAGGCAGGAGCCCAGGGAGACGTACCGGGTGAGGACGACGGCGATGAGGAACACCGCCAGCAGCGCCGCCAGTATCCTCCAGTCCAGGACGCCGCCCAGCGTGGCGCCGCAGAGGATTCCCTTGCCGCCCCGGAACTGGAAGGCAGCCGGGAACATATGCCCGAGAATCGTGGCCGTGCCGCCGACCATCTCCCCCAAATCGGCCATGCCGAAGCGGCCCAGGAGCCACGCCCCCAGGAACGCCGCCGCCAGGGTCTTTCCCACGTCGATGGCCAGCACCAGCAGGGTCTTGGCGCCGCCGTAGCTGCGGAAGAAGTTGGTCAGCCCCGCGTTGCCGCTGCCGTGGGTGCGCACGTCCTCCCGCAGCAGCAGCTTCGAGACGAGAATCGCCCCGTTCAGGTTCCCCAGCAGGTAGCCGGCCGCCGCGGTCAGAACCAGGAATAGCCAGAACATCCCTATCCCTCCTTGTCGCCCTTCTGGCGGATGGTCAGGCGGATGGGCGTGCCCACCAGGCCGTAGACGGCCCGGATCTGGTTCTCCAGGTACCGCTGATAGGAGAAGTGGAACAGCCGCGCGTCGTTGCAGAAGACCACAAAGTGGGGCGGCTTGACGCCCGCCTGGGTCATATAGTAGAGCTTCAGCCGCCGGCCCTTGTCCGAGGGCGGCTGGACGCGGGCCGTGGCGTCCTCCAGGATGCCGTTGAGGGTGCCCGTGGTAATCCGCATGGCCGCGGCGTTGGCCACGGCGTTGATCTGCTCGAAGATCCGGTCCACCCGCTGGCCCGTCAGGGCCGACAGGAACACCACCGGCGCATAGGACATATAGGAGAGGCCCTGGCGGACCTCCTCGGTCATCTTGGCCATGGTGCCGGTCTCCTTCTCCACGGCGTCCCACTTGTTGACCACCAGGATGGAGGCCTTGCCGGCCTCGTGGGCCAGGCCCGCAATCTTCGTGTCCTGGTCGGTGACGCCCTCCTGGGCGTCCAGGAGAATCAGGCACACGTCCGCCCGCTCGATGGCCGCCACGGTCCGCAGGTTGCTGTACCGCTCCACGGCGTCGTCCACCTTGGACTTCCGGCGCATCCCGGCGGTGTCGATGAAGCGGTAGCGGCCCCACTCGTTTTCAAAGTCGCTGTCGATGGCGTCCCGGGTGGTGCCGGCCACATTGGAGACGATGACCCGCTCCTCCCCGAGGATCCGGTTCAGCAGGCTGGACTTGCCCACGTTGGGCTTGCCGATGATGGCCACCTTGATGACGTCCTCGTCCTCCGCCTCCGCCGTCTCGGGGGGAAGGGCGGCCACGCAGGCGTCGAGCAAATCGCCGGTGCCGTGGCCGTGGACGGCGGAGACCTCGATGGGGTCCCCCAGGCCCAGGCCGTAGAACTCGTAGACGTCGGGGTTCACCGGCCCGACGCTGTCGCACTTGTTGACGGCCAGGATGACCGGCTTTTTTGAGCGCTGGAGCATCGCCGCCACCTGGCTGTCGGCGGCGGTCATGCCCACGGTGACGTCGGTGACCATGATGATGGCGTCGGCCGTCTCGATGGCGATTTCCGCCTGCCGGCGCATGAAGCGGAGCATTTCGCTGTCGGTGCCCGGCTCGATGCCGCCGGTGTCCACCAGGGAGAAGACGCGGCCGTTCCACTCGCAGTCCCCGTAGATCCGGTCCCGCGTGACGCCGGGCGTGTCCTCGACGATGGCCGTCCGGCGGCCGGTCAGCTTGTTGAACAGCAGGGACTTGCCCACGTTGGGCCGCCCTACGATGGCGACAATGGGCTTCGCCATGGAGCCACCTCCTAATCTAGTCTATGGCGCAAGGGGGGCGCGGAACGCCCCCGGACAGAGAAAAAAGAGGCGGATCTCACGACCGGCCTCTTCATTCTCTGCTGCGAAGGCTCACTTCGCCTCCACGGCGAAGACCTCGCGTCCATTGTACGTTCCACAAGCCTTGCACGCTCTGTGGGGCAGACGGGGAGCGCCGCACTTGGGGCAGGCGACCACGCCCGGGACGGTCAGCTTCCAGTGGGAGCTGCGTCTCTTGTCGCGTCTCGCCTTGGACACTTTACACTTGGGGACAGCCATCGGTGACACCTCCTTGGTCAATGCCTGACGGCATGGGCTTGTGATGCGATTACTTGAGGAGCTTTGCGAGGACGGCCAGGCGGGGATCCGGCTCCGGCCTGCACGAGCAGGGCCCTTCGTTGAGGTTCTTGCCGCAGGTCGGGCACAGGCCCTTGCAGTCCTCTTTGCACAGGAGTTTGGACTCCATGGACAGCACGAAGGCCGTGGTCATCACCTCGTCCAAATCGACGCTGTCCCCCTGGAGCAGGAACGTCCACTGGTCGGCGTCGTCCTCGTGTTCCAGCTGGCGGACCAGGACGGCCTCCACCGGGAACGTCACGTCCCGCGCAAAGGGCGAGGCGCAGCGGTCGCAGACGCCGTGGAGCGTCGTGGAGAGCGTACCCGTCAGGACCAGGACGCCGGCAGTGTTGCGGACCTGGCCGCGGCACCGCACCGGCTCCGTTACGGGTTGGCAGCTGCCGAAGGTCTCCCCGCTCAGGTCCAGCGTCATCTCATAGGGAACGACGCCGCCGGGGCTGTCGAGAATCTTGGATACGCTGAGCAGCATGGCCCTCCCCCATCCTTTCGTCATGCGGTATCTATTATAGGAGATGCCACCCCGAATGTCAATCCTTTTTTCACCGGATTTCCCGCAGCGGCAGCCGGAAGCGGGCGGCAGATGCCGCCCGCTTCTTCGCAGATGCTATATTATATAGTTGTAGAAGGCCGCCGGCTCAGCCGTGCTCCCGCACGTGCTTGGCCAGTTTCTTGTCCTCCATGCGGATGTGGGACACCAGCACCCCCACCTGCTGATTCAGCACGCCGAGCGTTTTGACGGTGGGCCCCTCCGCCCGCAGGTCCTGCGCCAGCGCTTCCAGCTCCTTCTTGTAGCGGTCGTGAAACTGCTTGTGCGCCGGGTAGTCGGGATACTTCGTTTGGGTCTGGAGCCGTTCCTCGTCGGCAAAGTGCTTCTTGACGTAGCCGAGCAGGTACTCGAAGACCTCCAGGCTTTTTTCCCGGCCATGCCCCTGGGAGCAGGCGTCCATCAGGTTGTTGACGGTGGCCAGCAGCTGCCGGTGCTCCGAATCAATCAACGCATTGCCCGTCACCAGGTCCGGCGTCAGTTCATACGTCAACGCCACCTCACTTCTCCCCGCGGACGTGCTTGGCCAGGCGCTTGTCTTCGGTGCGGATATGGGAAACCAGCGTCGCCACCTCCTGGTTCAGCGCGCCCAGCGCCCGGACCGTGGCCCCCTCGGCAATCAGCTGCTGGGCCGTCTCGTCCAGCTTCCGGCGGTACCCGTCGTGGAACTGCTTGTGGGCCGGGTAGTTGGGGTATTTGCTGCGCATCTGCAGCTGCTCCTCATCGCCGAAGTGCTTGGCCACATAGCCGGTGAGGAATTTGGCCGTCGAGATAATCTTGTCGCGTCCCTTGCCCTGCGAGCAGGCGTCCATCAGGTCGTTGATGGCGGCGAACAGCTGGCGATGCTCCGAGTCAATCAGGGCATTGCCGGTCAACAGGTCTGGCGTCAGTTCATACTTCATGCTTCTCGGATTCCTTTCTTGCTTCCGCACCCGCGGAATTCTTAATATTTGTTAAGAGAGCCTCATTTTGGAAGTCGCTCCCTCAATATTATTATATCGACCGGTTTCGCAGAAAAATAACAGTTGCTTTCCACTTAATTTTTTATTTATTTTGACGATATTTACATTGTACAGATTCACCGCGGTTTCCGCGTCCCCAGCCCCGCCTGCTGCGGCGGCAAAGGAGGAGTTCTTACCATGTCATTCCGCATCGACCGCAATTCGTTCCACCCTCTGGGGGAACTTTCCGCCCACAGCGCCGCCGGCGCCAAGCGCCCCTCTGCATCGTCGCAGAACTTCGATCAGGTTCAGTTTTCCGACCGGCTCCGGGGCGCCGAGGGCCGCATCCGGCAGCTGACGGCGCAGATTTCCCAGCAGATCCGCACCCGTCCCACCCGCAGCGAGCTGGAGCAGCTCCAGGCCCAGCTGCAGGAGGGTTCCTATTACCCCAATCCCGGCGAGATTGCCGCCCGGATGCTGCTGGAGGAGTGAGCCATGGGCCGCACATTTTCCGACTACTTGGCGTTCCTCCGGCAGCTGATACCGATTCTGGAGCAGCTGACCGCCGTGGAACAGCGGAAGCTCGCCGCCGTCCAGGCCGACGACCTGCCGGCCGTCAACGACTGCATGAAAGAGGAGCAGGCGCTTTCGATGACCCTCCGCGGTCTGGAGCAGAAGCGGGCCCGGCTGCGGGCCGAGCTCTCCCTGCCGGAGATGCGGCTTCGGGAGCTGCCGCAGCACTGCCCGCCGGAACTGGCCGCGGAGACCGCCCAGGTGGTGGACGCCGTACTGGGGAAGTCCCAGGTGCTCTCCAGCGCGCAAAAGGCGGCCCGCACGGTGATGGAAACGCGGCTTCACCGGATTGACAAGGCGCTGCGCCGCCGCGGCCTGGCAGAAGAAGACAACCTCGCGCCCCCGCCGGGCGGAGGCAGCCGCACCGACATCAAGGTTTAAGGAGACTCGGCCATGAGCAGTACATTCGGTTCCTTCACCACCGTCCGCCTGGGCATCTATGCCGCGCAGAAGGGCCTGGACGTGACCGGCAACAACATCACCAACATCAACACCACCGGCTATACCCGGCAGCGGCTCGACCAGGTGAGCCTCGTCACCTCCGCAGCCGACCGGACCTATTCCCCCTACAAGACCCGCATCGGCCAGGGCGTCCTGACTACCGGCGTCTCCCAGCTGCGGGACCCGGGGCTGGACCTCTCCTACCGCAACGCCACGTCCGACGTGGGCGCGGCCGACGCCAAGCTGGCCGGCCTGCAGGACATCGCCCAGATCCTCGACGAGGTCGGCAAGGGCGACGGCGAGCAGGACGACGGCGTCCTGCTCAACCAGATGAACGATTTGCGGGATCTCATCAGCCAGGCCATGACCAACGGCATCGACACGTATAACGGCCTGATTCGCACGTCGGCCAGTTCGCTCTGCACCCTGTTCAACGCTGCCGCCAACAGTCTCCAGGAGAAGGTGGACAAATACGAGGACCGCCTGAGCGACCAGGTGGACACCATCAACAACATCCTCACCAACCTGCGGGACCTCAACGTGGCCATCCGCAGCGCCGACATCCGCGGCGACGAGGCCCTGGAGCTGCGCGACCAGCGGAACCTGCTCCTGGATGAGCTGAGCCAGTACGTGGAAATCGACGTCCAGTACAGCATGGAGGATGTGGGCGCGGGACTGATGGTGGAAAAGCTGTCCGTCTCCCTGGGCACCGTCCCGGGCCACTACCACACCCTGGTGGACGGCGAGTACGCCGGCACCATCTCCGTGGACTATGGCAACAACTATGACGTCACCCTGAACCCCCTGGTCAACAGCGCCGGCATCTATTTGGATCCGAATGTAGACCCAGATAATCCAACTGGTATGGTGCTGCTGGACAACGATTTGTACGGCGCGTTCCAGTCCACCCGGGAGATGCTGACCGAGGAGGGCGAGTACGCCAGCATTGCCGATATGGATCCGACGAAGGGAGATCCCCAGGCCAACGTCAAGCGGGGCATCCCCTACTACCAGAAGGCGCTGGATTCCCTGGCGCGGACCTTTGCCGAGGCCATGAACAAGATTAACACGGAAGATGTGAACGGCGCCGCGCTGGACCCGGCCAAGGGCGCGGGCGCTCTGTTCAGCAACAGCAGCAACGGCGACGACACGACGGACATCACCGCCGCCAACATCTCGGTTTCCAAGTCCTGGGCCGAAGACAAGGTTTCCGTGGTCGCCTCCACCCTGACCGGCACCGACGACCCCAGCGGCGACACCTCCAACCTGGCCCGGTTCCTGGCGGCCTTTGATTTGGACCACGCGTTTGACCCCAAGGACATTCAAAACGACGCCGAAGGCGCCGTCTACAACGGCACCTTCGAGGATATGCTGCTGCGGATTCAGTCCACCCTGGCCGAGGATGAGATGAACACCACGGCCGTGCTGACCAACTACACCATCACCGCCAACGAGGTCTACATGGACCGCGACAGTGTGATGGGCGTGGACCTGAACGACGAGGCCACCAGCCTGATGACGTACCAGAAGGCCTACACCGCCGCCTGCCGCCTGATGACGGTGCTGGAGGAGGCCCTGGACTCCCTGATTAACGGAACCATTGTCTAACTGCCGTAGCGAGGTGCTGAAACCATGATGCGCATTACCACCAACGGTACGCTGCACACGTACCAGTCCAATCTTTTGAAGACGTCCAATCAGCTGTACAGCGCCATGAGCAAGCTGATGACCCACCGGAACTTCGACTCGTACTCGGCCGACCCGGCCGGCGCCACCCGGGCGTTCAAAATCCACAGCTCCCTGAACGCCACCCGGACCCAGTACGCCAACAACACCACCGTCACGAGCAAGTTCGAGACGGCCTACCAGGTGGAGCAGGGCGTCCTGCGGAGCCTGGAGGAACTGGCCCAGGAGCCGGCCCTGGCCGGCCTGAACAGCCCCGGCTGGTCGGTGCTGGACTCCTACGCCCAGGTGCTGCGCTCCGGCGCGGACTCCATCGTCCAGAGCCTCAACGCCAAGTACGACGACGCCTTCCTCTTCAACGGCGCGGAGACGGGCGAGCCCCCCTTCGCCATCGAGACCGACAACAGCCAGAACCCGCCTGTCGAGGTGCTGACCTTCCGGGGCTGGAAGGTGGACGTCCCCGACAATAACGACACCTATCTGGATTTGGACGGCAATCCCGTAACCAACCCCGACACCGGCGCAAACTACACCAACGCCGAGGTCCTGGAAAAGCTCGGGGAGATGACCGACGAGACGCTGTACGTGGACCTGGGCCTGGGCTTCACCACCGACGCCAACGGCGACGTCATCCCCTCCTCGGCCTTCAACTCGGCCCTGAGCGGGCTGGACTTCACCGGCTTCGGCCTCGACGACGACGGCGACCCCCAGAACGTCGTCTCGGTGCTGCTGCGCCTGGCCGACGTCTACGAGGGCTACGACACCGACACCGGCTGGGGCGCGGCCGGCAACTTCGACGACGCCTCCCGCCTGGTGGGCAAGTTCACCGACGCCCAGAACCGGATGATTGACGCCAACGTCTCCCTGACGGCCCAGGCCGATTACCTGGGCACCAACGAGTCGCGGCTCACCAGCACCTTCGACGCCCTGGACACGGAGCGCTCCAACATCGAGGACATCGACGAGGTGGACGCCATCATGGAGCTGTCCTGGGCCCAGACGTGCTACAACGCCGCCCTCCAGGTGGGCGCCAACGTCATCCCCCAGTCGCTGATGGACTATATGCGATAGTCTGTCCCGCCGGCCGGCGGACCCGGAAGGAGCCGGGAACCGCCTGTCCGGCGTTTCAATACGGATGCTAGGGAAAAAGGAGTGTGAAGACGTATGGATCCGTTGATTGAAATCACTACCATACCCATTGAGCTGGAGATGAAGGTGACGAACGCCCGTCTGGAGTACCACCGCGGCACCGCGCAGATGCAGGTCAGCCGGGACAAAGGCGGCCTTCGCATCCAGAGCCAGCCCATCCGGGTCAACATCGACACCTTTGAGTCCAGGAGTTCCGTGACGCCCACCACGCCGCAGGTGATTCAGCAGCAGGCGCAGCGGGGCGTCCAGGGGGCCTACCGGGCCACCGCCGTCCTGGCCCAGCAGGGGCGCATGATGATGGAGGCCCAGATTGACCAGGATGTGATTCCCCAGCTGGCCCGCCAGCAGACCATGGGCCAGCCCAACAACCTCAACATTGAGTTCCTGCCCACCACGGGACCGGACCTCTCCTGGCAGGGCGGCGAGCTGAGTATCCGCTACGAGCTGGATAAGCTGAATTTCGACTGGCGCATGGAGCAGATGAGCTTCACCTTCGTGCCCGGCGACATCGAGTTCACCATGACCCAGCGGCCCGACGTGGTGATTAAGTACGTGGGCGGCCCCCTGTATGTGCCGCCCTCGGCGGATCCCGACTATGAGCCGGTGGACGTCCAGGCCTGAGGGAGGAACGTTCCTTGCAGCTTTCGACCAAGTATTTCGGCGTCATTGACTGTCCCGAGGAGGAACTCCTCACGTTCCCCAACGGCCTGTTCGGCTTCGACGAGGAGCGGGCCTTCGTGCCGCTCCCCTTCCACGGCAGCAACGGGACACTGCTGTGCTTCCAGAGCGTTCAGACCCCCTCCCTGGCCTTCGTCGCCATGGACCCCTTTGCCCTGAAGCCCGACTACGCCCCGGTCCTGGCCCCGGAGGAGCTGGCCCTGCTCGGCGTCTCCCGGAGCGAGGACCTCTGCTACTACGTCTTCTGCGTGGTCCGGGAGCCGGTGGCCGACAGCACCGTCAACCTCCGCTGCCCCATCGTCATCAACCCGGAGCAGCGCCGGGCCATGCAGGTCATCCTGGAATCCGGCGGCTACCATATGCGCCACCGGCTGGCGGAATTCCAGCACAAGGGGGACGGGGACTCATGCTGATACTGCGCCGGAAAGAGGGCGAATCCCTGGTCATCGGCGATGAGATTCAGGTGACGATTCTCTCGGTGGACGCCAGCGGCACCGTGAGCCTGGGCATCAACGCCCCCAAGGACGTGCTGATACTCCGGAGCGAGCTGCAGCAGGCCGCCAAGGCCAACCAGGAGGCCGCCGACGCCCAGGAGACGCCCCAGCTGCTGGAGGACCTGGAAACCCTGCTCGGATGACGTTCCGAGCGGCCCCATTCTCGGAAGCCACGTGAAAGGAGGAATTGCCTATGATGGACAGCATTGCCGCCGGCTCGGTGTCCCTGAGCTCCGCTGAGCTGATGCAGAACTACGCCATCGCCATGGCGAAGAAGTCCATGGACACCACGGAGCAGATTGCCCAGAACCTGCTGGAGATGCTTCCCCAGCAGCCCGCTCCGTCCCCGTATACGTTCGACGTCTACGCGTGATTTGCCCCATGCAGAACAGTGGGGCCGCAGCAGAATGGCTTCTGCTGCGGCCCCACATTTTTTCGGCCTTCACTGGGCAAACCAAAACCAGAGGTTCTCGCCATCGGCCTCCAGGCCGTACGTCTTCACCCGGTAGGGCGCATCCGAAGTCCCGTCGTACATGGCCAGCGTGACCGTGATAAAGCGGCCCTGCACCGTCTTCTCCGTCACGCGGACCTCTGCCGGCCCCCCGCCAAAGCCGGAGGGATTGTCCGTCACCACCGCGTCGAGGGCCGCGTCGTAACCGTACACCCGGGAGAGGTCCACCGCCGCTTCCCGGAAATACCGGGACAGCTGCGTCTCGATGGTCTCCCGGGGAAAGGCATAGCGGCCGTCGTCCCGCCGGCAGCGCTCCAGCAGATTGTCGTCCGCCGTCACCAGGAACAGGGCATACAGGTCCTGCCCCGTCAGCTCACAGGGGTTGTGGAACGTGAAGCCGTTGGCCGGCCGGGCCACCTCCATGTTCAAAATCCGGGAAATCAGCGCCTCGTCGTCCGGCATCTCCTCCGGGGATTGCCCGGTTCCGCCGTCGTCGGGCCAAAGCCGCTCCTCCCGGACCGCGGCCGCCTCGTAGACGCACCCGTCTTCCCGCAGCTCCACGGTGTAGTCCTTCACCAGATAGGGGGCGCCGGCGCAGTCCGGGCCGTCGTAGTATCCGACGGCAAACCGCATCCGGGAACCCCCTAAATGCTCCCGCTCCAGCACCTGGGGATACCGGTTCCCCTGGGGCAGGGAAAATTGGCTGACGGTTGTGGTCCCGTCGGCCGCGTCGGTGACCATGGGGTTGGCCCGGGGCGGCGTGTAGGCGACGTTCCGGAAGTGGAGCTCCAAAATCTCGGACACTGCCTCCCGGGAAAAGCGGTACTGCCGGCCCGTCGCGTCCCAGGCCGCCTCCCGCTGCTCCGGTGCCGCCAGGGTCACAGCAGCCAGGAACAGCTGGGCGTCGGACAGCTCCGCCGCTTGCGCAAAGGCAAAGCCGCCGTGGTGCGCCAGAGCGATTTCCAGGGGAACCACCAGGTCCAGGAGCGCCGCATCGGTCACCGCCGGCGTGTCCTCCGCCGGAGCCGCCGGCGCGTCCTCCAACGGCAGTTCCGCCTCCGGCAGCCGGGACGCCGCCTGCCCGGCGGCTGCGGGGGCCTCCGCCGGGCCGTCCGGAGCCGCAGCATGGCCGCAGGCCGTCAGCACCGCGGCCAGAACCAGCGCCCATCCCGCCCAGCGCCTCTTCATGTTCATGGCTTGTCCTCCCTACACGTCAATGTGCCGGTCACTTGCAAATCGTACCGACTGTCGCACCAATCCTGACCGCAGTACCATACCGTAACACGCTCCTCAAAAGCTACAAAATCTATACCGGAGCGCACCGCTGCGCTCCCTGCTGCTCCACCTTCCGTAACCCCCTCTCCCTCTTCCCCTCCACACCACCCCATCACCCTCACCCCGGATACCGGAGCGTGACTGATGAGCCGATACCGCTTGGCGCACAAGGATTTGAAGCAACGCTGAAGTAAAATCTCGGGACAGGGATTTCCGCCTCGGCTGACGCTCCGGCGGGCCGGAACGGGATTGAGGCGTACACCTTAGAGCGCATAAAAAGAGGGCCCCGGATTGCTCCAGGACCCTTAAAAATACTATGTGACGGCGCGTGTCTGCCGTGCCAGAATTGGTGCGACAGTCGGCGCGTTTTTCACTTAATCGTCATAGTCAAAGCCCAAGTTGTGGATCCAATTCACGTTGTCCCGCCAGTTTTCCTTCACCTTGACCCAAGTCTCCAGGAAGACCTTCGTCCCCAGGAACCGCTCGCAGTCCGCCCGGGCCATGGTGCTGATTTTCTTCAGCATGGCCCCCTGTTTGCCGATGATGATGCCCTTGTGGCTGGCCTTCTCGCAGTAGATGGTGGCGCCGATTTCCACCACGCCGTCCTCCCGCTCCTTCCAGCGGGTGATTTCCACCGCCGTGCCGTGGGGAATCTCCTTCTCCAGGCACCACAGCAGCTTCTCCCGGAGGATTTCCGCCACAATCTGCCGCTCGGGCTGGTCGGTCACCATGTCGTCGGGGAACAGCTGGGGCCCCGGCTGGGCGAAGCGCGCCGTCTCCTCCAGCAGCGCCTCCACACCGTCGCCGGTCTTCGCCGAGATGGGCACCACCGCCGCGAAGTCAAAGGCCCGGCGGTAGAGGTCCATCACCGCCAGCAGCCCGGTCTTCTCCACGGTGTCAATCTTGTTCAGCACGAGGATGACCGGCGCGCCGCCCTTCAGCTGCTCCAGCAGGGCCTCCTCCTGGGGGCCGATGTTGGCGATGGGCTCCACCAGCAGCAGCACCGCGTCCACGTCGCTGACCGACTGGCGGACCACATCCACCATGTAGTCCCCCAGCCGCGTCCGGGGCCGGTGGTAGCCGGGCGTATCCAGGAACACCAGCTGGGTCTCCCCCCGGTTCAGAATCCCGCAGATGCGGTTCCGGGTGGTCTGGGGCTTGTTGGAGACGATGGCCACCTTCTCCCCCACCAGCCGGTTGATGAGCGTGGACTTGCCCACGTTGGGCCGGCCGGCGATGGTCACCATCGCAGAGTTTGTAATCATGACGTTCTCCCCTTCTCCTCGGGCTGGCGGGGCAGCAGCAGATCCGCCAGGATCCGCTCCTCCCGGGCCCGCATCTGGCGCTTCATCGGTCCCTCGTCCACGTGGTCGTAGCCCAGCAGGTGCAGCACCGAGTGGATGGCCAGGTATCCCGTCTCCCGACGGAGGCTGTGGCCATACTCCTTGGCCTGGGCCGCCGCCCGCTCCAGAGAGATGACCATGTCCCCCAGGGGCAGCAGCCCCGTCTCCGGGTCCTCGTCCTTGGCCGCGTCGGCCGGGAAGGCCCCGGGGGCGTACTGGAACATGGGGAACGACAGCACGTCGGTGGCCTTGTCCACCTGGCGGGTCTGGCGGTTGATGGCCCGGATGGTCTGGTCGTCGGTCACCAGGACGTTGATTTCGCAGGGGACGTGGACCCCCTCGGCGTCCAGGGCCGCGGTGATGCACTTGCGCAGATGGGCGCCCAGCAGGGCCTTGCGGACGGCGCCGCCCTCAAAGAGAATGGTAATCCGATGCTTCATAGCCTCTACTTCTTTCTGTGGAACGTCCGGCCGGAGACCGGCGGTTTCTTCTGCTCAAATCGGTCGTAGGCGGCGACAATCTGCTGCACCAGGGCGTGGCGGACCACGTCGCTGGCCGTCAGCCGGCAGATGGCGATGTCCGGCACCCCCTCGAGCACCTTGACGGCGTCCTTCAGGCCGCTGACCTTGTCCGACGGCAGGTCAATCTGGGTCACGTCGCCGGTGATGACAATCTTCGACCCGAAGCCCAGCCGGGTCAGGAACATCTACATCTGCTCCCGGGTGGTGTTCTGGGCCTCGTCGAGGATGATGAAGCTGTCGTCGAGGGTCCGGCCGCGCATATAGGCCAGGGGGGCCACCTCGATGTTGCCCCGCTCCAGGTACTTGCCGTACGTCTCCGGGCCGAGCATGTCAAAGAGGGCGTCGTACAGGGGCCGCAGGTACGGATCCACCTTGTTCTGGAGGTCGCCGGGCAGGAACCCCAGCCGCTCCCCGGCCTCCACCGCCGGCCGGGTCAGGATGATGCGGTTGACCGCCTTGGCCCGGAAGGCCGCCACGGCCATGGCCACGGCCAGATACGTCTTGCCGGTGCCCGCCGGGCCCACGCCGATGGTAATGGTGTTCTTCCCGATGGCCTTCAGGTACTTCTGCTGGCCCAGGGTCTTGGCCTTGATGGGCTTGCCCTTGGCCGTGACGCAGACC
>CAJFNZ010000012.1 GCA_904395905.1 uncultured Oscillospiraceae bacterium | reverse complement strand
CGACGTGACGCCGGCGATGCTCCGGGAGCTGGGCGTCCGGGCGCTGCTGCTGGACTTCGACAACACCATCGTGCCCTACACCACCGATGCGCCGACCGAGGCCATGGCCCGCTGGCTCCGGGAGCTGCCCGAGGCCGGCATTTTCCTGGCGGTGGTCTCCAACAGCCGGAAGGACCGGGTGGTCCGCTTTTGCCGGGCGGCCGGCCTGCCCTGCATCACCCACTCCCGCAAGCCGTTCCAGAAGGGAATCGGCCAGGCGATGGCCCGCTTCCAGCTGGAGCCCTCCGCCACGGCCTTGGCTGGAGATCAGATTTTCACCGACGTGCTGGGGGCCAACTGCGGCGGTTTGACTTCGATTCTGGTGACGCCGATTCATCTGCACAACGTCTGGCTGAAGCTGCGCTACGGCCTGGAACAGCCCTTCCGGCTGCTGGCCCGGGGACGGCGGCGATAATCGTCGCGGCGAATCGTCTGCTTTTTCCCAGTTCCCCCTTGCATTTCTCAACAAAATCGGATATGATAAACGTATCATCGGAAAGTATGGTTTAATTTTGTTCCGCCGCACGGTGGGAGTTTTAGGAGGAAACAAACGATATGATTTCTGTCAGTGATTTTCGGAACGGCGTGACCTTTGAGCTGGAAGGCAAGGTCATGCAGATTGTGGAGTTTCAGCATGTGAAGCCCGGCAAGGGCGCGGCGTTCGTCCGCGTCAAGATGAAGAACGTCATCACCGGGGCCGTGACGGAGACCACCTTCAACCCCAACGACAAGTATCCCACCGCCTATATCGAGCGGAAGAAGATGGAGTATTCCTACGCCGACGGCGACCTCTACTACTTCATGGACATGGAGACCTACGACATGATTCCCATCGACAAGTCGGTCCTGGACGACAGCTTCCGCTTCGTCAAGGAGAACGACTCCTGCACGGTGCTGTCGTACAAGGGCAACGTCTTCGGCGTCGAGGCGCCCAACTTCGTGGACCTGGAAGTGACCAAGACGGAGCCCGGCCTGGCCGGCAACACGGCCACCAACACCCTGAAGCCCGCCACGCTGGAGACCGGCGCCGAGGTCAAGGTGCCCCTCTTCATCAACGAGGGCGACAAGATTACCATCGATACCCGCACCGGCGAGTATCTGGGCCGCGCCAAGTCCTGAACCTGGCGCCCTGAAAGGAGAATTCTCATGACGCTTTCCGAGAAATCCGCCTACCTGAAGGGCCTGATGGAGGGCCTGAAGCTGGACACCGACAAGGGCGAGGGCAAGATGATTGCCGCCATCGTGGACATGTTGGAGGACGTGGCCTATGCCGTCTCCGACATCGAGGAGCAGGCCCAGCTCGTCTCCGATGAGCTGGACGAGATTGAGGGCGCGCTGGACGCCATGGAGGAGTTCCTCCTGGACGAGGATGAGGACGCCGAAGACGACGAGGACGACGGGGACGAGGACTACGAGTTCGACGACGAGGCCCTCTACGAGGTGAAGTGTCCCACCTGCGGCGAGGTCATCACCGTGGACGAGGCCACCATCGACGAGGGGGCCGTGGACTGCCCCAAGTGCGGGGAGAAGCTGGAGTTCGACATGGAAGACGAGGACAACGACGAGCTGTCCTTCTGAAGTCCGACCGAAGCGCAGAAAACGCGCCGGACCCCCAGGGGGGTCCGGCGTTTCAGCTGGGATGGGAGACGCGCTACTGGGCCTTTTCCCGGTTCTGCTGCGCCTGGGCGGCCCGCAGGGCGCAGGCCAGCTGGTCGGGGCAGGAGGTGTCCTTCCAGCCGCAGCGGATGCCCTCGGTGCGGCGGATGACCTCGTCGGCGTCCATGCCCTCCACCAGGGCGGCCACCCCCTGGGAGTTGCCGCTGCACCCGCCCACAATTTCCACGTCCCGGACGGTGTTGCCCTCCAGGCGGAAGCGAATCAGCCGGGAGCAGACGCCCCGGGTCTTGTACGTAAATTCCATGGCTTGTCCTTTCCTTATTCCGTCAGATCCTGAAACTGCGCCCCGACATAGTCGGCCAGGTCGCCGGGGGAGAGGATGACCTGGCAGCCCCGCTGGCCGGCCGAGACGGCAATCTCGTCGTAGAGCTGGGCCGTCTCCTCCAAGAACGTGGGGAACCGCTTTTTCATGCCGATGGGGCTGCACCCGCCGCGGATGTATCCGGTGAGGCCCAGCAGTTCCTTCACATGGACCAGTTCCACCTTCTTCTGGCCGGCGGCCTTGGCGGCTTTTTTGAGGTCCAGCGCGCAGCAGACCGGGATGCAGAACACCAGGCAGCCGCCCTTGTCGCCGCGGGCAACCAGGGTTTTGAACACCTGTTCCGGGGCCATTCCGATGCCCTCGGCCGCGTGGAGGCCGCTCAAGTCGGCCTCGTCGTAGGCGTACTGGGCCGTCCGATAGGGGAGCTTTGCCTGGTCCAGCAGCCGCATCACGTTGGTTTTCATCATAGAAGCACCTCGGTAGTGCATCATACCACAGTTTCGGCCCCGCCGCAAGGGCAGGGCGCCATTTTTCCAAAGAAGAGGAGAATCCCCGATGTCCATTGAAAAAGTCAGAGGCTATTTCCGCCAGGCGGGCCTGGAGGACCGCATCCGAGAGTTCGACGTGTCCAGCGCCACCGTCGAGCTGGCCGCCCAGGCCCTGGGCGTGGAGGGCTGCCGCATTGCCAAGACCCTGTCGTTCCTGCTGGGGGACCGGTGCCTGCTGATTGTGGCCGCCGGCGACGCCAAGGTGGACAACGGCAAGTACAAAAAGGCTTTCGGCGGAAAGGCCAAAATGCTCCCCCACGACCAGGTGCCGGCGTATGTGGGCCACGCCGTCGGCGGCGTCTGCCCCTTTGCCGTCCGGGAAGGCGTGGAGGTCTATCTGGACGAGTCCCTGCGCCGGTTCGAGACGGTCTTCCCGGCCGCCGGCAGCAGCAACTCCGCCATCGAGATGACCATCCCCGAGCTGGAGCAGTACGCCCGGCCCCGGGGCTGGGTGGACGTCTGCAAGGGCTGGCAGCCGGAGGGCTGAGGTTTACGGGGGCGTCCGGCGGGAAATACTATCCGAAAATCAGGTTCGGAGGGATTTTCCATGGACGCAGAACAGAATCAGAAACCGGCTGCCGACCAGCTGACGGAGCTGGGGGCGGCGACCACCCGCACCAGCCGGGGCAACATCTATACCCTGACCATCATCGGCCAGATTGAGGGCCACCAGGTGCTGCCGGAGACGGTGAAGACCACCAAGTATGAGCACGTGCTGCCGCTTCTCGCCTCCATTGAGGAGAGCGAGGAGGTTGACGGCCTGCTGCTGCTCCTCAACACCGTCGGCGGCGACATCGAGGCGGGGCTGGCCATTGCCGAGCTGATTTCCGGCATGAAGAAGCCCACGGTCTCCCTGGTGCTGGGCGGCGGCCACTCCATTGGCGTGCCCCTGGCCGTGTCGGCCAAGAAGAGCCTCATCGCCCCCTCGGCCGCCATGACCATCCACCCGGTGCGGATCTCCGGCACGGTGGTGGGGGCGCCGGCCACGTTCCAGTATTTCAACCGGATCCAGGAGCGGATTGTGGAGTTCGTCACGGCCAATTCCCACATCTCCCGGGAGGCGTTCCTCCAGTATATGATGGCCACCGGCGAGCTGGCCTCGGACGTGGGGACGGTGATTTACGGCCGGGAGGCGGTGGCCTGCGGCCTCATTGACCGGCTGGGCAGCCTGGGCGACGCCATGGAAACGCTGCACCGGCAGATTGCCCGGGAGAAGGGCCGCAGGGCCCGGCAGATAAACAATTCCTAAAATGGGTGGAATTTGGGGGACAAATATGGTAAAATGGGCGGGCCAACGAAATGACAGGAGGACGTCCCATGAGTTACCTATCCGCTGTGATTCTCGGCCTTGTCCAGGGCATCGCCGAGTTCCTGCCCATCTCCAGTTCGGGTCATCTGTCGATTTTCCAGCAGTTTTTCCAGCTGGCGGATGTCGAGCATGACCATATGCTGTTCGATGTGCTGCTCCACCTGGGCACGCTGGTGGCTGTGTTCGTGGCCTATCGGAAGGACATCGCCCAGCTGCTGGGAGAGTTTTTCGCCATGGTCCATCTGCGCCGGCTGCCGGCCGGCCAGAAGCCGGACCTGTCGGCCCGCCGGATGATTTTGATGCTGGTCATCGCGACACTGCCCCTGTTCCTGGTGCTGCCCATCAAGGACCGGGTGGCGGTGCTGTACACCAACACCATCTTCATCGCGTTTGCCTTGATGTTGACCGGTGTGCTGCTGTTCATTTCGGACCGGCTGCCGAAGGGAAGCAAGACGGCTCGAAACGCCACCCTGGTGGACGCCCTGCTGGTGGGCCTCGCCCAGGCGGTGGCCACGGTGCCGGGCCTCTCCCGCTCCGGCACCACCATCTCCGCCGGTATGGCCCGGGGGTTTGAGCGCTCCTTTGCGCTGAAGTTCTCCTTCCTGCTGTCCATCCCGGCGGTTCTGGGGGCCAATATCCTCAGCATCGCCGACGCGGTCCAGACGGGAGTGGACCCGTCCCTGCTGCCGGTCTATCTGGTGGGCGTTCTGGTGGCCATGGTCTCCGGCTACGGGGCCATCTGGCTGCTGCGCTACCTGTCCCGCAAGGGCCGCTTCGGCGGGTTCGCCTACTACTGCTGGGGCGCCGGCCTGGTGACCCTGATTCTCTCGTTGATTTCCTGACTGCTGGAAGGAGGATTTCATGGCTTCTGAGAAAAACAAGAGCCGCACAACGTCATCCCGGTCCACTTCCTCGGGCAAGGGATCCGGAGGCCGGTCCGCCCGGAAGCCGGCCCCGAAGCCGAAGCCTGTCCACCGGGAGGTGGGGGCCTTTGTCTGCCTGTTTTTGGCGGTCTTCCTGGCTCTGGGCTGGTTCGGCGTGGATGGGCTGTTCATTGAGCTGCTCTGTGATTTTGCCAGGGGCCTGGTGGGCGGCGGCTACTACATACTGCCGTTTGCCCTGATTCTGGCGTTCGGAATCCTGCTGTTCCATCGCGGCCGGCCGGTTCGGCTGCGCCTGGTGTGCACGCTGCTGCTGCCTGTGGCCGTGGGGGCGCTGGTCCAAGTGCTGGGGGGCGGAAATCCCGCCTGGAGCGGCCAGGTGCTGGGCACGCTGTACCGGGGCGGCATCAGCGGCCAGACCGGCGGGCTGGTGGCCGGGCTGCTGGCCATGGCCCTGTCGTCGGCCTTCAGCACCGTCGGAGCGGCCATCCTGTTCCTGGTGCTGCTGGTGGTGGCGCTGCTGGGCGCCCTCAACATGACCGTTCCGAGCCTGATTCGGGCCATTCGCAACCGCCCGCGGCTGCCCAAGTACGAGGAGCCGGAGGAGGAGCCCGAGGACACGGCCACGGTCCTGGTGAACCGGGTGGCCAACCGGCACATTGAGCAGCAGCTGGAGCGGCGGGAGCGGCGGCGGGCGGCCGAGTACGACCTGCCGGTCGATGAACCGCCCCTTCCGGTGGAGCCGAAGCCGGTCCGGAAGAAGCGGATCCAGTCCCCCGACGAGTTCCTGCTGGAGAAGATGGGGAAGGCCGCCCCACCGCTCGAGCCGGAACCGCCGGCAGCGGAGCCGGAGCCGGTGGAGGCGCCGTCGCCGCTGGAGGACATCGGCGAGGTGCAGGAGCGCCCCGGGGACCGGCTGGAGGCCATCGCGGAAGACGCCGCGCCCTTCCGGGAGGACGACGAGGTGCTCCCGGAGGAACCGCCGGAGCCGCCTGCCTGGAATCCGCCGGCGCCGCCCGCACCCAAGGAGGACCGGGAGGCCGCCGCTGCGGCCATTGCCCGGGAAATTGCCGGGGCCGGCCAGGCGGGGGACTATGTCTACCCGCCGACAGACCTGCTGCGCCCCTCGTCTTCGGGCGCGGTGGACGGCACCGAGGAGATGCGGGAGAACACCGAGCGGCTCAGCGCCACCCTCCAGAGCTTCAACATCGACGCCCACATCGTCAACGTCATCCGGGGGCCGTCGGTGACCCGCTACGAGCTGGAGCTGGACCGGGGCGTCAAGCTCTCCAAGGTGACCAACCTGGCCGACGACATCGCCCTGTCCCTGGGGGCCACCGGCGTGCGCATTGCGGCCATTCCCAGCAAGATCTCCGTGGTGGGCATCGAGGTGCCCAATCGCCAGGTCAGCACCGTGGCCATCCGGGACGTCATCGACTCGCCGGAGTTCCGCAGCAGCAAGTCGAAGCTGTCCTTCGCCGTGGGCAAGGACATCAGCGGCAACCGGATTATCGGCAACATCAGCTCCCTGCCGCACCTGCTGATTGCCGGCACCACCGGCTCGGGCAAATCGGTGTGCATGAATTCGCTGATTATCTCCCTGCTCTACAAGGCGCGGCCCGACGAGGTGCGCCTCATCATGGTGGACCCCAAGATGGTGGAGCTGGGGGTCTACAACAGCATCCCCCACCTGCTGATTCCCGTGGTCACCGACCCGAAGAAGGCCGCCGGCGCCCTCCAGTGGGCGGTGACGGAGATGATGCGCCGGTACCGGGCCATGGCCGACGAGGGGGTCCGGGACCTGGACTCCTACAACAAGGCCGTCCTGGCCGCCGACGACGGCCGCAAGCCCATGGAGCAGGTGGTGGTGGTCATCGATGAGCTGGCCGATTTGATGCTGGTGGCCGCCAAAGAGGTCGAGGAGTCCATCTGCCGCATCGCCCAGATGGGCCGCGCCTCGGGCATCCACCTGGTCATCGCCACCCAGCGGCCCTCGGCCGATGTGATTACCGGCCTGATGAAGGCCAACATCCCCTCCCGGATTGCCTTTGCCGTGGCCTCGGCCATGGAGTCCCGGATTATCCTGGACATGCAGGGGGCGGAGAAGCTGGTGGGCAAGGGCGATATGCTCTACGCCCCCCTGGGCCAGGGGAAGAAGCGCGTCCAGGGCTGCTTCATCACCGACGACGAGGTCCAGGCGGTCGTCAACTTCATCAAGCAGTCTTCGGCGCCCAACTACTCCGAGGAGGTCCAGCAGCAGATTGACCTGAAGGCCGAGCAGGGGAGCAAATCGGAGGCCGGCGGCGGGGACGCCGACGCCGAGGGCGACGAGCTGCTGCCCAACGCCGTGGAAGTGGTCCTGGAGACGGGACAGGCCTCGGCGTCCATGCTCCAGCGGCGGCTGAAGCTGGGGTATGCCCGGGCGGCGCGGATTATCGACGAGATGGAGGACCGGGGCATCGTCGGGCCCTTTGAGGGGTCCAAACCCCGGCAGCTGCTCATTACCCGGGAGCAGTGGGAACAGATGCGCGGCGGCTCTGCCGCGGAGCCACCGGAAGAAGGATAACCGCCGGGGCCCGCTTCCCTCGAAGCGGGCCCGCGGCGGTTTTGTTAGAGGATGATGCACAGGAGACCGTTGCCTCCCTCGTTGACGATTTTCTGGAGGGCGTCCCGGAACTTGAACCGGGAGTCGTCCGGCAGCCGCCGCAGCTTGCTGCTCAGGCCGTCGTTGACCAGTTCAAAGAGGGACTTGCCGAAGATGTTGCTCTCCCAGAGCTTTTCGGTGTTGTCCTCGTACTCGCCCAGGAGGAAGTGGACCAGGTCCTCCGACTGCTTCTCATCGCCGACGATGGGGCTGATTTCCGTGCGGATGTCGGTGCGAATCATGTGGATGGACGGGGCGCTGGCCTTCAGCTTGATGCCGTAGCTGCCGCCCCGGCGGACAATTTCCGGCACCTCCATGTGCAGGTCCTCGGCGCCGGGCATGACGACGCCGTAGCCGGTGGCCCAGACCTCGTCCAGGGCGTTGGCCACCTTGTCGTACTTCTTCTTCGTCTCGGCCAGCTGGCCCAGGAGGGTCAGCAGATCCCCGTCGTTTTCGATGGAAAACCCGCTCTTGTCCCCGAGAATCTGATAGAACAGGCTCTGGGGGAAGTCCAGGGTGCAGCTGACGGTGCCGGTGGCCAGGTCGATGGCGCGGATGTGGTAGTCCTCCACGGTCTCCAGCTGGCAGATCCGGCGGATGGCCGGCTCGGCCTGGCTGACGGCGGTGACGCGGCCGGCGCAGTCCCGCATGGCCTCGTAGAGGGCCTGCTTGAGGGGGTGCTCCGCCTCCAGGGCATCCAGCCAGCTGGGCAGGAAGAAGCGCAGCTCCCGGACCGGGAACTCGTAGAGCAGGTCCGTGAGGATCTCCGTAATCTGGGGCTCCTGGAGCGTCAGGCAGTTGACGGCCAGGCAGGTGACGCCGTAGGTTTCGGCGATGGTGTCCCGCAGCGCCCGGGCCTCGGGGCTGTCGGGGGACTGGGAGTTGACCAGGACCAGAAACGGCTTCCCGGTGGCCTGCATATCCCGGATGGCCCGGTCCTCGGCCTCCACGTAGTCCTCCCGGGGGATGTCGGTGATGGTGCCGTCGGTGGTCAGGACGATGCCGATGGTGCCGTGGTCCTCCATGACCTTTTTGGTGCCCAGCTCGGCGGCCTCGGTCATGGGGATCTCGTGGTCGTACCAGGGCGTCGTGACCATGCGGGGCTGGCCGTCCTCCTCGGCCCCCACGGCCCCGACGACCATGTAGCCCACGGAGTCGATGAGGCGGACGGAGAGCTTGGCTGTGCCGTCAGGGCTGATTTCCACGGCCTCCTCGGGGACGAATTTCGGCTCGGAAGTCATGATGGTCTTGCCGGAGCCGCTCTGCGGCAGCTCATCCCGGGCCCGCTCCCGGCGGTAGACATTGTCGATGTGGGGGATGACCAGCTCCTCCATGAATCGCTTGATAAAGGTGGATTTCCCGGTGCGGACCGGGCCCACGACGCCGATGTATACGCTGCCGTCGGTACGCTGGGCAATTTGCTCATAAATGCTGGTTTGTTCCACGGGTAAGTCCCTCCTTGCCGGCAGAGACCGCAGACAGCCCTCTGCCTTGTTGCTATCCCATGGATATGCTGACAAGCCGGGGCGTATGCTAGCAAACGCCCCGCCCGGCCCGGGCGGGGCGGGGGTTACGGGACGCCGATGCCCAGGTCGTTGAGCCGCTGCTGCTCCGCGGCCTGGAGGGAAGCCTGGAAGCCTTCCGGGTCGTCCAGGTGGGCGGCGTATTCGTTGTCGGTCGCCCGGATGCTGTAGACGCGGAGCTGGGGCTGGGCGCCCTCCCGCTCGAGGAGATAGCGCTTCACATACGGGTCGATTTCCCGGCCGAAGGAATCAATCAGCAGGAGGGTGCCGTCCTGCATTGCCAAGTCGGAGAATTCCAAATGGGGAGTACCGGGCAGCGCCGTGGTGACAGACCCGTCCGGCCAGAGGTGCAGGACTTCGTTGCCATAGTTGCCGAATTCGACGGTGGCTTCGGCGACGGGGATGTAGTCGTCCGTGTACGAGAGCAGGTAAGCGCCGCCGTCGTCCAGAGGCAGGACCTTCACCAAGGGGCGGTCGGTGGCGCAGGTGAGCAGGCCGTCCTGGAACCGGTAGAAGCCGGCGGTCCCCCAGCAGCCGGCGTCGGAGGCATGGTCCAGCGTCCTGGCGAAGGGGGCGCTCAGGTTGGGCTGTTGCCAGCAAGGGACGGTGAATTTGGCCAGGACACGGCCGGACTGGGGTTCCATCTGGCGGATTTCCGTGACCGGCCCCACGACCCACTGGTAGATAACAGACTCGGCGGCGGTGCCTTCCTGGTAGCGGTAGACCACCTGGGCGTCCGCCGGGACCTCCGGTTCCGGCGAGGTGACGCCGATACCCAGGTCGTTGAGCCGCTGCTGCTCGGCCTCCACCTGGGACTGGACGTAGGCCCGAAACGCCTCGTCGCTGGAGAAGCTCCAGTATACATCGTCCGGGAATCCCATATGGACGACCCGGATGGAAGGGGAGGCGCCCGATGGCTCCAGAAGATACTCCCGCGTCACCGCCCAGGCTGCCCCCTGCTTGCCGGGGTATCCCTCATAGCGCAGGTACAGCTGGCCCTCCTGCCAGGAGAGGTCGGTCAGATCCAGCCGGTACTGCCGGGAGAGGACCGTCTGCACCGCGCCGTCTGCGGTCAGGTACAGCACTTCGTTGCCGACCGGGGGAAGGACGGCCTGGCCGCCGGGTTCCGTGGCGGCCAGAAGATACACACCGCCGGCGCCGTCTTGGACCAGGTCCAGAATGGCGTCAATCTCCAGCGCGTCGGCATCCAGGGGCAGCCGTGCGAGAACGCCGTCCCGCAGGAGAAAACTGTGCCCGCCGCAGAGGTATCCGTCGCCGACCCGCCGCAGACGTGGCTGCCGCCGCGTCCCATCGGCCAGGGGCGTCCCTTCGACGGCGTACCGGGCCAAAATCTCGCCGGTTGCCGGCTGAATCTGATAGATGACCGTCCCGAATGCCTCGGTGGGAAGCTCCAGGATGACCGACTCCTCCGGCGTCCCGTGCTGGACCCATTCAAAGACGTCCCCCTGTTCCAGCAGCGCGGCGGCGTCCGGTTCCGGCGGCGCGGCTGCGCCTCCGCCCGGCGCCAGCAGGGAGAGCAGAAGCCCGAACATCAAAATTGCTTGCGGTATCATGGCAATGACTCCTTTCCCAACGGAAAATTCATGAGGCTGCGGCGATGCCGCAGCCTCATGGTACCATGAGAAAGTCAGAATTTTTCGGTCGATTGACCGGTTAGGCGGACGCCAGCTTGTCCACGCCGGCCCGGAGCCGGCGGAGGGACTCCTCCTTGCCCAGCAGGGCGCACAGCTCCGTCGCGCCGCCGGGCGTCGAGGCCTTGCCGGACACGGCCACCCGCACCGGCCAGAGAATGACGGCGTTCTTCACGCCCTTCTCCGCCGCCAGGGCCGCCAGGGCGGCAAAGAGGCTGTCGTTGTCCCAGGTTTCCAGGGCCTCCAGCACCGGCAGGGCCGACCGGAGGGCGTCCAGGGCGCTCTCCAGCGTGGATTTGGACTTCTTGTGGACGTACAGCTGGGCGTCATAGTCCGGCACGGCGTCGAGGAAATCCACCCGCTCGGCCAGGTCCGTCAGCACCTCGCACCGGGACTGGACCAGGGCCGCCACAGCCCGCAGGTCAATGGCCGGATTCTTCACGGCCTGCCGGAGATAGGGCTCGGCCGCTTCGTAAAAGGCGTCGGGGGCCATGGCCTTGATGTATTCGCCGTTCATCCACCGGAGCTTCACCGGGTCGAAGACCGCCGGGGACTTGGAGATGCCCTTCAAGTCGAAGATGTCCACCAGCTCAGGGAGGGCGTAAATCTCCCGCTCGCCGCCGGGGCTCCAGCCCAGCAGGGCCACGTAGTTGACCACGGCCTCGCTCAGGTACCCCTCGGCGATGAGGTCCTCGTAGGAGGGGTCGCCGTGGCGCTTGGACATCTTGTGCTGGGCATCCCGCATCACCGGGGCGCAGTGGACGTAGGTGGGAATCTCCCAGCCGAAGGCCTCGTAGAGCAGGTTGTACTTGGGGGCCGAGGACAAATACTCGCTGCCCCGGACCACGTGGGTGATGCCCATCAGGTGGTCGTCCACGACGTTGGCGAAGTTGTAGGTGGGCAGGCCGTCGGACTTGATGAGGACGTTGTCGTCCAGGGTGTCGTTGGGGACGGTGATTTCCCCGAAGACGACGTCGGTGAAGGTGGTGGTGCCCTCCCGGGGGATCCGCTGGCGAATCACGTAGGGAACGCCGGCGGCCAGTTTTTCGTCAATCTCCTCCTGGGAGAGGTTGGCGCAGCGGCCGTCGTACTTGGCCGTGGGATCCTGCCGGTGCAATTCCTCCAGCCGCTCCTTGGTGCAGAAGCAGCGGTAGGCGCCGCCCTTTTCGATGAGCAGCTGGGCGTATTTCCCGTAGAGGTCCCGCCGCGCAGTCTGGATATAGGGGCCCACCGGGCCGCCCACATCCGGGCCCTCGTCCCAGGTGAGGCCGCACTGGCGCAGCGTCCGGTAGATAATCTCCACGGCGTCCTCCACCAGGCGGCCCTGGTCGGTGTCCTCAATCCGCAGGAGGAACTTGCCGCCCTGGTGCCGGGCGATGAGATACGTGTACAGGGCCGTGCGCAGGTTCCCCACGTGCATATAGCCGGTGGGGGAGGGGGCGAACCGGGTGCGGACCTCCCCCTTGGGGATCCGCGCCTCCATCTCCTCGAAGAAGGCCATGTCCAAAGCCATAGTTGGTACCTCCAGTCGTACAATTCTCCTCTATGATATTTTACTCCCGGAGGAAAGTCAAGCCGGATTGAATTTTTCCTGCCATTGTGGTAAGATACTATCCTAGAATGGCGGGTTTTGACCGCCTGGCCATGAAGGGAAGGAATCACATGGAAGCAAGAAAGAAACGGATTTTCTCCGGCATCCAGCCCAGCGGGGATCTGACCCTGGGTTCCTATATGGGCGCCATCCGCAACTGGGTGGCCCTCCAGGACGAGTATGACTGCCTGTACTGCATTGTGGATATGCACGCCATCACCGTGCGCCAGGTGCCGGCGGACCTGCGCCGGCGGACGTTGGAGCAGCTGGCCCAGTACATCGCCTGCGGCCTGGACCCTCAGAAGAATATCATGTTCATCCAGTCCCACGTGCCCCAGCACGCGGAGCTGAGCTGGGTCCTGGGCTGCTACACCCAGTTCGGCGAGCTGTCCCGGATGACCCAGTTCAAGGACAAGGCCCAGAAGCACGCCGACAACATCACCGCCGGCCTTTTCACCTATCCGGTGCTGATGGCCGCCGACATCCTCCTCTATCAGGCGGACCTGGTGCCGGTGGGCCAGGATCAGAAGCAGCACGTGGAGCTGTGCCGCGACATCGCCGGCCGGTTCAACGGCGTCTACTCGGACACCTTCACCCTGCCTGAGCCCTACATCCCCAAGATGGGGGCGCGGATTATGAGCCTGGGGAACCCGGCCAACAAGATGAGCAAGTCCGACCCGGACGGCTGCGTCTTCATGATGGACGAGCCGGAGGTCATCGCCCGGAAGTTCAAGCGGGCTGTCACCGACTGCGACACCGCCGTCCGGTACGACATGGAAAACAAGCCCGGCGTCTCCAACCTGCTGACCATCTACTGCGCCGCGACGGGCAAGGACCTGGCGGCGGCCGAGGCGGAGTTTGCCGGCCGGGGCTACGGGGACTTCAAGGCCGCCGTGGGCGAGGCCGTGATTGAGCAGATGCGGCCCATCCGGGAGGAGGCCCGCCGGCTGCTCGGCGACAAGGCCTATCTGGAGGGCGTCTACCGGGAGGGGGCGCAGCGGGCCCAGGCCCTGGCGGAGAGAACGCTGCGGAAGGTCTACAAAAAGGTGGGCTTCGTCGCCCGCTGACGGAAGGAGGGACGCCCGGCTGTGGCGGACATGACCCTGGTAACGTATATTCTGCTGGCCCTGATTGTGGCCACGCTGGTCTCCTTTGGCACCACGCCCCTGGTCAAGCGCATGGCCTACAAGGTGGGCGCCATCGACGTGCCCAAGGACAGCCGGCGGATGCACAAGGTGCCCATTCCCCGGCTGGGAGGCCTGGCGATTTTCCTGGGCTTTTTCCTGAGCGTGCTGCTCTTTGCCGAGATTGACCGGGAGACCCAGGGCATCCTCATCGGTGCGGTGATGATTGTGGTGCTGGGCATCCTGGACGACATCATGACCCTGCGGGCCCTGCCCAAGTTCCTGGTGCAGATTGCCGCCGCCGGTGTGGCGGTCTACTACGGGAACGTCATCCAGTACGTCTCCAACCCGGTGCTGACCAGCGCCGCGCCCTACCTGGACCTGGGCAGCTGGGCGGTACCGGTGACCATCGTCTGGATTGTGGCCATTACCAACGCCGTCAACTTCATCGACGGCCTGGACGGCCTGGCCGTGGGCGTCTCGGCCATCTCCAGCGCCACGCTGCTGGTGACGGCCATCCTCGTCTCCGAGGGCAATGTGGCCGTGATGATGGCCGCCCTGCTGGGGGCCTGCCTGGGCTTCATCCCCTACAATATGAACCCGGCCAAGATCTTTATGGGGGACACCGGATCCACATTTCTGGGATACATTCTGGCGACGCTGTCCATCCAGGGGCTGTTCAAGCTGTACGCCATCATCTCCTTTGCGGTGCCGTTTTTAATCCTGGGGCTGCCGATTTTTGACATCTGCTTTGCCATCCTGCGGCGGCTGGCCCGGGGACAGAACCCCATGCACGCCGACCGGGGGCACATCCACCACCGGCTCATCGACATGGGCTTCAACCAGAAGCAGACTGTGGCCATCGCCTATATGATTACGGCCATTCTGGGCCTGGCAGCGGTGGTGCTGACCACTTCCGGCGCCCTGCGGGCTCTGTTCCTGATTGGGGCGATTATCGTGGTGGGGGCCATCGGCCTCCGGGTGATTTTCACCAACCACCCTGCCGAGCCGCCCGGGGAGGAGCCCCCCGCGGAGCGTACCAATGAACGAGGAGAGGAACACCATGAAGAAGCTGAAAGTCATGTCGGTCTTCGGGACCCGGCCGGAGGCCATCAAGATGGCGCCGCTGGTGATGGAACTGGCCGCCCACCCGAAGATTGAGAGCCTGTGCTGCCTGACCGGCCAGCACCGGGAGATGCTGGACTCGGTGATGGAGATTTTCCGGCTCCGGGCCGACTACGACCTGGACATCATGGAGCAGCGGCAGACCCTGAGCAAAATCACGACCAAGACCCTGTTGGGCATGGACGGCGTCCTGGAGGAGGCCCGTCCCGATTTGATTCTCGTCCACGGGGACACCTCCACCACCTTCTCCGGGGCGCTGTCGGCCTTTTACCACCAGGTGCCCATCGGCCACGTGGAGGCCGGCCTGCGGACCTACGACAAATACTCCCCGTACCCCGAGGAGATGAACCGGGTGCTGGTCAGCCGCCTGGCGGACCTGCACTTCGCCCCCACCCGGGCCAACGCCGAGAATCTCCGGCGGGAGCAGGTCCAGGGGGAGATCTTCGTCACCGGCAACACGGCCATTGACGCCATGCGCACCACGGTCCGGCCGGATTTCCGGTTCTCCACCGAGCTGCTCAACACCCTGGACTTTGCGCACCGGCGGGTGATTGTCGTCACCTGCCACCGGCGGGAGAACTACGGCGCGCCCATGGAGAACATCATGCACGCCATCGCCGACGTGGTGGCCGGCCATCCCGACGTGGAGGTGGTCTACCCGGTGCACCTGAGCCCGGCGGTCCGCCAGTGCGTGTTCGGCATCCTGGGCCAGACGCCGCGGGTCCATCTGATTGACCCCCTCAACGTCGAGGAGATGCACAACCTGATGGCCCGGTGCTGCCTGGTGATGACCGACTCCGGCGGCCTCCAGGAGGAGGCGCCGGCCCTGGGCAAGCCGGTCCTGGTGCTGCGGAAGGAGACCGAGCGGCCTGAGGCCGTGGCGGCCGGCACCGCCCGCCTGGCCGGCGTGGAACGGGACGAGATTGTCCGCCTGGCCGGGCAACTGCTGGACGACCCGGCAGAGTATGGAAAAATGGCCCGGGCCGTCAACCCCTACGGCGACGGCCACGCCTGCGGGCGCATTGTCCAGGCCATCGCCTGGCACTTCGGGCTGGACGAGCAGCGCCCGGCGGATTTCGCGTAAATCCGCACCCAGGCGGTCCGCAGGAAGGAGGGACGGCGGAACGTGAAAAAGCCAGCGGGCGCCCGGTCCATCGGCATTGTCCTGTCGGCGGCGGCTCTGGTCATGGCCATCTTGCTGGCGGCCGTGGTGATGAGCATCCGCGGCGGCACCCGGGACACCATTGTCCTGCCCGACGACACGGCCTCGGCCGAGCCGGAGTCGCCGCCGGTGGAGGCCTCGGAGCCCTTCCTGACGGTGGACCGCGAGAACGTACAGGAAATCCTGGCCACCATGGCCCGGCCGTCGGCCTACGCCCAAAGCCTGGAGGTGGTCCGCTATTGGAGCGGCGGCTCGGCCCGGCGCACGGTGAGCCTCTGGGTCAGCGGCGCGCGGATGCGGGCGCAGATTGCCGCCGGCGAGCAGACGGAGCATCTGCTGACCGACGGCGAGACCTTGTGGCTTTGGTACGACGGCCTGGACACCTCCCGGGTCCTGACGCCCGAGGAGACGGTCACTTTCGACGATTTGGCGGGGATTCCCACCTACGAGACGCTGACCACGCTGGACCCGGCCGCCATCCTTGAGGCCGGCTTCGTGACGCTCAGCGAACCGGAAGACCGCAGCTGCCTCTATATTTCCGTGTCGGACGGGGCGTATACCGACCGATACTGGGTGGACGTCAACACCGGCCTGCTGTGCCGGGCCGACACCCTTCTGGAGGGCCAGCAGGTCTATCAGCTGCGTCAGACGTCCGGCCAGGTGCTGTCCACGGAGGACACAGCCCTCCAGGGGGTCT
>CAJFNZ010000011.1 GCA_904395905.1 uncultured Oscillospiraceae bacterium | reverse complement strand
GCCCGCAGGCGCGTTTCGGAGCGCAACCGCCCGGAGGGCGGCTCTTAGCGCGGAGATGGCGGCGAAACTCTGCCGAGGGCTTTTTCCCACATAAGATACACGTAGCCTTCTTGCATGGCATTGCGGTTTTTGACAGACTGTGCGCGTCGGCAACGCCTGCCGGCGCGCTTTGTCTCAGGGGGCCAGGGCCAGGAGCTTCTCCACGTTGGCGTCGCACAGCAGCTCCAGGTTCTCGAAAATCTTCTCCGGCGGCCAGTCCCACCAGCGCAGGGCCAGCAGCCGCTCCACCACCTCGTCGGAAAACCGCCGGCGGCGGACACGGCAGGGGTTCCCGACAGCCACGGCATAGGGCGGGATCTCCCCGGCCACGACGGAGTCGGCGCCGATGATGGCCCCGTCGCCGATGCGGGCGCCGGGCAGCACGGTCACGTTCTGGCCAATCCACACGTCGCTGCCCACGACGGTATCGCCCTTGTAAGGCAGGTCCTCCAGGGCCGGCGTGCACTTCTCCCAGCCGCCGCCGAAGATGTTGAAGGGGTACGTGGTCGCGCTGGCCATCCGGTGGTTGGCCCCGTTCATCACGAACTCGACGCCCCGGGCAATGGCGCAGAATTTCCCGATAATCAGCCGGTCGCCCAGGAACTCGTAGTGATGGGTCACGTGCTCCTCGAAGCGCTCCGGGCCGTCCGGGTCGTCGTAATAGGTGTACTCCCCCACCTGGATGTTGGGCCGGGTGATGACGTTGCGGATAAAGCAGACGCTGGGCACCGCCGGGTTGGGAATGGCCAGGCGGGGATCCGGGCCGTATGGCATGGGACATCACTCCTTCTCTTTTTCCACGCGGCCGCCAGGCCGGGCTCTGACGGCACAGGCAGGATACCACGGCCGCCGTTGGCTGTCAAGGACAGGCGGGGGAAAAAACTTGTCGAAACCGGTGGATTTTTCTGCCGCTTTCCGCTCCGCTGTGGTATACTAAGGGCGGAACAACAGGCCGGCGGGATTGCCGGCCGGGAGAGGAGCGATGCCCCGTGTGCGCCCGCTATGAATTCCTCGCCGACTGTCCGGAACTGCACGCCATCCTGGAGGCGCTCCGCCGCCGCCGGCCCGGGGCGGCCTGGCATCCCGGCACGGTCTACCCCAGCGCCAGCGCGCCGGTGCTGCTGGAGGCCGCCGGGGAGCTGGTCCCGGAACTGCTCTGCTGGGGCTTCCCGTGGCCGGGGCGCCGGCCGGTCATCAACGCCCGGGCCGAGACGCTGCTGGAGCGCCCCATGTTCCGGGAGCCCGCCCGGAGCCGCCGGTGCGCCGTGCCGGCCTCGTCATTCTTTGAGTGGGACAGTCAGAAGCACCAGTTCGTCCTCCGCCGGGCCGACGGGCGGCCGCTATACCTGGCCGGCATCTACGACCGCCGGGACGGGCTGGACTGCTACTGCGTCGTCACCCGGCCGGCCCAGGGCGCGGCCGCCGAGATTCACGATAGGATGCCCCTGATTCTCTCCCAGGAGGCCGCCGAGGCCTGGGTCCTGGACGGCGGCGCCACCGAGGACCTCCTCCGGACGGAGCCGCCCCCGCTGGAGGCCGGCCGCACCGACGGCCAGCTGCGCCTCTGGTAGCGCCTCGCCGGATTGCAAGCCCATTCAAGGAGGATACCGCCATGAAAACGGGAACCAGACTGCTGCTGCTGGCGCTCATCCTGCTCCTGCTGGTCGGATGCGGCCAGCGGACGCTGCCCGGGTTTGCCGAAACCGTCGGCACAACCGAGCCCACCTCGCCGCCGGCCGGCACGGCCGAGACGCCGGAGCCCGCGCCCGATGCCACGCCCGACACCGAACCGGCCCCCCTTCCGGAGCCGGAACCGGAACCGGAGCCGGAACCGGAGCCGGAGCCGCCGGAGCGTATCGCCCTTCGGGCCGAGCGCCTGGCGGAGGCCCGGGACCTGGCGGCCTCCTGCCGGTACGACGAGGCGCTGGCCCTGCTGGCCCAGCCGGACACGGCCAACGGGGAGACCGAGGCCCTGGCCCGGGAGATTCAAGGCCAGCAGGCGGCGCTGGTCCCCTACGACGGTCCGGTGGCCCACATCTTCTTCCACAGCCTGATTGTGGACCCGGCCAAAGCCTTCGACGGCGGCGCCTCCTCCGAGGGGTACGACCTGTGGATGACCACCCGGGAGGAGTTTCAGGCCATGCTGCCCCTGCTGGAGGAGCGGGGTTATATGCTGGTGGACTACGAAGACCTCGTGGAATACCGGGAGGACGGCACGCTGGCCCCGGCCACGCTGCTGCTGCCGCCGGGCAGAAGGCCCCTGGTGCTCTCGGTGGACGACGTGTGCTACTACGACTACATGGCCGGCGACGGCTTTGCCGAGCGGCTGGCCCTGGACAGCGACGGCCAGGTGGTCACCATCGTGGACGGGCAGGAGACCCGGGACGGCGACGTGGTGCCCATCCTGGACGACTACGTCCGGGCGCATCCCGGCTTCTCCTACCGGGGCGCCAAGGGGATCCTGGCCGTCACCGGCTACGAGGGCGTCTTCGGCTACCGCATCACCGACCTGGAGGGCGAGGCCCTGGCCGACGCCCAGGCCCAGGCCCGGGCCGTCAGCGACCGCCTCCGGGAGACCGGCTGGCGCATCGCCAGCCACAGCTACACCCATAACAGCTATTTCCAGGACGGCAGCGTCACCATGGAGCAGCTCCAGTCGGACACCGAGCGGTGGCGCACCCGGATAGAGCCGGTCGTCGGCCCCACCAACCTCTATATCTCCCCCTTCGGGATGCACCTGTCCGCAACGGACCCGCGGATGGCCTATCTGCAGAGCCAGGGCTACCAGGTCTACTGCCCGGTGTCCAGCGCCATGGGCCTGCGGTGGGGCGGCGGCGTCGTCATCCACGAGCGCTTCAACCTGGACGGGCTCTCCCTCCGCGGCCGGCAGAAGGAGATTGCCCAGTGGTTTTTCGACCCGGCGGCCGTTTACGACGACGCCCGGCCCACCCCCCTGCCGCCGGCCTGACGCTACGGCATCAGCAGCTGCCGGCAGCGGCGCAGCGCCCGGCTGTACCGCTGCCGGCAGGTCACCCGGGAGATGCCCAGCCGCGCGGCAATTTCCCCGTAGGGGCGGCGCTGCTCCAGCCGCAGCAGGAGAATCTCCCGCTCCGCCGGCCGCAGCCCCGGAGGCAGCGCCATCATGAGGTTTAGCGGCTCCCAATCTTCCTTCAAATTGATAATGCAATTATCCAGCACGCAGCACCCCTGCCGGTTCCACTCCCGCCAGATGAGGTTTTGCAGCGTGCGATACAGCCAGCCCGCCGGATTGCCGCCCCGATAAAACAAATCGCCGGCCTTGCAACAGGCCAGCAAAAAGGTCTCCTGCACCATGTCCTGTGCCAGGAAACCGTCTGCCAGCCTCTGACGCGCCCAGTGGCGCATGGGGCCGGCATACTGCTGATACAGCTGGGCCAGGAGGCGGCTTTGCAGCTCCGTCAACGCGCAGCTGCTCCCATCGGCCGCGGCACAACGGCGGCTACGCCGAAGGCTGCCGGTCCACGATGGTCTGGCAGACCGCCACGCACAGCTCCAAAGCCGGCGCCGGCGCATCCTCCAGCAGGGACGCCAGCCGAACCAGCAGGATTTTGTGCCGGTCGCTGGTCTGGCTGGTCCCCAGCAGCGTGTCCACGCTGGTGTGCAGCACATTGGCCAGCTCCACCAGCAGCGGCAGGCTCACCTTGGCCCCGCCGCACTCGATGTGGCTGATGTGCTGGGAGGAGCTGTCCACCCGCTCCGCCAGCTCGCTCTGCTTCATCCCCAGCCGCATCCGATGCAGCCGGACATTTTCTCCCAGCTGTCGATAATCCAAGGCCATCTGTCATTCTCCCGCCGCACTATCTTTATCTTCCATTATAAGCGATTGGATTGATATAATAAATATACTAAAAAAGCACTATTCTCTTTATAGATATACTTTTCTGGAAAAGCACCGTTCGGCGTTTCCGACACAGCCAAATGGGACGCCGCGCGCATCTGGAAGAAATTCCTACCTATCCCTTCCTCCGTTCCGGTGAAGCCGATTGTGGCGGCCCCGAACGCAGGATAACGGTCCTGCGCGTTGATGCGTGGATGGCCAACGCGGCATAGCAGAGGCCGTGCGGGGTGTTTGGGCCCCGGTGACGGCGCCGGAACGGTGAATGGATTCGCGGTGCACAGACCAAGTCCCATTTATAGGATGCTTTTTGCTGTACTATGACAATATAGTCCTCCAAACACTACGGCACGCCAAGAGCATAGGGAAGGAGAATCCGAATGAAAACATACCTTGCGCACATCGCAGACAATGGACGGAAGCAGACGGTTCTGGAGCATTTGGAGGGGACAGCGAACGGATGCGCCTCCAGAGCGGCCGCATTCGGGGCGGAACAGCAGGGTCAGCTGGCGGGGCTGGCCCACGACATTGGAAAATATACGGATGATTTTCAGCACCGGCTTCTCGGAGGGCCCATAGTGGACCATGCCACGGCAGGCGCCTTTGAATGTTTTCAGCGGGTACAGCCCTATGCGGCGTTCGCAGTGGCCGGACATCACAGCGGCCTGCCGGATGGCGGGAGCCAGACGGACGCCCCGGATTCCAGCTCCTTTTTCGGCCGCATGAACCGTGCCTTTCAGGGCAGACTTCCGGAGTATTCCGCCTGGCGGTCTGAACTGACACTGCCGACGCCCCCTCTGCCAAAGGGCCTGGAGCCGCAGATGCAGATGGAGGGGATGTTCTTCACCCGTATGCTCTTCTCCTGCCTGGTAGACGCGGACTACACGGATACGGCGGAATTTATGTCCGAATCGAAGGAAGCCGCAGCTGAAAGCGTACCGATGGAGGAACTTTGGAATCGCCTTCAGCAGTCTATCTCCGGATGGTTCCCGCCCGAAGGGGAACTGAATACACAGCGGTGCGCAATTCTGGAGCGGTGTATGCAGGAGGGGGCGTGCCGTGCACCTGGGCTCTATACGCTGACGGTCCCCACCGGCGGCGGCAAGACCGTGGCCTCCCTGTCCTTCGCCTTGTCCCAGGCAAAAGCCCAGGGGCTGCGGCGCGTGATTTATGTGATTCCCTACACCTCCATCATCGAGCAAACCGCTCAAAAATTCCGCGAGATCTTGGGCGCGGACTGCGTCCTGGAGCACCATTCGGGCCTGCTGTATGACATAGACCAGGAGGCCACCGCGGAGTCCTCCCGCCTGGTCCGCGCCACGGAGACGTGGGACATACCGGTTATTGTCACCACCGCCGTGCAGTTTTTTGAATCCCTCTACGCCTGCCGCCCCTCCCAGTGCCGGAAACTCCACAACATTGCCCGCAGCGTGATTGTCTTTGATGAGGCGCAGATGCTGCCGCTCCCCTACCTGCGCCCCTGCGTCTGGGCCATTGCCCAACTGGTCCGGCACTATCAGGCCTCCGCAGTCCTGTGCACCGCCACCCAGCCGGCGCTGACCCCCATCTTCCGGGAATTTGCCCCGGATCTCCCGGTCACGGAGCTCTGCCCGCCCGAGCAATTCCGGTGGGATGTATTCCGGCGCGTGACATTCCGCCAGGCGGGGCGGATGAGCTGTGAGGAACTTGCCGCGCAGCTCCAAGGACGGGACCAGGTCCTGTGCATTGTCAACTCCCGAAAGGCGGCCCAGGAGGTTTTTCGGCAGCTGGAGGGCGAGGGGTGCTTCCACCTCTCCACGCTCATGTACCCCGCCCACCGGCGGGCCCAGCTGGAAGAAATCCGCCGCCGTTTGAACGTAGGGCTTCCCTGCCGTGTGGTGTCCACCTCCCTGATTGAAGCCGGCGTGGACGTGGACTTCCCTACCGTTTACCGGGAGGAGGCCGGGCTGGATTCCATCCTCCAGGCCGCCGGCCGGTGCAATCGGGAGGGGCGGCGGCCCGCGGCGCACAGCATCGTCACCGTATTCCGAGGAGAGGGCGGTACGCCGCCGCTCTTTGCCGCTGCCATTGGCGCGGGCCGGGAGACCATGGCCCGCTACGAGGATATCGCCGCCCCGGACGCCGTCCACGCCTATTTCACAAGCCTACTGGATTTGAAAGGGACGGAGGCCCAGGATATCCAGCATATTCTTCCTCTGATGCAGTCTGAGCGGTTCCCCTTCCGCACCGTGTCCGAGCGGTTCCACCTGATTGGCAGCCCCACCATCACCGTCTACGTCCCCGAGGGAGAGGGGGAAGAATTGCTTGCGCGGCTGCGGAGCGGAGAACGCAGCCGAAACCTCTACCGCCGGCTGGGACAGTACGGAGTTTCCATCTACGAGCAGCATTTTCATGCGCTGGAGCAGGCCGGCGACCTGGAACGGCTGGAGGACGGCTCGGTCTTCCTCTCCAATCCGGGCCTCTATTCTGAGCATACCGGCTTGAGCTTGCACGCGGACAGCGGGAAAGGCTTGTTTATTTAGCCGAAATATGGTATTCTCTATATGACATCTTTCGGCATTTTTAACGGATAGAAAGAAGGGAATGCCCATGATTCGATTGGAAGTCTGGGGGGACTACGCGCTCTTCACGCGTCCGGAGATGAAGGTCGAGCGGGTCAGCTATGACGTGATGACCCCCTCCGCCGCCCGTGGGCTCATCGAAGCCATCTACTGGCACCCGGGACTGCGGTGGGTCATTGACCGAATCCACGTGTGCGCCCCCATCCGCTTCACGAACCTGCGGCGCAACGAGGTAAAGTCCACCATCTCGGCCCGGAGCGCACGAACGGTCATGGAGCGGGGAACCGGAGAACTGTATCTGTGCACCGCGGACGACATTCAGCAGCGGGCTGCCCTGCTGCTGCGGGATGTGCGCTACGTGATTGAAGCCCATTTTGACATGACAAACCAGGCCGCCGCGGGGGACAACCCCGGCAAGTTTCAGGATATTGTGAAGCGCCGTATCCAACGGGGCCAGTTCTACCACCAGCCCTGCTTCGGCTGCCGGGAGTTTCCCGCTCAATTTCGGTGGTGTGAGACGCTTCCCCCCTGTCCCGATGAGCTGAAAAACAAAACGCAGGACTTGGGCTGGATGTTATACGATATGGACTACACCGACCCGGAAAACATTCGGCCTTTGTTTTTCCGTGGTACTCTGCAAAACGGGGTCCTGAATGTCCCGGCCCGAAACAGCGGGGAGGTGCGGGGATGATTCTACAAGCTCTGACCGAGTATTATCAGGCCCTGGAGCGGGAGGGGAAAATTGCCGCCCCAGGGTGGAGCCCTGCCAAAGTCTCTTATGCCCTCTGCCTGGCAGCGGACGGGACGTTGGCGCACATCGACTTTATGCAGACAGAACAGGCTAGGGGTAAAAAAACAATCCATGCACCCCAGAATATTTCGCTCCCCGCCCCAGTGAAACGGACGGTTGGTGTAGCAGCGAATTTTCTCTGTGACAACTCCAGCTATATTTTAGGAATTGACAGCAAAGGCAAACCCCAGCGAACGCAAGAATGCTTCGCCGCTTGCAAGGCACTTCACAAGAAATTACTGGAGCATATGGATTCTCCAGCGGCACAGGCTGTTTTGGCGTTCTTTCGTACCTGGGATCCGAATAAGGCAAGGGAAAATTCAGTCCTCCAAGAGCATCTGGCTGGCATTCTTGCCGGCGGAAACCTGATCTTCCGCACCGCGGAAGGTTTCGTCCACAATGATTCAGCCGTCCGGCAGGCGTGGGATACTTACTACAATGCCGCCGAAGACAGTCCTCAGGGTATTTGTCTCGTTACCGGCGAGATGGGACCTGTCGAAATTATCCATCCCTCCGTTAAAAACGTGGCGGGCGCTCAATCCAGCGGCGCAGCCCTGGTATCTTTCAATGCCCCGGCCTTCTGCTCTTATGGAAAGGAACAGAGCTTGAACGCGCCTACTGGAAAATTTGCCACCTTCGCCTATACCGCAGCCCTGAACCATCTGCTGTCAGACCGGGACCATGTATTCCGCCTCGGAGATGCCACGGTGGTCTGCTGGGCCAGAAATGCGAAACCGGCCTACGCTGCGCTGTTTGGAGGTGCCGCCTTTGGCACTTCCGTCTCCTATTCGGAAAGCGATTTGCGGGGGATGGTGAAGCGCCTCTGCAATGGACAGCCGGTGGTTTACGAGGAGGACGGACTGGACCCCGATATGGACTTCTATGTCCTGGGCCTCTCTCCCAATGCTGCCCGGCTGTCGGTGCGGTTCTTCCTGCACAACACGTTTGGAGGATTTCTGCGCAACATCCAAGCCCACTATGACCGATTGGAAATCATCCCGTCTGCCGACAACAAGTTTGATAATATTTCCCTTTGGCGTCTCCTATATGCCACCGTTCGAAGTCAATCCCAAAATGAGCCAAGTTCATATAAAGAGGCCAAACAGAATTTAGAAAAATATCTTTCCCCGGAGTTATCAGGTGAATTACTCCGCTCTATTCTCATGAATACCCGTTACCCTGCCACTTTACTCAACGGCATCACTTTACGCATCCGGGCAGAACGCACAATTACGAGGAGCCGAGCAGCTGCCATCAAGGCCTACTTTTTGCAAAATTATCGCCATCTTCCGATATATTCCACTCTGAAGGAGGTATTGACTGTGGAATTTAATAATTCCTGTACCTATCAACCCTATGTTTTAGGGCGGTTATTTGCCGTAATGGAAAAGATTCAGCTTTTCTCAGCAGACCGGAAGTTAAATCGCACAATTAAAGACAGCTATTTTACTTCTGTATCTACCACCCCTAAAAACATCTTTGCAAAATTGTTTCCCCTAAATGAATACCATATGAAAAAGCTTCTCCGTGGCAAGCCCGGTCTTGCTCGTATTCTTGGTCAGGAAAAAAGCATACTAATCAATAAACTAACTGCCCCTATTCCGTCGCGCTTTACCCCGGACGAAACGAATTGTTTCTATATTGGATATTATCATCAGATTAACCAGAAGCTGGAGGAGAAATAATATGTCTAATCCCATCCAAAACCGCTATGAATTTGTCATTCTGTTCGATGTAGAAAACGGCAATCCCAACGGAGATCCGGACGCGGGCAATATGCCCCGGGTGGCCCCGGAGACCGGCCTGGGCATTGTCACCGACGTGTGCCTGAAGCGGAAAATCCGCAACTATGTGGAAACCGTAAAAGAGGACAGCACCGGCTACCGCATCTATATCAAAGACCGCGTGCCCCTGAACCGCAGCGACAACGAAGGCTTTTCCCAAGTCGGCATTGAAGATGCCGCCAACATGAAAGCGGAGGACCTGAAGAAAAGAATCAAATCAAAAAAGGATGCAGGAATTGATGTAGACCAAGTTGTGCGGGACTTCATGTGTCTGAATTTTTTTGATATCCGCACTTTTGGTGCCGTTATGACAACTATGGTCAAAGGTGCCCTGAACTGCGGCCAGGTGCGCGGCCCGGTCCAGTTGGGGTTTGCCCGCAGTGTGGAGCCCGTTTTCCCCCAGGAAATCACCATCACACGTGTGGCCATCACAACGGAAACGGACGCAGAAACGAAGGATACGGAAATGGGGCGCAAGTACATTGTCCCCTACGGCCTCTACCGCTGTGAGGGGTACATCTCCGCCAACCTGGCCCGGAAGACCACCGGGTTTTCGGAAGAAGACCTGTCCCTTCTGTGGGAGGCTATTTTGAATATGTTTGAGCATGACCACTCCGCCGCCCGGGGGAAAATGGCTGTTCGGGATTTGATTGTATTCAAGCACGACAGTGAGCTGGGCAATGCCCCTGCCTGGAAGCTGTTCGAGGCGGTCCACGTAAATCGAAAGGATGCAGGCAATCTTGCCCCGGCACGCTCCTACCAGGACTACACCGTTACCGTGGACGAGGCTGCCCTGCCTTCCGGCGTCTCCTGTGTGCGGATGGGGTGACCTATCGTGAGGAAGACCTCCTCCCCCTCTCCGGTCTTCAGCACTTTGCCTTCTGCCGCCGTCAGTGGGCGCTGATTCACCTGGAGCAGCAGTGGCAGGAAAATCTGCGCACGGTGGAGGGCAACCTGCTCCATCAGCGGGCCCATGACGCCTCCCTTCGGGAACGCCGGGGCGACCTGCTGATTCTCCGCAGTCTCCCGGTTGTCTCCCACACGCTGGGCCTGTCCGGCCAGTGCGACGTGGTGGAATTTCATGCCGCTTCGGAGGGTGTCCCGCTCCACGGGGAGGAGGGGCTTTGGATGCCCTTTCCCGTGGAGTACAAACGGGGCCGGCCCAAAGCCCACCAGGCGGACGAGCTCCAACTCTGCGCCCAGGCCATGTGCCTGGAAGAGATGCTCTGCTGCTCGATTCCAGAAGGTGCACTTTATTACGGCGAACCGCGGCGGCGTACACCAGTCACCTTTTCATCGGAACTGCGGGAGCGGGTCCAATCCTGTTCCGAGGAAATGCACCAGTTTTATCGCCGGGGCCATACGCCGAAAGCAAAACCAAGCAAGTCCTGCAATGCGTGCTCCCTCAGGGATCTGTGCCTGCCGCAGCTGACCCGGCGAAGCTCCGTGTCCGCCTATCTGAAGAAGGCCATGGAGGAGCTGCCATGAAACATCTGCTGAATACCCTCTTTGTCACCAGCGAGGACGTCTACCTCTCCCTGGACGGGGAAAATGTAGTGGCCAACCGGGAACGGCAGGAAATTGCCCGATACCCGCTCCACACACTGGCGGGCATCGTGTCGTTTTCCTACCCTGGCGCCTCCCCCGCCCTGATGGGCGCCTGCGCAAAGCAGGAGATCTCCCTTTCGTTTTGTTCGCCCCAGGGCCGTTTTCTGGCCCGCATCACCGGAGCAAGCTCTGGAAACGTGCTGCTCCGCCGCACGCAGTACCGGGCCGCAGATGACCCCGGGCCCTGCTGCCGGATTGCCCGCGGCATGATTTTCGGAAAGGTGTACAACGCCCGCTGGAGCATCGAGCGGACGCGGCGCGACCACGGGCTCCGACTGGATGCCGACCGTCTCGCCGCTGCCTCTTCGCAGCTGAAAGAGCTCCTTCCGCAAATTGCGGAAGAGACCTCTTTGGATTCTTTGCGCGGGTTGGAAGGTACGGGCGCCACGCGCTATTTCAGCGTATTCGACCAGATGATTTTGGGAGAAAAGCCCTTTTTTCGATTTTCCGGCCGGAATCGCCGCCCGCCGCAGGATCCAATGAATGCGTTGCTCTCCTTCGCTTACAGCCTTCTGGCGCAAGACTGTGCTTCCGCGCTGGAGAGCGTGGGGCTGGATTCCTACGTTGGCTTTCTCCACCGGGACCGCCCCGGACGCACCTCCCTGGCGCTGGACCTCATGGAAGAACTCCGCCCCTGCATGGCAGACCGGTTCGTCCTGACACTGGTGAACAACCACGTTGTGGGCCAGTCCGATTTTCAGATGCGGGAAAATGGGGCTGTCTTTTTAAGCGACGCGGGCCGCCGGACGTTTTTGAAGCACTGGCAGACGCGGAAACAAGAGATGCTGACCCACCCATATTTGCAGGAAAAACTCCCTTGGGGATTGGTCCCCTATGTGCAGGCGCTTCTTCTAGCGCGCTGTCTCCGCGACGACCTGGATGCCTATCCGCCTTTTTTGTGGAAGTGATTCATATGTTGGTGCTGATTACTTATGACGTGAACACAGAAGATGCCGCCGGACGCAAACGGTTGCGGCAGATTGCCAAGCAGTGCGTCAATTATGGCCAGCGGGTCCAAAACTCTGTCTTTGAATGTCTGTTGGATCCGGCACAGTGCAAATCGCTCCAGGCAAAGCTGTGTGCAATGATGGACCCAGAAAAGGACAGCCTTCGGTTTTACTACTTGGGGAAGCGCTATGAAAATAAAATCGAGCACTTCGGCTGTAAACAGACGTATCTTCCGGAAGAACCCATGATTCTTTAAGGGTGCGATGTGGAAGCGCACATGGATACCATGCCCGGTTCGCACTCGAAAAGTAAGGTAACGGTACCCGCCGTTACGCACAATCCCGTTCTAGTAATCACTTTTTTCATAATTCTGTAAGTCTGTTTTTGAAAATTGTAAATATGCTCAAAATTTATCCGTGCTATTTTGTGTATATTTGCTGTCGCTCCCCATACGGGGAGCGTGGATTGAAATCCCAATGTCAGTCCATCCGTCCGGATAGCCCTGGTCGCTCCCCATACGGGGAGCGTGGAT
>CAJFNZ010000010.1 GCA_904395905.1 uncultured Oscillospiraceae bacterium | reverse complement strand
GCGGACTTTGCTCCGACGCCAGCCCCGGGGGAACCCCCGGCGAGGGTTCCCCCGGACCCCCTCCTGCGCTGTTTAGGGCAAAGCAGACCGCGCCCATTGGGCGCGGAGAGAGTTTCGCGGCGTGCGCGCCGCGACCGGGGCGCTGCCCCAGGACCCCGCCGCCTTTTGAAAAAGGCGGGCGAAAACTTTTGATTGCGCCATCCGTAGGCGGCAATAAAAAGGGGCCCCCACGCGAGCCCAGCGTCAGCGGGTCGCGTGGGGAAAAGGAGGAGCAAGGGAGCGGGCGCAGTTTTCGCCGGAGGGCGCAGCCCGCAGGCGGAAACGGAGCTGAGCGGACTTTGCTCCGACGTCAAACGGCTGCCTCCGCTTCAATCCCCTCATACGTCTCGATTCGGCGGATGTCCGCCCCCACGGCCCGCAGCTTGCCGATGAGGTCTTCATACCCCCGCTCAATGTAGTGGACGTCCTCCACCGTCGTGTGGCCGTCGGCCGCCAGGCCGGCGATGACCATCGCCGCGCCCGCCCGCAGGTCGCAGGCCTTGACGCTGCACCCGTGGAGCCGCTGGACGCCGTCCACCACCGCCACCTCGCCGTTCACCTGGATGCAGGCGCCCATGCGCCCCAGCTCGGCCGTGTAGCGGAAGCGGTTGTCGTAAATCCCCTCGGTCACAATGCTCGTGCCTGTGGCCAGGGAGAGGCAGACCGTAATCTGCGGCTGCATATCCGTCGGGAAGCCGGGATACGGCATCGTCTTCACGTTGGCCCGGCGCAGCGGACCCTCCCGGAAGACCCGGATGGCGTCGTCGTACTCGGTGATTTTCACGCCGATTTCCCGCAGCTTCGCCGTGATGCAGTCCATGTGCTTGGGGATGATGTTCTCAATCAGCACGTCGCCGCCCACGGCCGCCACAGCCGCCATATAGGTACCGGCCTCAATCTGGTCGGGGATGATGCAGTAGGTGCCGCCGGTCAGGCGCGGCACGCCGCGGACCTTGATGACGTCGGTGCCCGCGCCGGAGATCTTCGCGCCCATCGCGTTGAGGAAGTTGGCCAGGTCCACAATGTGGGGCTCCTTGGCGCAGTTCTCGATGATGGTCGTGCCCTTGGCCAGCACCGCGGCAATCATGATGTTCATGGTGGCCCCGACGCTGACGATGTCCAGGTACACATGGCCGCCGGTCAGGCCGCCCTCCGGGGCGTCGGCACAGACGTAGCCCTCCAGCTGGTCCACCGTGGCGCCCATGGCCTCAAAGCCCTTGATGTGCTGGTCAATCGGCCGGACGCCGAAGTTGCAGCCGCCCGGCATGGCCACCCGGGCGCGGCCAAAGCGGCCCAGCTCGGCGCCAATCAGGTAATACGAGGCGCGGATCCGCCGCACCAGCTGAATCGGGGCCGTGATATTCCGAACCCGCGTGCAGTCCAGCTCCAGAATGTTGGGGGACATCCGCCGGATGGCGACGCCCATGTCCGCCAGAATCTGCAGCAGCAGCCGCACATCGGAGATGTCGGGGACGTTTTCAATCCGGCAGGTGCCCTCCACCAGCAGCGCCGCCGGCAGCATCGCCACGGCCGCGTTCTTGGCGCCGGAGATGGGGATGGACCCCTGGAGCCGCCGCCCACCGTTGATTTCATACTTAATCAAACTCGAAGCCCTCTTTTTCCCACAGTCATTGCATCCGCCGGATGGGAACCGCAATTCCCCGGCCGGCAGGACCGGAATTTCTGTCGCGGAAGCGGACGCCGTTTCCCATGCTTTGGTAACCGTCCGCGTCCGCCCTGGCACAGTATACCATATCGTTAATAAATTGTAAAGGAAGAATTGCAATTCGACTACAAACAGCAACAATCCCGACGCGATTTCCCCGGCCGGCGGCAATCCGCCCGGCGTGCCAAGCCGTGGGCGCCGCCCCCGCCGGGAAGCGGCCCGCCCGCCTGCCGGTCAGACCGCACCCTGCCTCCCCCACAGGGAGGCAGGGTGATTGGTTCTGCGCGCCGCACGAATTGGGGGCGCGGGCCGGCCGCGCCCTACGCCGCCAGGGCCGACACCTGCCGGTCGATGCCGGCCACCCAGAAATCGCCGGTGTCGGTGGTGATGCGCCAGCCGGGCACCAGCCGGACCACGGCGGCCGAGGCCGTCTCGGCCCGCAGATAGCCCTGGGTCACGGCCGTCACCGACGAGCCCACCCAGCCCAGGGCGTCCTGGCTGCCCAGGAAGGCCACCAGGGCGTCGGCCGCCGAGCAGCAGGCCTCGTCGTCGGTGCGGGCCAGGCCCGCGGTGTCGAAGTAGGCCGTGCCCTCCAGCCGCGTCAGCCCGCCGTTGTGGAAGGTACCCTGGAGCGCCGCCGAGAACACCGGCACGCCCAGCAGCTCCTGGAGGGCCGTGACCGTGTAGACCCCGGCGCTGGTGCGGGCCGGCAGGGAGACTTCCGACGCCGTCAGGCCCATGGCCGCCAGCTCCTCGGTCAGCGCCTCCTGGAGGTCGCCGGCGGACGCCCGCTCCTCCAGCCGGGCCGTCAGCTGCCCGTCCCGGGACACCCGGCACCTCCCCTGCTCCGACTGGTAGATCTGCACGTAGCGGGTGGAGTCGTCCTCCCGGAGGACCGCCTCCCCCAGCAGCGCCCGCATCGCCCCCTCGGCCGCGTCCTCCCCCGGGGAGAACTCCACCGTGTAGAGGAGCCGCGTCTCCGGCAGCTCCCCGGCGTCCAGCTGGAGGCCGTAGCGGGCGAACAGCGCCTCCAGGCTGGCCTCGGCCTGGGCCCGCTGCTGGTGGCGCTCCTGGACCAGCGGGACCACCAGCAGCAGCAGGATCCCGTTGACCAGGGCCAGGATGAGGATGGCCAGATTCTTAACCTTGGAAGCCGGCAACGGCCTCCCCCCTTTCCGCGCCCGCCGGGCGCTACGTTCCCTGCCGCAGCCAGCCGGCCGACAGGGCCGTGTCGCCGGTGTCGGCGTAGCCGATTTCCAGCCGGAGGCCCGCCGGCGCCACGGCGGCCATCTGGGCCGCCGGCATCAGGGCGATGGTCTCGGTCCCGCTGAGGGTGTACGTGCGGATCCGGAAGGTCAGCTCCGAGAGGATCCGCCCCTGGAACACCGCCCTCACCGCCGTCCCCTGGGGCTGCTCCACCGGGCAGCCCGCCAGGTAGTAGGAGAAGGTCACAACCGTCTCCCCCTCCGCCTGCTCCAGGCCGGTGAAGTAGAGCCGCGCGTCCCCCAGCTGCGCCCCGGCCAGGGACTCGAGCAGGGAGCGGACGTACTCCACCCGCTCGCTGTCCCCGTCGGCCGCCGCGGCGAACCGGGCCGAGAGGCCCTGATTCCGCAAGGTCAGCACCCCGTCGGCGGCGATGTGCAGGGTGCAGTCGGTCTCGGTGTAGACCGTGCCGGTATCGTCCTGATAGGTTGTTTCGCCGTAAGGGTTGAAGCCCAGGGCCGTGGCCGTGGCGGTGAGGAAGGCGTCGTCGTGGGGGTTGACGGCCTCGGCCGCCGCCACCGCCGTCACTGCCGGGTCCACCAGCGTCAGGCCGTCCACCCGCCGGAAGGCCTCCGACTCGGCGGCCAGGAACGTGCCGTCGGCCGGATAGTCGTCCAGGACGTCGCGGAAGGCGGTCACGTTGGCCTCGGTCGTCAGCCGCCAGCCGCCGCCCTCGCCCGAGAGCAGCAGTTCCACGGCGCCGCTTTGCTCCGTCAGCAGGAAGAAGCTGCCGGACAGGTTCAGCTCCGAGGCGTCGGCGTCCAGCCAGGCGGCCAGCACCGCCAGGGGCATCTCCCCGGGGTAATAGAAGCCGATGCCCGGCTCCGTGGCCGCGGCGCACAGCGCCGCATCCGTCAGTTTCCGGGCGTCGGAGGCCGTGTCCAGGGCGGCGGCCAGCAGGCTGCCCAGGCTCTCAAAGGCCCCGTCCAGCGCCGCGAAGTCCCCGTGGAAGCTGGCCCGCCCGGCGCTGCCCAGGACGGTCACAGCCACCGGCTGGGCCGCGTCGGTCAGCGCCGGCTCCGCGTCCTGCCGGGGCGGGATGGCCGTCTGGCCCGACAGCCGCGCCGTCAGCTGGGACAGGCTGCCCCAGTCCACCGAGCCGCTGTACCAGGCGGCCGTCATGGCCAGCAGGACCACCGACAGCAGCAGCAGCACGATAATCAGCGACTTGCAGGCCTCCACCGCCCGCCGCCGGGAGCGGCCCTCCCCGCGCCGGCTCACGGATTGCCCTCGGCCGTGGGCAGCGTCACCGTGACGGTGGTGCCCTGGCCATAGACCGACTCCATGCGGATCTCCCCCTTGTGCCGCTGGAGGATCTCCTGGGCGATGGAGAGCCCCAGGCCGGTGCCGCCGGACTCCCGCGAGCGGGCCTTGTCCACCCGGTAGAACCGCTCAAAGAGCCGCGGCAGGTCCTTCTCCGGGATGCCGATGCCGTTGTCGCGGACCTGCGCCCAGACGTGGGCCCCCTCGGCCCCGGCGGTGATGGTGATGCGCCCGCCGTCGGGGGTATATTTAATGGCGTTGGAGACGACGTTCATCAGCACCTGCTCGATGCGCTCCCGGTCGCCGTTGACCTCGGGCAGGTCGGCGGGGGCCTCCAGGGTCATGGTGTGGCCGTGGTTCCGGGCGTCGATGGCCTCGGCCTCGTAGACGTCCTGGAGGGCCCGGGCGAAGGAGAACCGGGAAATGTGCATCTCCATCTTCCCGTAGTCGAACTTGCTCAGGGTCAGCAGATCCTGGACGATGCGGGTCATCCGGTCGGCCTCGCTGATGATGACCCCCAGAAACTGCTGCTCCAGCTCCGGCGGCAGGGTGCCGCCGGCCGACTCGATGGTCTCGGCGTAGGACTTGACGTTCGTCAGCGGGGTGCGCAGCTCGTGGGAGACGTTGGCGACGAACTCCCGGCGGGTCTGCTCGCTCTTGCGCTGCTCGGTGACGTCGTGGATGACGGCGATGACGCCCGAGGGCGTGCCGTCCGACGAGAAGGGCGCCATGAAGAGCTCCAGGCTCCGCTGGCCGGCCAGCTTCTCGGTCTCCAGGAACTCGGGGCTCTGGAGGGCCAGGACGAAGGACAAATCGGCCTCCTCGCCGAAGAGCTCCTCAAAGCGGACCGTGTGGTCGATGGGCCGCCCCAGCATCTGGGTGGCGGCCGGGTTGAAGTGGATGACCCGCCCCTCGGCGTCGAAGGCCACCACGCCGTCGGTCATGTGGAGGAACAGCGTCGAGAGCTTGTTCCGCTCGTTCTCGGCCTCGCTGAGGGTGTCCCGGAGGACCTGGGACATATAGTTGAAGTTCCGCGTCAGCTCGCCGATCTCATCCCGGGAGGTGACGGCCAGCTTCTCCGAGAAGTCGCCGGCGGCCACCCGGCGGGTGCCCTTGGACAGCGCCCGCAGGGGGGTAATCAGGATCTGGGCCAGGAGGAACGACAGCACCACGCAGATGGCCAGGCCCATAATCAGCGACCGGAGGATAATCTCCAGCACGTTGGCCGTCAGGGCGTTGACCGTGGCCTTGGAGTCGAGCACGTAGACGATATAGCTGCCGCCGCTGCCCTCCACGGGCACGGCCAGGTCCATATAGCTCGTGGTGATGGAGCTGTTCTGGCCCACCTCGCCCTCCAGGGCCGCCAGGAGGTTGGGCGTCATCTCCACGGTCTCGCGCATATCGGAGCCCTCCAGCACCGCGCCGGTGGTGTCGAGGATGTAGACGTTCCGGGCCGTCAGGTCGATGCCCAGGTCGGACTGGGCCATGAGCAGCTCCTTCATCCGCTCCGTGCTCTGGCCGGTGGTGTCCTGGAGCTGGCGGATGAACTCCTGGGAGAAGGTCCTCTCCATCTGCTCGTAAAACTGGTCGATATAGAAGCTGCCGACGCCGTTGATGAGGAACGAGCCCACCACGGTCATCAGGGCCAGAATCAGCAGGACCATAATCAGGACCAGCTTGGTGCGCAGGGAACCCATGGGCCCCACCCCTCCTTTCGGCCCTCAGCGGGCGTAGTAGTAGCCGACGCCCCGCTTGGTGAGGATGTGGCGGGGTTTGCCGGGGTCGTCCTCGATTTTCTCCCGCAGCCGGCGGACCGTCACGTCCACGGTGCGCATATCGCCGAAGAAGTCGTAGTTCCAGACCTCCCGCATCAGCTCCTCCCGGGAGAACACCCGGTCGGGGGCCTGCATCAGGAAGCGGAGCAAATCGAACTCCTTCTGGGTCAGCTCCACGGGGACGCCGCCCTTGGCGGCCACAAAGTGCTCCTCGTCCAGCGTCAGCTCGCCGGAGGCCGGCCGCTCGGAGCCGTCCAGGGAGCGGCGGCGGATGTTGGCCTTGACCCGGGCCAGCAGCTCCCGCATGGAGAAGGGCTTGGTGATGTAGTCGTCGGCGCCGGCCTCCAGGCCGAAGACCTTGTCGTTCTCCTCCTCCCGGGCGGTGAGCATCAGGATGGGCACCGTGGAGCCCTCGTCCCGCAGCCGCCGGCAGATCTCAAACCCGCCCAGCTTGGGGAGCATCACGTCCAGGAGGATGAGGTCCGGGTCGGCGGTGCGGCCCAGCTCCAGGCCGGTCTCCCCGTCCAGGGCCTCCAGGGTCTCGTAGCCCTCCCGGTTCAGGTTGAACTTCAGGATTTCCACGATTGCCCGCTCGTCCTCGACAATCAACACCTTGTTCGCCAAAGGGATCCCTCCTTACGGCCGCCCGGCGGCCGGTTTCATACCGGTGCTATTTTACCACAAGTCCGCCGCATTTTCCACCACTGTGCCGGCCCCGCCCCGCAGACCGGGGCGGGAAACCGGTTGCGGGACGGCCGAAACCGGGTATATAATGGGGTATCGGGTACATCCCAGTCTGCACAGGAGGGTCGATGAGAATATGAAGAAAACCACATGGATTCTGTGGGCGGCGGCAGCCCTGCTCCTCCTCTGGGGAATCGTCGATTTTTATCACTGCGCGGTGACCGGCCGGGAAGTCCTGCGGTATTACGACGGGGCGGAAGCCATCCGCCAGCTGGTACGGTACAGCCTGATTCAGGGCGTCGTCAAAGTCCTCGTGGGGCTGCTGCTCATTCTGGCGGCGCGCCTCCGCCGGAACCGGAACCGGGAGCCGTAGCCCCCGGGACGCCTAGCGGCGGGGCCGCCGCAGGCCCTTCGGCCGGTGGTTTTTCAGCATCCCGCCGCTGCCCTTGACCCAGCCGAGGCTCCATCCGTCCGCCCGCAGCAGCGTCCAGCCCCGGGCCGTCCCGGGGACGGGCTCGCCGGCCAGATACGCCGCAATCTCCCGGCTGTCCGCCGGGAAGTCCGCCGTCGAACCCGCCGTCTCCAGCCACATGGCCCACCCGTGGGCCGGCTCGAAGCGGCCCTTGCGGACCTCCCCCAGGGCCAGTCCCGGCCGCAGGACCTTCAGCCCCCGCAGCGCCGGCAGCCCCTCCGGCGCCCAAAACACCCGGCTGCCGAAGGCCACCGGCCGTCCGGGCGGCAGCGCCGCGCCGGCCTCCCGGCAGAAGGCCGTCAGCTCCCCCGGCACGGCGGGCGCCGGTTCCGCGTCCCAGCCGGCCGCCGGCGCCTCCCCGGCCCGGGCCAGCACCGCCGCGAAGTGCCCCTCCCCCCGGAGGCGGTGGGGCCACAGCCGCGCCGCGTCCTCCAGCCCCGGCGCGGGCGAATCCACCCAGTCCGGCCGCCCGGGCGCAAACCCCGGCCCGGCCGCCGGCGCCACGGAAAAGTCCGGGTTGTCCCGGAGGAACGCCGACACCACGCCCTCGTTCTCCTCGGGCGAGAAGGTGCACGTGGAGTAGACCAGCCGCCCGCCGGGGCGGACCATGGCCGCCGCCGACTGGAGGATCTCCCGCTGCCGCCGGGCGCACATGGCCACCGTCTCCTCGCTCCAGCCGGCGGCCGCCGCCGGCTCCTTGCGGAACATCCCCTCGCCGGAGCAGGGGGCGTCCACCAGCACCCGGTCGAAGCCGTCCGGGAACCGCTCGGCCAGCCGCCGGGGGTGCTCCGAGAGCACCAGGGCGTTGGCCACCCCCAGCCGCTCCAGGTTCTCCGCCAGCACCGCCGCCCGCTTGGGGTGGATCTCGTTGGACACCAGCAGTCCCGTCCCCGCCAGGGCCGCGGCCAGCTGGCCGGACTTCCCCCCGGGGGCGGCGCACAGGTCCAGCACCCGCATCCCCGGCGCCACGCCCAGCAGCTCCGCCGGGGCCATGGCGCTGGCCTCCTGCAAATAGTAGAGGCCCGCCTCGTGCCACACCAGCTGGCCCGGCCGCGCGCCGCCGTCGCAGTAGTACCCGTCCCGGGCCCAGGGCACCGGCTCCAGGCGCAGCGCGGACAGGTCCGGCAGCGCCCCCTTCCGCCGGTTCAGCCGCAGGGACGTCTCCCGGGGCCGCGCCTCCGCGGCCAGAAAGGCCTCGTATTCCGCCTCCCCCAGGAGCCGCCGCAGCTTCTTCTGAAAGTCCTCTGGCATCACAGTCCCGTCACCTCGCGTTTTTGGGGATATTGTACCCCACCGGGCGGGGCGCTGTAAAGGCCGTATCGCCCGCTCCCGCCGTTTTGTGTCCGCCCTTGCCCGCCGCACTTGCCCGCCGCAGGCGGATTTTTCCTTGTCAACCGGCGGCGGACGTGGTAGAATAAGATGATTATGCGATTTTACTGGAGGGGTATCCATTGCCAACCCTGGAAGAAGAAATCCGCCGCCGGCGGACATTCGCCATTATCTCCCACCCGGACGCCGGCAAGACGACGCTGACGGAGAAGTTCCTGCTCTACGGCGGGGCCATCGCCCAGGCCGGCGCGGTCAAGGGCAAGAAGAACGCCCGGGCCGCCGTCTCCGACTGGATGGAGATTGAGAAGCAGCGCGGCATCTCGGTCACCTCGTCGGTGATGCAGTTCCAGTACGAGGGCTACTGCATCAACATTCTCGACACCCCCGGCCACCAGGACTTCTCGGAGGACACCTACCGGACCCTCATGGCGGCCGACTCGGCGGTGATGGTCATCGACGGCTCCAAGGGCGTCGAGGCCCAGACGCGCAAGCTGTTCAAAGTCTGCGCCATGCGCCACATTCCCATTTTCACCTTCATCAACAAGATGGACCGGGACGCCAAGGATCCCTTCGACCTCCTCGAGGAGCTGGAGCGGGAGCTGGGCATCGACACCTACGCCGTCAACTGGCCCATCGGCTCGGGCAAGGAGTTCCAGGGCGTCTACGACCGGGAGAAGGGCCACATCGCCTTCTTCTCCGGGATTTCGGGCAAAAACCGGGCGGACAAGCTGGAGGTGGACCTCTACGACCCCCAGGTGGCCGGCCACATCGGCGAGGCCCGCCACCGGCAGCTGATTGACGAGGTGGAGCTGCTCTCGGCCGGCCGGGACTTCGACATGGAGGCCGTCCGGAGCGGGACGCTGAGCCCGGTGTTCTTCGGCTCGGCCCTGACCAACTTCGGCGTGGAGCCGTTCCTGGAGGACTTTTTGCGGATGACGCCGCCGCCTCTGCCGCGGGTGGCCGACTGCGGGGTCATCGACACCTTCTCCCCGGAGTTCTCGGCCTTTGTCTTCAAGATCCAGGCCAACATGAACAAGGCCCACCGGGACCGGCTGGCGTTCCTGCGGATCTGCTCGGGCAAGTACGAGCGGGAGGCCGAGGTCTTCCACGTCCAGGGCAACCGGAAGCTGCGCCTGAGCCAGCCCCAGCAGCTGATGGCCTCCGAGCGGGAAATCATCGACGAGGCCTACGCCGGGGACATCATCGGCGTCTTCGACCCGGGGATCTTCTCCATCGGCGACACCATCACCACCCCGGGGAAGAAGTTCCGCTTCGCCGGCATCCCCACCTTCGCCCCGGAGCACTTCTCCCGGGTGAGCCCCCGGGACACCATGAAGCGCAAGCAGTTCATCAAGGGCACCGAGCAGATTGCCCAGGAGGGCGCCATCCAGATCTTCAAGGTCCCCAACACCGGCATGGAGGAGGTCATCGTCGGCGTCGTGGG
>CAJFNZ010000009.1 GCA_904395905.1 uncultured Oscillospiraceae bacterium | reverse complement strand
TTTTCGCCGGAGGGCGCAGCCCGCAGGCGGAAACGGAGGTGAACGGACTTTGCCCCGACGAGGCCCCCTGCCACCTTTTGAAAAAGGCGGGCGAAAACTTTTGATTACGCTACCCGTAGGCGGGAACAAACGGGGCCCCCACGCGAGCCCAGCGTCAGCGGGTCGCGTGGGGAGAAGGAGGAGCAAGGGAGCGGGCGTAGTTTTCGCCGGAGGGCATAGCCCGTAGGCGGAAACGGAGCTGAGCGGACTTTGCTCCGACGCAGGAGGTTGGCACGTTTATGGATATTCTTCTCACCGCACTGCGCCGCCTGCCGGCATACCAGCAGCTGCTGTCCGCCGCGGAGGCGGGCAAAACGGCGGCGCTGTCCGGCGCGGGGCTGATTGCCCGCAGCCATGTGCTGGCTTCCCTGGCCCGGGACTGCCCGCGGCCGCTGGTGGTGGTCTGCCAGGACGATACCGCCGCCGGCAGGCTCCAGGCGGAGCTGGCGGCCTTCCTGGGCGCCGCGCCGCCGGTGCTGCCCACCCGGGAGCTGACGCTCTATGACGCCGCCGTCGCCTCCCGCGGCTGGGAGCAGAAGCGGCTGCGGCAGCTCTACGATTTGGCCGCCGGCAGGACGACGCTGCTGATTGCCTCCCTGGAGGCTTTGAGCCTCCGGACGATGCCGCGGGCGGTGCTGGCCGCCGCCACGGTGACGCTGCGCCCCGGGGCTGCCTGGGACTTGAAAGACTTGACCGCCCGGCTGGAGTCCGCCGGCTATGCCCGGGCATCCCTGGTGGAGGGGCCGGGGCAGTTCGCCCTCCGGGGCGGCATCCTGGACGTCTTCTCCCCGGCCTATGACCGTCCCGTCCGCGCCGAGTTCTTCGGCGACGAGCTGGACGCCATGGGCTTTTTCGACCCGCTGACCCAGCGGCGGACCGAGAATGTTGACGAGGCCGTGCTGCTCCCGGTGGCTGAGACGCAGCCGCGGCTCCACCCCGACGGGGCGGCGGGGCTGGTGCGGGACCTGGAGAAGCTCATCGCCCGCCAACAGCGGCGGAAGACGCCCAACGAACCGCTGCTGGCCACCCTCCGCCGGGACTGCGAGCTGCTCGGGAGCGGCGTCAGCCTGACGGCCGCCGACCGGTATATGGCCCTGATTTACCCGGAGCGGGCCTGCGCCGCCGACTATATCTCCCGGGACGCCCTCGTCGTCTTCTGCGACCACGGCAACCTCCAGCGGGCGGCCCGCCAGCGGCAGGAGCAGCTGGGCCTGGAGCTGGACGGCCTCCTCCAGTCGGGGGCCGTGGCCGGCGAGCTGTGCGACTTCTCGGTGGAGTACGAGGACCTCTTCGACCGCTTCCCGGCGCAGCCGGTGGCGTTTCTGGACAACTTCCTGGCCGCGGCCTATCCCAAGAACCGCCAGCCGGACGTGCTGCTGAGCCTGACGGCCAAGCAGCTGCCTCCCTACGGGGCCAGCCTGGAGACGGCCGTCCAGGACCTGCGGTACTACCAGAAGGCCGACTTCGGCGTCCTGGTGCTGACCGGCAACCGCCGCCGGGGCGAGATTCTCCAGGGGATGCTCCGGGAGGGCGGCGTCTCGGCCTTCCTGGCCTATCCCTGCGAAAAGCTGCCCCAGGCCGGCCAGGTGCTGCTGACCGACGGGGCCCTGCCCGCCGGTGTGGAGTACCCGGAGTTACAGCTGGCGATTCTCACCGAGGGCCAGGCGGCCGCCAAGCCGGCCCGCCGCCGCGCAGCGTCCCGGGCCTCCGGCGAGGGCGGCCGGAAAAAGGCCACCAACCGCCAGAAGCTCAGCTCCTTCACCGACCTGAACCCCGGCGACCTGGTGGTCCACGAGTACCACGGCATCGGCCGCTACGTGGGCATGGAGCAGATGAAGGTGGACGGCGTCGTCAAGGACTACGTGAAAATCGCCTACCAGGGCACCGACGCCCTCTACGTGCCGGCCACGCAGCTGGACCTGGTGAGCAAGTACATCGGCGGCGGCGAGGACGCCCCGGTGCGGCTGAACAAGCTGGGCGGCGACCAGTGGCAGAAGGCCAAGGCCAAGGCCCGCCGGGCCGCCAAGGACCTGGCCGCCGACCTCATCAAGCTCTACGCCCAGCGGCAGCGGATGATGGGCTTCGCCTTTTCGGCCGACACGCCGTGGCAGACGGAGTTTGAGGCGTCGTTCCCCTACGCCGAGACCGACGACCAGCTGCGCTGCACGGCGGAAATCAAGGGCGACATGGAGGCCCCTCAGCCGATGGACCGGCTCCTCTGCGGCGACGTGGGCTTCGGCAAGACCGAGGTGGCCCTGCGGGCCGCCATGAAGTGTATGCTCGACGGCAAGCAGGTGGCCGTCCTGGTGCCGACGACGGTCCTGGCGCAGCAGCACTACGTGACGGCGGTGAAGCGCTTCGCGGGCTTCCCGGTGAACATCGACGTGCTCTCCCGCTTCCGCACGGCCCAGCAGCAGAAGAACACCCTCCGGGACCTGGCCTCGGGCCGGCTGGATATGATTATCGGCACCCACAAGCTGCTCCAGAAGGACATCGCCTTCAAGGACCTGGGCCTGCTCATCGTGGACGAGGAGCAGCGCTTCGGCGTGGGTCACAAGGAGCGGCTCAAGGAGCTCTCCGTGGGCGTGGACGTCCTGACCCTGTCGGCGACGCCCATCCCCCGAACGCTGAATATGGCCCTGTCGGGGATCCGGGATATGTCCACCATCGAGGAGCCGCCCCACGACCGCTATCCGGTCCAGACCTTCGTGCTGGAGCAGAACGAGGCGGTCCTCTACGACGCCATCCGCCGGGAGCTGGAGCGGGGCGGCCAGGTCTACTACCTCCACAACCGGGTGGAGACCATCGACCGCTGTGCGGCCCGGATCCAGGCGGCCTTCCCCGAGGCCCAGGTGGCCGTCGCCCACGGCAAGATGCACGAGGACCAGCTGGGGGACGTGATTCAGCGGATGGACGAGGGGGAGCTCCAGATCCTCGTCTGCACCACCATCATCGAGACGGGCATCGACATCCGCAACGTCAACACCCTGATTATCGAGGACGCCGACCGCTTCGGCCTCTCCCAGCTGCACCAGCTGCGGGGCCGGGTGGGCCGGTCGAACCGCCACGCCTTCTGCTACCTGACCTTCCGCCGGGGCAAGGTCCTCAGCGAGGTGGCCGAGAAGCGCCTGGCGGCCATCCGGGACTTTGCCGAGTTCGGCTCCGGCTTCAAGATTGCCATGCGGGACCTGGAGATCCGCGGCGCCGGCGACCTGCTCGGGGCCGAGCAGTCGGGCCACATGATGAGCGTCGGATACGATATGTACCTGAAGCTCCTGGAGGAGGCCGTGCTGGAGGAGCGCGGCGAGGAGAAGCCGGCCGAGGCCGAGTGCACCTGCGATTTGAGCGTGTCGGCCAACATCGACAAGGACTTCGTGCCGGCCGGAGAGCAGCGGATGGACCTCTACCGCCGGATGGCCGCCATCCGCACCGAGGAGGACGCCGAGGACCTCCTCGACGAGATGGTGGACCGGTACGGCGACCCGCCCAAGGGCGTGATGAACCTGGTGGCCATCGCCCTGCTGCGGGCCCGGGCGGCGGCGGCCGGCGTCATCGAAATTGCCCAGAAGGGCGGCCAGCTGGCCTTCACCCTCTCGTCACTGGACTTTGCGGCCGTATCGGCGGTGTGCGCCGAGCCGTCCTTCCACGGGAAGGTCTTCTTCTCGGCCGGCTCCGTGCCGAAGCTGACGTGGAAGCTGGGCCGCGGCGAGGACCCGCTGAAGGCGGCCCAGACCTTCGTCGCCCGGTACGCCCTCTGCCGCGCCCAGTGAGCGACGCCCCGCGGATTTCGTAACCTTATGTCACCTTTTGTTTCTTCTCGGGAAAAAATGTAATAGAACCGTAACAGAATGTCCTTGCGGATCCGGCAAACAATACGATATAATGAAGTATCCGGGCAGAGCCCGAACGCATCCTAGCGCGTCCCCGCGTGAAATCACAGGAGAACACCATGGGAAAATTTGAAAAACCTCGAAATCAAAATCCAAAACCTGCCGCAAAGCCCACCGCCGCGCAGAAAAAGCAGGCGGCCAAGCAGGCGTCTAAGCAGCCGGCCCAGAAGACCGGCGGCACGGGCCGCGGCAAGGTCATTGCCCTGACGGCTGTGGCCGTCGTCCTGGCGCTGGTGGTCGGCGTCGGCATCTACGCCGTTGTGCTGCACAACTCCGGCGACATCTTCCCCAACGTCTACGTGGCCGGCGTCAACGTCGGCGGGATGTCCCGGGAGGAGGCTGTCGCCGCCGTGGAAGCCGCCGTGGCGGACACCTACGGCTCCTCGACGCTGTCGGTGGTCCTGCCGGACCGGACCCTCTCCTTCGAGCCGGCCGACACCCAGGTGTCCCTGGACGCCGAAGCCGCCGTGGAGGCCGCCTGGAACTACGGACGGGAGAACGGTATTTTCCAGACCCTGCTGGCCACCGTCACCGGCGCCTCCGGCGAGCACGTGGTCAACATCCAGGACAGCCTGACCCTCAACGAGGCGTATATCCGCTCGACCATCGACGCGGTGGCCGAGGAGGTCCAGTCGGAGCGGGTGGACTCCACCTACGACGTGGTGGAGACGGAGATTCCCGCCACCGAGGAGACGCCGGCCGAGACCATCCCCACGGAGCTGATTATCCACGTGGGGACGAGCCGGCGGAGTTTGGACGCCGATGGCCTCTACGACACGGTCATTGCCGCGTTTATGAACAACGACTTCTCCGCCATCGAGTACGCCTACGACGAGGAGGCCTATACGCCGGTGGACCTGAGCGCCGTCTATGACGAGATGTGCACCGACATGGCCGACGCCTACTACGACAGCGAGAACAAGGTGATTGTCGAGGAGGTGGTGGGCTACGGCTTCGACCTGGCCGCCGCCGAGCAGCAGCAGGCCATGGCCGAGGAGGGCAGCGATTTGACCATCACCCTCTCGGAGGTCCAGCCGGAGGTCACCCTGGCCGAGCTGGAGGCCACGCTCTTCAACGACGTGCTGGCCAGCTACGACAGCCCATACCCCTGGAACCCCGGCCGCACCACCAACCTGGTGCTGGCCTGCGAGGCCATCGACGGCACCATCCTGAACCCCGGCGACGTCTTCTCCTTCAACGACATCGTCGGCGAACGGACGGCCGCCAAGGGCTACCAGGCGGCGACGGTCTTCGTCTCGGGCACCTCGACGCCGGAGCTGGGCGGCGGCGTGTGCCAGGTGGCGTCCACCATCTACTACTGCG
>CAJFNZ010000008.1 GCA_904395905.1 uncultured Oscillospiraceae bacterium | reverse complement strand
TTTTCGCCGGAGGGCGCAGCCCGCAGGCGGAAACGGAGGTGAACGGACTTTGCCCCGACGAGGCCCCCTGCCACCTTTTGAAAAAGGTGGACGAAAACTTTGATTGCACTGCCCGTAGGCGGGCGAAACCATTGATTAGACGCACACACAGCCTGCTAAAAAATTCGTTTTTCAGAGCTCCGCCGAGCCGTGCGCGCACGGCGGTAGAGGCTGGATAGTCAAGCGCCCGCAGCTGTGTATTGCTATCTAAAATGTTACGGTTTGATTACAATGTGGGGGAATGGATTGACCGGGGGGCGGGTTCGGTTTATACTGGCAGTGCTGGAAATTCCGAAAACCGGGTTTTCGAGTTGACTTGTAGAAGGGGGCTCTGCCGTGAGACGGATCTTTGCAGGATTTCTTACAATCGTTCTCGTCGTGTCGTTGGTGCTGGGCGTCCAGGCGGTGGATGTCGCCGCCAGCCGCTTTACCGACTGGAATCAGATTACTTACCAGGCCGAGGTGGCCATGCTGACGGATCTGGGGCTGGTTTCCGGATACGCCGACGGCTCCTTCCGGCCGTATAACTGCATCACCCGGGCCGAGATAGCAAAGGTGATTGCCACGCTGCTCAGCGAGACTGTGCCGGCGGCGGAGGCAGACAGCTTTACCGACACCGCAAACAACTGGGCCAGGGATTTTATCGAGTTCTGTGTCGCCGAGGGAATCCTCTCCGGCACCGGCGGCACGTTCCGGCCTGTTGACTATATCACGATTCGGGAGCTGGCCAAGATGCTGCTGACGACCCTGGGCCTGGACGCCGGGCGGTACCAGGGCGCCGGGTGGGACGAGCACGTGGACGCCGACGCCCGGGAGCTGGGTATCTACGGCGATGTGGTCGAGGACCCCTCCCTCTATGTGACCCGGGAGGAGGCGTGCCTGCTCATCAGCAACGCGCTCCGCTGCCCGGTGGTCGAGGCGTATGACGACGACGGGGAGGCCCAGTACGTCCTGGACGACCTGATGTCCCCGATGAGCCTGCTGGAGTATCGCTTTGACGTCATTCCGGTCACCGGGGTTGTTGTGGCCAACGCCATCGGCGATTTGCGCGACGGCGTCCCGCTGGAGGGGAGCCTCCTCCACATCGACGGCTATACCCGGGACTTCCTGGTGACGGACGCCGTGGCCCAGGACGAGAGTTTGCTGGGCCGCACGGTGACGGTCTACACCCGGTTCTATTCGGACTTCAACCAGGTCTACGGCCTGCCCAGCCTCCAGAGCGACGAATCGACGGCCACGCTGCCCTCGGCGCGGGAGCTGTATGCGATTCTCGACTACGGCGCGCTGCGGGTCAGCGACGAGACGCAGTACTATGCCAACTACCAGCTGGCCGACGCCTCGTGTCTCGACGAGATGATTCCCGGCGACAGCGTGACCATCATCGACCATGAGAGCGACGGCACGGTGGATCTGGTGCTGGTGCAACTGCTGCCGCGGCCGGATGTCCCCGACGAGCAGGGCACCTCCCCGCTGGAGCGGCAGGTGGCGGAGCTGGTCAACGCCGAGCGGGAGGCCAACGGGCTCGAGCCGCTGACCCTGCGCGTCGATTTGTGCGAGGGCGCCCGGCTCAAGTCCCAGGACATGGTGGAGAACGACTACTTCAACCACACGAGCCCCACCTACGGGACGCTCTCGGAGATGCTCGAGGAGCTGGGCATCGAATACCGGACGGCCGGCGAAAACATCGCCAGCGGCTACGAGACGGCCGAGGCGGTGATGGAGGCCTGGATGAACTCCGAAGGCCACCGGGCGAACATCCTCTCCGAGGACTTCACGGAGTTCGGCGTCGGATACGTGGACGGCGTCTGGACACAGTGGTTCATCGGGTGACAGAAGAAAAACAGCGGGCGCATCGAACATCGATGCGCCCGCTTTGTGTTGGGAAACCTGCGTTATTTGATGACGATGGCCAGGAAAGTGGCCGGCTTGTCGGTGTGGTTCACGACGGCGTGGGTGTGGCCGTCGGAGCAGTACTCGGCGTCACCGGCGTGGAGGATGTAGTCCACGCCGTCCTCGGTGACGGTGATGGAGCCGTCGAGGACCACGTAGGCCTCGCCGTCGGGGTTGTGGGGATGGACGCCGATGGAGTCCCCCGGCTGGATGGTGATGACGGCGAACATATTCGTCTTGTTCAGCTCGTCCCCCTGGAAGAGGTGGGTGAACTGGAGCTTCCCGTGGCCGCCGCGGAGGTTTTCGCGGATTTCCACCGGCATCTGCTCTTTGCGTTTGATCATGGTCAATCTCTCCTTCTTATCGGACGTGCCTTTATCGGCCGCCCGGTTTTGCAGCGGACGATGCGCCGCCGGCTTTTGCATCTGCGCCGCGCAGCTGGATAATCTGGTCGCGGAGGACGGCGGCGTATTCGTACTCCATCATCCGGGCCGCCTCGCGCATCTGTTTCTCCAGCTGGGCGATGGCCGCCTCCCGCTCTTTGCGGGTCATCTTCACGCCGTCGCGGCGCAGGGCCTCGGTGGCGTCCTTGGAGATCTCGATGAGCTCGTGGACCGGTTTGAGGATGGTCTTGGGGACGATGTGGTGCTTCTCGTTGTAGGCGTTCTGGATGGCCCGGCGGCGCTCGGTCTCCTCGATGGCCGCGGCCATGGCTGCGGTGACCTGGTCGGCGTAGAGGATGACGCGGCCCTCGGCGTTCCGGGCGGCGCGGCCGATGGTCTGGATGAGGCTCGTCTCGGAGCGGAGGAAGCCCTCCTTGTCGGCGTCGAGGATGGCCACCAGGCTGACCTCCGGCAGGTCCAGGCCCTCGCGCAGGAGGTTGATGCCCACCAGGACGTCGAACTTCGCCAGGCGCAGGTCCCGGATAATCTCCATGCGCTCCATGGCGCCGATGTCCGAGTGCATATACCGGACGCGGATGCCGCTCTCCTGGAGGTACGTGGTCAGGTCCTCGGCCATCTTTTTCGTCAGGGTCGTGACGAGGGTCCGTTCGCCGCGCTCGGTGCGGGCGTTGATTTCGCCAATCAGGTCGTCAATCTGGCCCTCCACCGGCCGGACCACCACCTCCGGGTCCAGCAGGCCCGTGGGACGGATGACCTGTTCGACAATCTGGCCGGCGCGCTCCCGCTCGTAGGGGCCGGGGGTCGCCGAGACGTAGACCACCTGGTGAATCCGCTGTTCAAATTCCTCGAACTTCAGCGGGCGGTTGTCGAAGGCGCAGGGGAGCCGGAAGCCGTACTCCACGAGGCTCTCCTTGCGGGCGTGGTCGCCGTTGTACATGGCCCGCACCTGGGGAAGCGTCACGTGGCTCTCGTCCACAAAGAGGAGGAAGTCCTTCGGGAAATAGTCCAGGAGCGTCATGGGCGCCGAGCCCACCGGCCGGCCGGAGATAATCCGGGAATAGTTCTCAATGCCGGAACAGTAGCCCAGCTCCTGCATCATCTCGATGTCGTAGAGGGTCCGCTGCTTGATTCGCTGGGCCTCAAGCAGCTTGTCGTGCTCCTCGAAGAACTTGACCTGATCCCACAGCTCCCTTTCAATTTCCTTGACGGCCCGGTCCATCTTGTCCTTGGGGGTGATGTAGTGGCTGGCCGGGTAGATGGGCACGTGGCTGAGGACCTTTTCCGGCATCCCGGTGACGGCGTTGATTTGGGAGATCCGGTCGATTTCGTCGCCGAAGAACTCCACGCGGATGGCCCGTTCCTTCCAATAGGCCGGGTAGATGTCGATGGTGTCGCCGCGGACGCGGAAGTGGTTCCGCTCGAAGGCGATGTCGTTGCGCTCGTAGCGGTCCTCCACCAGGCGGCGCTGGAGCTCGCGGGGGTCCATGGTCATGCCGGGACGGAGGGAAATCATCATTTTTGCGAAGTCGTCCGGCTCGCCGAGGCCGTAAATACAGCTGACCGAGGCCACGACGACGACGTCCCGCCGCTCCAGCAGGGCGCAGGTGGCCGAAAGGCGGAGGCGGTCAATCTCGTCGTTGGTGGCCGCGTCCTTTTCGATATAGGTGTCGGTGTGGGGGATATAGGCCTCGGGCTGGTAGTAGTCGTAATAGGAGACGAAGTACTCCACGGCGTTCTCCGGGAAGAAGTCCCGGAACTCGGCGCACAGCTGGGCGGCGAGGGTTTTGTTGTGGGCCAGGACCAGGGTCGGGCGGTTGACGGCGGCGAGGACATTGGCCATGGTGAAGGTCTTGCCGGAGCCGGTGACGCCCAGGAGGGCCTGTTCATCCAGGCCGGCCTCGATGCCCTGGACCAGTTTTGCGATGGCCTCCGGCTGGTCGCCGGTGGGCTTGTAGGGGGCGTGTAATTTGAAGTCCATGAAATCACCCTTGTCGTCGGAGCAAAGTCTCGTCGGAGCAAAGTCCGCTCAGCTCCGTTTCCGCCTGCGGGCTGACGCCCTCCGGCGAAAACTGCGCCCGCTTCCTTGCTCCTCCTCTCCCCATGGGACTGGCGTCCCATGGGGCCCCGTTTATTGTCCGTCTATGGGTAGCGCAATCAAAAGTTTTCGTCCACCTTTTACAAAAGGTGGCGAGGTCCAGGGGCAGCGCCCCTGGTCGCCCGCCGCATCGGGCGAAATCCCTCCGCGCCCTGTGGGCGCGGTCTGCTTTGCCCAAAACAGCGCAGGAGGGGGTCCGGGGGAACCCTCGCCGGGGGTTCCCCCGGCGCCGGCAAGTTTGGAACGCAGCCCCCGGCGTCGGGGCAAAGTCCG
>CAJFNZ010000007.1 GCA_904395905.1 uncultured Oscillospiraceae bacterium | reverse complement strand
TTTCCGGGGACATGCGCCTCGGAAAAAACACTTCTCAGGCTCCAAGTGTGCGGCCCAACGGGCCGTGCGCGTGGGAGCCTGCATCCCTTCGCCAAAATGCCTGCATTTTGGCGACAGCGTGCCGAGTTTCTCGACACGCTGTCCGCCGCCCCGGCGGACACCGGGACGGCGGAAGAGCGGGGTTACAGCGGGTGGCGCATCCGGACGGCCTCGAAGGCCTCCTCGGCCACGGCCACGGTGTCGGCGATGTCCTGGTCGGACAGGGCGGCGTTGATGAAGTGGTTGTGGTGGTTGGTGAAGTAGACGCCCCGGCGGACGCACTCGGCCACCCACTCCTGGTGGAGCCCCAGGCTGGGGTCGTCGGCAATCCGCAGGTAGAAGAGCGACGGCATCCCCGTCACGTGGAGGTCGAACCCGTGGCGGGCGGCGGCGGCCTGGAGCCCGTCGCGCAGCTTGCGGCCCTTCTCGTTGAGCAGGTTTGCGCAGTCGAGCCGCTTCATCTTCTCGATGCAGGCGATGCCCGCCGCGAAGGGCACGGCCGACAGCCAGTAGGAGCCGGTGTACGTCAGGCCGCTGACGGTGTTCTTCAAAAAGTCCTTGCCGCACAGGGCTGAGACGTTGTAGCCGTTGGCCAGGGCCTTGCAGAAGCAGATGAGGTCCGCCTCGAAGCCGAAGTAGTGGTCCGACCCCGCCAGGTCCATCCGGAAGCCCGCCCGGACGTCGTCAATCATCAAGAGGACCTCGTGGTCGGTGCAGAGCTTGCGGACCTTCTGCCAGAAGCCGTCGGCGGGCAGCTCGTTGTCCCGGAAGTTCCCGTGCTGGTACGGCTGGGCGATGAGGCCGGCAATCTGGCCCTTGTACTTCTCAAAGACCGCCTGGAGCTGGTCGAAGTCGTTCCAGTCCACGTAGAGGTTGTTGCACACATCCTCCTCGAGGATGCCGGCATAGTCGATTTTCTGGGTCCAGGGGGCCACGCCGTGGTAGTAGCCCTTGAAGAAGACAATCTTCTTCTTGTGGGTGTAGGCCCGGGCCGTCAGCACGGCCAGCGTGGTGACGTCGTTGCCGTTCTTGGCGAAGAAGGCCCAGTCGGCCGAGTGGACCGTGTCCACCAGCAGCTCGGCGAAGTCAATCATCAGCGTCGAGGGGGCGGTGACGCAGTTGCCCTTTTCCATCTGCTTCCGGGCCGCCTCGTCCACGTCCGGGTCGCCGTAGCCCAGGACGTTGGGGCCGTAGGCGCACATATAGTCGATGAAGCGGTTGCCGTCCACGTCCCAGAAGTACGTGCCCTGGGCCCGCTCGGAGAACATGGGGAAGGCGTCCACCGGGATGAAGCAGCCCTCGGCCGGGCCCTGGTGGCCGTAGATGCCCGAGGGAATCACCCGGCAGGCCCGGGCAAACTGCCGCCGGCTCTCTTCGTAGGTGTAGGTGTTCATGGAATTCCTCCTTGCTGTGCGCATCCCGCCCGGGAGGCGGGTGGATGTTCGGTTGCGGCGGGCCTAGGCGAGGTACAGGGCGACCCGGTCGAGGATCCGGTTCATGTTGTCCAGCATCGGCATCAGGCCCCGGACGCGGATGGTCCCCTCGCCGAGGCTGGCCAGGGCGTTCCGCTTGCCGTCGAACAGCTCCCGGGCAATCTCCATGCTGCCGAACTCCATCACCGCCGTAGGCGTCTCCGGCGCGCGCTTGACCGTGTGCAGCACGTGGTTTCGGACGCCGATGGCCGCCGCCGGGCCGCCGTCAATCTTCAGGCAGATGACGCCGTCGGGGATGTACGAGGCGCTGGCGCGGCCGATGCGGTCGCGGTTGCCAATCTGGCTCAGGGCCTCGGCGATGACGTAGAACATCAGCGTGGTGCTGCGGCGGAAAAACTCCGGGTCCCGGAGGTCCGCCTCCGTGGCCCGCAGGTACCGGCTCAGACGGTCGGTCAGCTTCGTGAAGGGGCCCAGGAGGAACTTGACTTTGGTGAGGCCCTTGGTGGGGATGGGGGTGACCGTGCCGTCAATCAGGCCGTTGAACTTCTCCGGCGACGAGAAGGGCAGCCGGATGTCGCAGTGGTCGTCGCCGTCCTCCAGCCGGCAGGCGCCGTCGGCAAAGCGCAGCGTGGCCCGGGGCCCGCCGGCCACCCGGAAGCCCACAGCGATGGACGTCCCGGACACCAGCGCCCGCGCCTCCTCGTCCATGGCGCACAGCTCCTCCAGCGCCCCCAGGACGCCGTAAAGATTGATGTAGGCCATGGTCCTCTGGTCGGTTCCGTGCAGTTGCTTCATATGCCTCATCCTTTCGCAGCCGGCGCTTCCGGACGCCGGGAGATTGTCTTCATCATACCACGGCCGCCCGGGAAAAACAATCGCGCGTCCGGACCTTTTTCCGGACGCGCGCAGGAACCGGGGGCCGGCCGCCCCGTCCAACGGCGGCCGGCCCCCGGGCCCGAAACTTTTTTCGAAGAATTTCGTCTTTTAAGGGAGAGGTTCCACGCGGACCTGCTCCAGCAGCGCGGCCACCGCCTCGGCGCCGCCCGGCTGGGTCCCGGCGGTCATGACCGCCGCGGCGCTGACCGCCGTGGCGCGGGCGGCCGTCTCCTCCCAGCTGAGGCCCCGCTCCATGTCCCACAGGACGCTGGCCAGCATCGCGTCGCCGGCGCCCACGGTGCTGCCCACGGGCACCTCCAGCCCCCGGGCGAAGAAGGCCTCGTCGGCCTTGACGAACAGCGCCCCCTCGGCCCCCATGGAGACCACCACCCGGTCCACGCCGTTGGCAACCACCCGGCGGGCGGCCGCCGCCAGATCCGCCCGGGTGGGCAGCTCCATCTCGCACAGCTCCTCCAGCTCCGCTTCGTTGGGCTTGATGACCGTGGGGCCGGCGGCCACGCCGATTTTCATGGCCATCCCCACCGTGTCCAGGGCTGTGCGGACGCCCTGCGCCTTGAGCTGCATAATCCACTGCGCCAGCTGCTGGTCCGACATCTCCGGCGGGTTCTGCCCGGCGAAAACCACCGTATCCCCGGGATTCACCAAATCGTTCAGCTTCTCCCAGATTTCCTGGAGCTCCCCCGCCGTCACCGGGACGCCGGGCTCATTGATGTCGGTGCAGGTGTGGCGGACGGGGTCCACCACCTTCAGATTCGTGCGGGTCTCCTGCCGTCCGAACACCAGGTCGTTGCGGATGCCCAGCACATCCAGCTGGTCTCGTATGTATTCACCGGCCGCGCCGCCGACGATACCCACGGCCACGCTGCGGCCCCCCAGGCTGTGGAGAACCCGGGAAATATTGATGCCCTTGCCGCCCGGATCCAGGCGGGAATCCTCCACCCGGCACACGCGGTCCACGGCAAAGTTCTTCACGAGAATCGTCTTATCCAGGGCCGGATTCAGGGTTACGGTAATAATCATGGCGCCTTCTCCTGTATGTTCTTGATGGGAATACCCGTATTATACTCGCTTTCCCGCCGGATGTAAATGCGGAAACTCCCAGATTTCGGCGGTAAGTTTTACACTTCCTCTCTCTTTCTCCCCCCTTTCCCATATTTTAATCAGGAATACACAACTGCTGGCGCTTGACTATCTGGCCTCTGCCGCCGTGCGCGCACGGCTCGGTGGGGCTCTGAAAAACGGACGGTTTCCTTTTTAATCAGGAATACACAACTGCTGGCGCTTGACTATCCAGCCTCTGCCGCCGTGCGTGCACGGCTCGGTGAGGCTCTGAAAAACGGTCTGTTCCTTTTTGAATCAGGAATACACAACTGCGGGCGCTTAACTATCCGGCCTCTGCCGCCGTGCGTGCACGGCTCGGTGGG
>CAJFNZ010000006.1 GCA_904395905.1 uncultured Oscillospiraceae bacterium | reverse complement strand
GGCCCAGGTGCGCATCCACTCGCCGTCGCCCCAGCCGTAGGAGCCGAACAGCGCCACGGTCCGGCCCGCCAGCCCCGGCTTGACCGCCGAGAACATCGGCTCGAACTCCGTCTCCTCCAGTTCTTCGGCGCCCATCGACGGGCAGCCGAAGGCGAAGGCGTCGTAGCTGCCCAGCCGGTCCGCGCCGAACTCCGCCGCCGCAATCAGCTGCGCCTTGGCCCCGGCCGCCTCGGCGCCTTCGGCCACCTGGCGGGCCATGGCCTCGGTGTTGCCGGTGCCGCTCCAATAGATAATCGCAAGGTTTTTCATGGGGAATCTCGTCCTTTCTGCTGGTTTCCCGCGCGGGGAAGTCTGCACGCCGCCCTCAGGCGGGCTGCGTACAGTGGGTTTCGAGGATGGTTTGCAGCGCGTTGAGGCTGCTGCTGTGAGAGCGCGCCACCACGGCCTTGCAGCGCTTGGCCTCGCAAAGGGCGCAGTTGACCATTTTGTGGGAGACGGTGCTGGTGAAGAGAATCATCAGGTCCGGGCTGCCGATTTTCCGGCGCAGTTCGCTTTTCAGGTGCAGAAAGATCTTGGCCTTGCAGCCATAGGATTTGCAGGTGTCCTCGTACAGCCTTGCCATGCGGTCGTTGCCGCCGATGATTACGACGCTCATAGGCCCTCCTGTCTGTGGTTAGTATATCCTAACTTATCGAGCAAAACAATGCGGCTGCGCCGCGTGGGTTGGTTATATATAACTAACTTGGTCAAAGCATACCATCCCGCTGGGCATTTGTCAAGGACTTTTTTGCCGCGGTTGACAGCGGGGGCCCAAAGGCGATAAACTGGAGGAAACGACGAAGGAGCTGACCCCATGGAACCCTGTTACGACGTGGCCGTCATCGGCGCGGGCGTCATCGGCAGCGCCGTGGCCCGGGAGCTGTGCCGCTACCGCCTGCGGGTGGTGGTGCTGGAGCGGAATCCGGACCTGTTCGGCGGCACCAGCGCCCGGAATTCCGGCGTCCTCCACGCCGGCTTCAACAACCGGCCCGGCACGAAGATGGCCCGCCTCTGCGTGGAGGGCAACCGGACCTTCCCCCGGGCGGCGGCAGAGCTGGACGTGCCCTTCCGCCGGACCGGGAAGCTGATTGTGGGCTTCGACCGGGAGGACCGCGCCCGGCTGGAGGCGCTGCTGGAGACCGGGCGGCGCAACGGCGTGCCGGAGCTGCGCCTGGTGGGCCGCGCGGAGATCCGAAGGATGGCCCCGGCCATCCGGGGGGAATTTGCCCTCTACTCTGGCTCCACCGGCGTGCTGAGCCCCTTCCAGTGGAACCTGGGCCTGGCGGAAAACGCGGCGAACAACGGCGCGGAGTTCCGCTTCTCCCACCCGGTGACGGCGGCCCGGCGGGAGGCGGGCTGCTGGTGGCTGACCGCCGGCGGCGGGACCGTCTGGGCACGATGGGTGTTCAACTGCGCCGGGCTCCACGCCGACCGGGTGTCGGCGATGCTGGGGATCCCCGGCTACCGGATCTACCCCTGCCGCGGGGAGTACTTCCTGCTGGACCGGCGGCTGGCGGACTGCCTGCCCCTGCCGGCCTACCCGGTGCCCAACTACCGGACCGGCGGCCTGGGCATCCACCTGACGCCCACCATCGACGGCAACGTCCTCATCGGCCCCAGCACCGAGTACGTCGGCGCCCCCGAGGACTGGGCGACCACGGCCCCCACCCAGGCGCTGCTCCTGGAGGAGGGGCGGCGGATCCTGCCCGGCCTCTCCCGAGCCGACTGCATCCGCACCTTCGCCGGCGTCCGGCCGAAGCTGGCCGGGCCGGACAAGGGCGGGTACGACGACTTCGTCATCGAGCGGCGGGACGACCTGGCCCCCGGGGTCGTCAACCTGGTGGGCATCGAGTCCCCGGGGCTCACCTCGGCTCTGCCTATCGCGCGGGAGGCGGTGGGCCTGCTGGCCGAGGCGGAGGACCTGGCGGAGAACCCGGACTTTGACCCCATCCGCCGGCGGCCGCCGGTGTTCCGGGAGGCGGACGAGGCGGCGCGGGCGGCGCTGATTGCCCGGGACCCGGACTACGGCGAGCTGATTTGCCGCTGCGAGGAGGTGACCCGGGCCGAGGTCCGCGAGGCCCTGTCCGGCCCGCTGGGCGCCCGGACGCTGACGGGGCTCAAATACCGCTGCCGGGCCATGATGGGCCGCTGCCAGGGGGGCTACTGCCAGATGCGCCTGGCGGCGATGCTCCGCGAGCGGCTGGGCTGCCGGCCGGAGGACCTGCTGTACGGGCCGGAGGGCTCGTGGCTCTTTACGGGAAAGGTGCGTGACGATGAAGGAAATGGATAAGGACGTCGTCATCCTCGGCGGCGGGCCGGCCGGGCTGGCGGCGGCGCTGCGGCTCTGGGACCTGGGCGTCCGGGACCTGGTGGTCCTGGAGCGGGAGCCGGAGGCCGGCGGTGTCCTGCGCCAGTGCATCCACGACGGCTTCGGCCTGACCCGCTTCGGCGAGGCCCTCACCGGCCCGGAGTACGCGGCGCGGTTCCTGGAGCCGGCCCTGGCGCGGGGGATTCCCATCCGCACCGGCGCGGCCGCGACCGGCCTGACGGCGGGGCGGCGGGTGACGGCCGTCACCCGGGCGGGGCTGCTGGCCTACCGCGCTCGGGCCGTGATTCTGGCCATGGGCTGCCGGGAGCGGCCCCTGGGGGCTCTGCCGGTGGCCGGGACGAGGCCGGCGGGGGTCTTCACCGCCGGCGTGGCCCAGGCCTACCTGAACCTCCACAACGCCATGGTGGGCCGGGAGGCGGTGATTCTCGGCTCGGGGGACATCGGGCTGATGATGGCCCGGCGGCTGACCCTGGAGGGGGCGCACGTCCGGGGGGTCTATGAGATCCTGCCGTATCCCAGCGGCCTGCCCCGGAACCTGCTCCAGTGTCTGGACGACTACGGGATCCCGCTGCACCTCTCCCGCACGGTGACGGCCCTCCACGGCGCGGCCCGGCTGGAGGCGGTCACCGTGGCGGCGGTGGACGACCGGCGCCGACCGATTCCCGGCACCGAGGAGCGGGTGCCCTGCGACACGCTGATTCTCTCGGTGGGCCTGATTCCCGAAAACGAGCTGACCCGCCAGGCCGGGGCCCTGCTGGACCCGTCCACCGGCGGGCCGCAGACGGACCAGTTCGGCCAAACGACCGTCCCGGGCATCTTCGCCGCCGGGAACGTCCTCCACGTCCACGACGTGGCCGACGACGTCTCCCGGGAGGCCGAGAATCTGGCCGGGGCCGTCCGGCGGTATCTGGACGGGCACTTGCCGCCGTGCCCCGTTGCCGTCCGCGGCCGCGGGTGCCGCCAGGTGACGCCCGGCCGGCTGGCGGGGACCGAATCGGCCGTCCTCTGCTTCCGGCCGGAGCGGCCGCTGCGCGGCGCCGTGGCGGAGGTCATCCAGGACGGGCGGGTGCTGGCCAGCCGGCGGATTCCCTGGGCGAACCCGGCCCAGATGGAGCGGCTGACGGCGCCGCCTCTGGATTCCCGCGCGCCGGTGGAGGTGGTGCTGCGCCATGACTAAGACGATGATTTGCCTGCTCTGCCCCAACGGCTGCCATCTCACGGCCGAGGCCGACGGCGGGACCCTCCGCCGCTGCGCCGGCAACGGCTGCCCCCGGGGGGAGGACTACGCCCGGACGGAGCTGCTCCACCCGGTGCGGAACCTGGCCACCACCGTGGCGGTGGCGGGGGGCGCGCTGCCCCTGTGCCCGGTGCGGCTGACGGCCCCGATTCCCCGGGAGCGGCTGCTGGAGGCCGCGGCGGCCCTCCATCGCTGCCGGCTGCGGGCCCCGGTGGCGGCCGGCCAGGTGGTGCTGGCGGACGTGCTGGGCCTCGGGGTGGACGCCGTCGCCACCCGCGCAGTCCCCGCCCAAGGCGATGGGTGAACTGTTATCTTTTTGTGAATTTTAGCACTCCCCTATTGACAGTGCTAAAATTAAGGCCTATACTGAACATGCAATCGGGAGAGAGGGCCACAGAGATGGGACCCGCCCCGGGCGCACAATTTGGTGCAACAAGCATGACAGTATTGGAGGTATGACATATGTTGCCCAGCCTGTTCAGTGAGAACCTGTTTGACGATTTCTTCGGGGATTCGTTCAACCGCTATATGAAGGATACGCAGAACGCCCTCTACGGCAAGCACGCCAAGCATCTGATGAAGACCGACGTCCGCGAGACCGACGAGGGATACGAAGTGGACATCGACCTGCCGGGCTTTGCCAAGGACGAGGTGAACCTGGAGCTGGAGGACGGCTACCTGACCATCCGCGCGGCCAAGGGCCTGGATAAGGATGAGAAGGACAAGAAGGGCCGCTACATCCGGCAGGAGCGCTATGCCGGCGCCTGCTCCCGCAGCTTCTACGTCGGCGACGTCCGGCCCGAGGACGTGAAGGCCAAGTACGAGTCCGGCGTGCTGCGTCTGCAGCTGCCCAAGGCCAACGCCCAGCTGCCCAGCCAGCGGCGGATTGCCATCGAGTAACAGCCACAGGGAAGAATGAGGGCCGCCTCCAATGGAGGCGGCCCTTCAGCGTGTCGAGAAACTCGACACGCTGTCGCCAAAATGCAGGCAGTTTGGCGAGGGGATGCAGCCTGCTGCGCGCACGGCCCTGCGGGCCGCACACTTGCAGGCTGAGAAGTGTTTTTTCCGAGGCACATGT
>CAJFNZ010000005.1 GCA_904395905.1 uncultured Oscillospiraceae bacterium | reverse complement strand
ATCCTGGGCATGACGCCCAAGGGCGACAACCAGCAGCAGGTGGAGGCCGAGGTGCCCATGGGCGAGATGTCCTCCTACGTCATCGACCTGCGCTCCATCTCCCAGGACCGGGGCTACTTCCGGCTGAAGTTCCTCCGCTACGAGGAGGTCCCGCAGATGTACCAGGCGAAAATCATCGAGGAGGCCAAGAAGCTGGCCGAGGACGCCGACTGATCCAAAATACAACCAAGCCGGGGCGCAAAAGCGCCCCGGCTTTTTGTGCGCCGCGGGGTTGGACACGCGGAAGCGCCCCGGGCCTTTGCGGCCCGGGGCGCTGGGGGGATGGCGTTACTGGATGACGCCCTTCTGGATGGCGATGTTGGCGTAGATGGCGCCCTCGCCGGTCTGCACGATGCAGTAGGACTTCTTCGCCTGCTCGTAGAACTCGAACCGCTCGTAGTAGCCGATGGCCTTTTCGCCGCGGGCGTCGTGGCGGGCGATGATTTCCTTGTACTCGTCCCAGACCTCGATTTTCAGATCCTTGTCCTGGGGCGCCGTCTCCATCAGGTGGACCGGATGCTCCACGTAGGTGTCCAGGGGCATCATGGTGAGGATGGCGTCGAGCAGCTCCGGCACGCCGTGGCCGTCGCAGCGGACCAGCTTGCAGTTGCCCTCCCGGGCGAACCGGTCGGCGGGGAAGTTGCCGTCCCCCAGGACGATGACGTCGCTGTGGCCCATCTCACACAGGACCTTCAGCAGCTCCGGGGAGAGGATCTTCGGCACGTTGTTCAGCATGGCCGCGCCTCCTTACCGGATGTTCTTGTAGAGCGGGCCGTAGGCGGCGCAGGCGCGGTAGTCCTGGCCCTCCTTGTCCATGCCGAAGGCGTTCCAGGCGGCGGGGCGGAAGATGTCCTTCTCCGGCACGTTGTGCATGCACACGGGGATGCGCAGCATGGAGCAGAGGGTAATCAGGTCCGCGCCGATGTGGCCGTAGGAAATCGCGCCGTGGTTGGCGCCCCAGTTGTTCATCACGTCGTAGGCCGAGCAGAAGGGGCTGCCGGGGATGCCGTCGCACCGCGGGGTGAACCAGGTGCAGGGCCAGGTGGGGTTGGTCCGCTCCATGAGGACGTCGGTGACCTCGTCGGGCAGCTTCACCGTCCAGCCTTCGGCAATCTGGAGGACCGGGCCGAGGCCCTTGACCAGGTTCAGACGAATCATCGTCACGGGCATCTCGGCGCGGGTGACGAAGTGGCTGGAGAAGCCGCCGCCGCGGAAGTTGTCGAAGCCGGCCTCGCACCAGACGGTGGCGTCGGTCATCTTCCGGATGTCCTCCTCGGTGACGTCCCACCACTGCTTCATCACGGCGTTGCCGTTCTCGTCGGTGCACTCGCCGCAGGCGTCCAGGCAGGCGGCGCCGGAGTTGAGCAGGTGGATGATGCCGCCGTTCTCCTTGGCCTTGCCCTCCAGGTCGTAGCCGGAGGCGCGCTTCGTGGCCTCGGGGGACCAGAAGGTCCGCACGTCGGCGAAGATCTGGGCGCGGTGGGTCAGCAGGCGCATGAACAGCATCCCCAGGCCGTTGAGGACGTCGTTCTCGGTGGCGAAGGTCATGGGCTCCTTGGGGCCCTCGAAGTCGAAGGAGGAGTTCAGCACGGCCTCGGGATAGTCGCAGTTGGGCCAGTGGTCGGTCCACTGGCGCTGGCCCTGGAAGCCGGCGGCAATGGCGTTGTGGCCCAGCATCTCCTCCTCAAAGCCCTCGGGCAGGTTGGGGTTGCCGTGCATCAGGTCCTTGATGATGCAGTACATCTTGATGGTGAATTCCCACTGCTTGTCCTTCTGCTCCCGGTTGAAGCGGACAAAGGCGGGGTTGTCGTCCCGGCCCTCCTTGCAGTGCTCCTTGGTCCAGGCCAGGGCCTTCTCGTAGGTCTCCTGGTTGTAGATGCCCTCCTCCATCCGGCGGAGGATTTCCACCTCGTCCACGGACTCCACCCGCAGGCCCAGGTACTCCTCCATGAAGTCCTGGTCAATGATGGAGCCGCCGATGCCCATGCACATGGAGCCAATCTGCAGATAGCTCTTGCCGCGCATCATGGCCACGGCCAGGGCGGCCCGGCCGAAGCGGAGCAGCTTCTCCTTGACGTCCTCGGGGATGTCGGTGACCTCGTCCACGTTCTGGACCTCGTGGCCGTAGATGCCGAAGGCCGGCAGGCCCTTCTGGGCGTGGGTGGCCAGGACCGAGGCCAGGTACACCGCGCCGGGGCGCTCGGTGCCGTTGAAGCCCCAGACGCCCTTGATGGTCATCGGGTCCATGTCCATGGTCTCCGAGCCGTAGCACCAGCAGGGGGTCACGGACAGCGTGACGGCCACGTTTTCCTTCTTGAACTTTTCCGCGCAGGCGGCGCTCTCCGGGACGCGGCCGATGGAGGTGTCGGCGATGACCACCTGGACCGGCTGGCCGTTGGAATAGCGCAGGTTCTCCTCAAAGAGCTTCTTGGCGGCCTCGGCCATGGCCATGACCTGGGGCTCCAGGCTCTCGCGGAGCTTCATGGGGCCGCGGCGCCCGTCCACGATGGGGCGGATGCCAATCTTCGGCAAATCGGTGTGGCTCGGATTCATGGGGCATTACTCCTTTCATACTTGACGCAGAGACGGCTGCGAAAACTGACGGATTTTCGATTTGAGCCGCAGCAGCTGCGGCGGCTCCCGGCTGCCCTCCAGCCGGCGGAGCATGATGCGGGCGGCCTCGCGGCCCATCTCCTCCATGGGCTGTTCGACGATGTCCAGAGGCGGCGTCACCACCCGGCAGAGGTCGATGTTGTCGAAGCCGATGAAGTCCACCTCGCTCGGCAGGGCGATGCCCCGCTCGTGGGCGGCGGTGATGGCGCCCACGGTCATGTCGTAGTTGGTGACGCAGACGGCCGTGGGGGGGCGGGGGAGGTCCATCAGGACGTTGAAGAGCCGGTAGCCGGACTCCAAATCGTAGTTGCCCACCCGGATGAGCTGCTCGTCCAGGGGCATCCGGTAGTCCTCGTGGACCCGGCGGTAGCCCACCAGCCGCTCCCGGGCTGTGGAGATGTCCTGGGGCCCGACAATCAGGCCCACCCGCCGGTGCTGCCGGCGGAAGAGAATCTCCATGGCGCTGTAAATGGCGTTGAGGCTGTCGGCCACCACGGCGTCGCAGTGGAAGTCGGGAATCACCCGGTCCACCAGGATGACCGGCACCTTGCCCACCAGCGCCGTCAGCCGCGCGGCCTGAATCTGCTCGGGGACGAAGACGATGCCGTCCACGTTGATGTTGACCAGCAGCTCCAGCTGCTCCAGCTCCAGCTTCGGGTCGAAGTCGTAGCTGCACACCAGGCAGTGGTAGCCCCGCCGGCGCAGCTGGGCGTCCATGGCGGCCACCACCTGGCCAAAAAAGGGACTGGAGATGGTGGGCAGCAGCACGCCCACGGTCATGGACCGGTTGGTCTTCAGCCCCCGGGCGAAGTAGTTGACCTTGTAGTCCAGCTTCTCGATGGCCGCCTCGATGCGTTCGCGGTTCTGCTCGAGCACGTGGCCGCCGTTCATGTATTTGGAGATGGTGGCCAGGGAGAGGCCCGTCTCTCTGGCAATATCCTTGATGGTAGACATTGGGTATCACCAGCCGCTTGCAGAGTGCTGCGCCGCAGGAGACGGGTCCGTTGGCGCCGGGTGAGAACGAAACGTTTCACCCTCTGCATTGTACCGCGTTTTGCGGCCGGCGTCAAGGCCGTCGGGAAATTTTTCGGGCATCCGGCCCCGTCCGCCGGGGCGGCGCCACAAAATCCAAGAAAATCAGACATCTTGCCCTTGCAGACCGGAAAAGAATATGGTACAATGCCAATGAATCGGACCTCCTGCCGGCGGGTCCGGGCGGCGATGCCGCGAAACGTTTTGCGCCATGCCGGCCCAGTATCGACGTGCCTGGCACGGGAAAGGGAGAATTGACCATGATTGATATGACCAAATGGCAGCAGATGGCCAAGGAACACATCGGCCGGCGGCCGGCAGGACAGGGGCGTCTGGCGGGGAAGATTGCCATCGTCACCGGCTCTGCCCAGGGCTTCGGCAAAGGCATTGCGGAGGAGATGTACAAGGAGGGCGCATCGGTCGTCATCGCCGACATGAATGAGCCGCTGGCCCAGCAGGTGGCCCGGGAGCTGGGGGACCGCGCCCACTTTATCGCCGTGAACGTCTCCGACGAGGAGAGCGTGGCCCACATGGTGGCCGAGACCGTGGAGTACTTCGGCGGCCTGGACATCCTGGTGTCCAACGCCGGCGTCGTCCGCTCCGGCCCCCTGGCGGCGGTGGAGAAGAAGGACTTCGACTTCGTCACCAGCGTCAACTACACCGGCTACTTCCTCTGCGCCAAGTACGCCGCCATCATCATGGAGGTCCAGCACGAGGCCGACCCCAACTGGGTGGGGGACATCATCACCATCAACTCCAAGTCGGGTCTGGTGGGCTCCAACAAGAATTTCGCCTACGCCGGCTCCAAGTTCGGCGGCATCGGCCTGACCCAGAGCTTTGCCCTGGAGCTGTGCGCCTACAACATCAAGGTCAACGCCATCTGCCCCGGCAACTACCTGGAGGGCCCGCTGTGGATGGACCCGGAGAAGGGCCTCTTTGTCCAGTACCTCAAGGCCGGCAAGGTGCCCCACGCCAAGACCGTCGAGGACGTCAAGGCCTACTACGAGGCCAAGGTGCCCATGAACCGCGGCTGTCTGCCCATCGACGTGGCGCGGGCCATCTTCTACTGCGTCGAGCAGCAGTATGAGACCGGCCAGGCCATCCCGGTCACCGGCGGCCAGTGTATGCTCAACTGAGGAGCGGGGGAGAAGCTATGATGGATCTGACGATTCTCCGGCAGCTGAACGCCCCCACCCGGGAGGAGCGGCTGGAGAACCTGCGCCGGGTGCTGGCGGACACGCAGTTTCCGCCGATGGTGCCGGCCTACGTGAACAACCACATCCACACGACCTATTCCTTCTCGCCCTACTCGCCCACGGCGGCGGTCTACGCGGCCCGGGCCGAGGGCCTCAGCACGGCGGGCATTGTGGACCACGATTCCATCGCCGGCGCGCCGGAGTTCCTGGAGGCCGGGAAGCTGGTGGGGATTCCCACGACCGTCGGCATGGAGTGCCGGGTGTCCATGGCGGGTACGGTCCTGGCCAGCCGCCGGACCAACAACCCCGACCAGATAGGCGTCAGCTACATGACGCTCCAGGGGGTGCCCCACGACCAAATCCAGGCGCTCAATGACTGGTTCGCCCCCTACCGGGCGGCCCGGGGCGTGCGGAATGAGAAGATGGTGGCCAACATCAACCGGCTGCTGGGGACGTCCCTGGACTACGCCCGGGACGTGCTGCCGCTGAGCGAGGCGGCCCACGGCGGCGGCGTCACGGAGCGGCATCTGATGTACGCCCTGGCGAAGGCCCTGGTGGCCGAGGTGGGCCGCGGCCCGGCGATGGTGGCGAAGCTGGCCTCCATGGGCCTGACCCTGAGTGAAAAGCAGCGGGCCCAGATGGAGGATTTGGCGTATCCCTTCTACGAGTACGACCTGCTGGGCATCCTCAAGGCGGCCTTCCTGCCTCAGGTCTACGTGGACGCCACCGACGAGTGCCCGGGCCTCGGGCGGATGGTGGCGCTGGCCAAGGATATTGGAGCGGTCCTCTGCTACGCCTATCTGGGCGACGTGGGGGACAGCGTCACCGGCGACAAGAAGGCGCAGAAGTTTGAGGACGACTACCTGGAGGAGGTCTTCACCTGTCTGAAGGAGGCGGGGGTGCCGGCGGTCACGTATATGCCCACCCGGAACACCCCGGCGCAGCTGGCGCGGCTGCGGAAGCTGTGCGAGGAGAACGGGATTTTCCAGGTCTCCGGCGAGGACATCAACTCGCCCCGCCAGAGCTTCATCATCCGCGCCATGGAGGACCCGCAGTTCCAGAACCTCATCGACGCCACGTGGAAGCTGATGGACTACGAGAACCGGCGGATTCCCATGGACCTGTACGAATAATGGAAAAAAGGACCCGCTGGCCGAATGGCCGGCGGGTCCTTCGCATCGACAGGCAGCGTCTGCCGGCCGATGCGGCCGTGGGGAAAGGTTACTTCATGTTGCGCTCGTATTCCTCAATCATCTTCTTGACCATCTGGCCGCCGATGGAACCGGCCTCGCGGGAGGTCAGGTTGCCGTTGTAACCCTGCTTCAGGTTGACGCCCACCTCCCTCGGTGTTCCCTCTCCATCTCAAAGGGGGTTGGAGCCCAATTTCTTGTCACTGTTCGACAAAAACATCACGCCGAATTTGGTTCATCATCCAAATTTCCGCTCCGCTTTAAGATGGAGACATCAACGGGCAGCTCCCGCGTCGCGTCCTCCTGCATCTCTCCGATGAACTTGTAAAAGATGCGGATGCTCTGCTGGTAGGGCTGATTGCGGTGGGTGGCCTTCAAGGTGCCGTCGGGATATTCCTTGGGGCCCACCTCGATCTTCTCCACAAAGGTCAGCAGAATGTCCCGATTCAGT
>CAJFNZ010000004.1 GCA_904395905.1 uncultured Oscillospiraceae bacterium | reverse complement strand
GTCGCTTTCGATGGCCATGAAGTCGATGCCCAAATACTGCTTGACCGCCTCGTGCATCGGCAGCCGGGGCCAGCCGGGCGTCAGGTCGATAGCCTGGCCCTGCCACTCCAGCTGATAGGTGCCCAGGATGGCCTTGGCCGCCGAGGACAGCAGGTCCTCAAAGAGGTCCATCATGTCGTTGAAGTCGGCGTAGGCCTGGTACAGCTCAATGGTGGTGAACTCGGGGTTGTGCTTGGGGTCCATGCCCTCGTTTCGGAAGATCCGGCCAATCTCATAAACCCGGTCCATACCGCCCACAATGAGCCGCTTCAGCGGCAGCTCCGTGGCGATGCGCATATACATATCGATGTCCAGGGTGTTGTGGTGGGTCACGAAGGGCCGGGCCGTGGCGCCGCCGGAGATGGTGTTGAGCACCGGCGTCTCCACCTCCATGAAGCCCCGGCCGTCCATGAAGTCCCGGACGAACTTGATGAACTTGGAGCGAATCTCAAAATTCCGCCGGACCTCCGGATTGACAATCAGGTCCACATACCGCTGGCGGTACCGGGTCTCCCGGTCGGTGAGGCCGTGGAACTTCTCCGGCAGGGGCAGCAGGGCCTTGCTCAGCAGCGTCACCTGCTCGGCGCGGACGCTCATCTCCCCCCGCTGGGTGCGGAAAACCGTGCCGTTCACGCCGACAATGTCGCCGATGTCGTACTTCTTGAACCGGTCGTACGTCTCCTCGCCCACCTCGTCCCGGCGGACGTACAGCTGGATCCGGCCGGTCTTGTCCTGCAAGTCGCAGAAGCTGACCTTACCCATGCCCCGCTTGCTCATCAGGCGGCCGGCAACCGCCACCGGCTGCCCCTCCAGGGCGTCAAACTGCTCCTTGATGTGGGCGCTGTTGTCCGTGACCTGGAAGCGGGTCAGCTGGAAGGGGTCGCACCCGCTCTCCTGGAGCTGGGCCAGCTTCTCCCGGCGGATCCGCACCTGGTCGCTGTAGGGGACCTCGACCCCTCTCTTCTCCTCTGCCAATGCAATCCCTCCTGTCAGGCCTTTCTCTCCACCGAGAGAATCTGGAATTTCAGGACGCCCACCGGGGCCTCCACCTCCACCACGTCGCCCTCGCCGCGGCCCACCATGGCCCGGCCGAAGGGCGAGTCGTCCGAGATGCAGCCGTTCATGGGGTTGGCCTCCTGGGAGCCCACAATCTCGTAGACCTCCTCGTCGCCGGTCTCCAGGTCCTTGACCCGGACCGTGCAGCCCAGGCCGATGTGCCCGGTGTTCTCATCGGAGGCGTCGTCGATAATCACGGCGTGGGCCAGGATGTTCTCCACCTCGGCGATGCGGCCGTAGAGCTTGGCCTGCTCGTTCTTCGCCTCGTCGTACTCGCTGTTCTCCGACAAATCGCCGAAGCTGCGGGCCTCCTTCAGGTGCTCGGCCACCTCCTTTTCCCGGGTGGTCTTCAGGTAGTTCAGCTCCTCCTCCAGTTCCTTGAGGCGGGCGCTGCTGATTTTGAATTCCTTCGCCATGGACGCAATCCTTCCTAACAAATAAAATAACTTTGGGGAAAACTGCCCCGGAAATCCTGACAATTATAAAAGATTCCAGCGCTTCCGTCAAGTGGATTCTTGGAAGAGCGCCAGGGCCGCCTGGAGCTGGGCGTCCGCCTCCGGCGGCAGCTGGCCGTAGTAGTGGCGGGTATACAGCTCGTCGGACAGCTCCACCACCACGTCGGGGGTGATGCCCACGCCGGTGAGGCTGACGCCGTTGGGCGTGTAGTACTTGCCGATGGAGATGGCCACCGCCGAGCCGTCGGACAGCTGGAAGGTGCTCTGGTAGTTGCCCTTGCCGTAGGTCTGGGTGCCCACGATGGTGGCCGCGTCGTACTCCTGGAGGGCCGCCGCGAAAAACTCCGCCGCCGAATAGGAATCCCGGTTGACCAGCACGGCCATGGGCATATCCAGATACGATGCGTCGGACTCGTCAATCTCCTCCACGCCGTCGTAGTCCACGCTGCGGAACAGCACGCCCTCCGGCAGCAGGTAATCGAGCAGCTCCACCAGCTCATCCTTGAGGCCGCCGGGGTTGTTGCGGACGTCAAAGACGATGGCGCGGGCGCCCTCCTCCTGGGCCTGCTCGATGGCGGCGATGGTCTGGCTGGCGCAGTGAGTGTCGAAGTTGTCAATGGTGATGCGGGCGATGTCGTCCAGCATCTCCAGCGTGGCCACCTCGGACTCGACGCTGCCGCGGGTCAGCGTCACGTCGTAAGAAGCCCCGTCCCGGAGGAAGGTCAGGGTCACCTGGGTGCCCTCCTCCCCCCGAACCCGGCTGACGGTCGCCGACTGGCCCAGCTCCGCGGCGGAGGCGCCCTCCACATGGGTCAGCACATCCCCCACCTGGACGCCGCCCTGGTCCGCGGGGCCGCCGGAGACCACTTCGTTCACCCGCAGGCCGCCCGCCTCCAGGTCCTCCACCACCGTGACGCCGATGCCCACGTAGGCGTTGTTCACCTGCTCCACGTAGGAGGCATACTCGTCGGCGGTAATATAGTAGCTCCACTCGTCGCCGGTCGCGGCAATCATGCCGGCCGCGGCGCCGTCGGCCAGGGTCTCCGGGTCGTACTCATCCACAAAGAACGTCTCCAGCAGGGACTCCACCTCGGCCGTCTTGGCCGCCGCCAAACTCCCGCCGGTGGTCCCGAAGGAGTTGACCGTCAGCATAAACGTCACGCCGGCAGTGGCCACCACCAGCAGCACCACCCAGACCGCTTGTAAAAACCGTTTCAAATCCTCACCAAATTTCCCATAAAACTTCATGCGCCTGGGGCGTATCACAAACACAGGGAGACGCCGGCGGCGCATGCAGTTATTGCGTATGTGAGCCGTCCCGGCCCACGCTTTGATTGCATAGCCGTGCCGCTGAAGACGGCACATGGCCTGATTTTCCATGGGTTGCCACGGCAAATCAGGCGTCTTGCAGCCGCTTGGCTGCCGATGCCGGGGGTATCAGGACACCGACACGTAGTTCATGGGGTTCACGTTGGAGCCGCCATAGAAAATTTCAAAGTGCAGGTGGGGGCCCGTGGACCAGCCGGTGGTTCCCACGTACCCGATGACGTCCCCCTGGTTCACATAGTCCCCCACCGAGACCACATAGTTGGTCATGTGGGCGTAGAGACTGGAGTAGCCGTCATTGTGGTTGATGGTCACGTAGTAGCCGTTGACGTTGCTGTATGTAGCCACGGTCACCGTGCCGCTCTTGGTGGCATAGATGGGCGTGCCGGATCCGGCGGCCAGGTCCACGCCGTAGTGCATGGCATAGTATCCATAGATGGGGTGGTTCCGGTAGCCGTACGCCTGGTTCACATAGGAAGAGCCAGCCGGCAGGGGGTACAGGAAACCGCTGCTGGAGGTGCTGCTGGGCGCGGAGATGTTCCCGCTGCTGGCCTGCTGGCGGGCAGCCTCAATCTGCCGCTGGGCCTCCTCGTCGGCCAGGGCGTCCTCATAGGCGGCCTGGGTCTCGAGGATCTGCTGGCGGACCTCCTCCTCCAGCGCGTCGTAGGTGAGGCTGGCTTCCACCAGCTCATCGTAGTTCTGGGTCAGCTGGGTAATCATCGCGTCGGCCTCGGCCCGCTGGTCGGCCAGCTGGTCCTCCAGGACCGCCAGCTCCGCCCGGGCGTCCTCCAGCTGGGCGCGGCTGGTCTGGATTTCCTCCCGGGCGGCGGTAATCTCCTCCGCCACCGCCTGGAGCTGCTCCAGCATGGCCTGGTCGGCTGCCGCAATCTCGGAAATCATGTCAATCCGGTCCAGCAGGTCCGTGAAGCTGCTGGCGTTGAACAGCACCGACCAGTAGGAGACGTTCCCCGTCTCCTCCATGGCCCGCAGCCGGGCCTTGTACTGCTCGTTGAGCCGGGCCTCCTCGGCCTCGGCCTGGTCCAGCTCCTCCTGGTTGGCCGCAATCAGCAGGTTGTACTGCTGGATCTGGGCGTTGAGATTCTCCACCTGCTGGCGGGTCAGCTCCATCTGCTGGTCGATGTTGGCCTTCCGTTCGACGATGGACTCCGTCTCCGACTGGTTGTCGGCCATCTCCTGCTCCAGCCGGCTGGCCTCGGCGGCGATTTCATCGGCCCGCTCCTGGAGGTTGTCCAGCTCCGACTTCAGCTCCGAAGACGAGGCGGCAGAGGCCATCACCGAAAGGGCGCTCACCAGAACGCCGCCGACCATCAGCACGACCAGCACCAGGGCCACCACGGATACCCATACCTTGCGTTGTTTCATGATTTCCCTCCTGCGGAACTACACTTTCAAGAACTTGCGGATGGACAGCAGGCTGCCGAAGACACCGACGATGAAGCCCGTGGCGGCATAGACGGCAATCATAATGCCCAACACATCCCGGAACGGCACGACCGTAATCAGCTGCAGCGTATCGACGCTGGCAATCCGGCTGCCCAGGAAGTCATAGAGCCCCCACTCCAGGAAGAAGGCGATGGCTGCGCCCACCATGCCCAGCAGGAAGCCCTCCACCACGAAGGGCCAGCGGATGAAGCCGTTGGTGGCGCCCACCATGCGCATGATGGCAATCTCCTCCCGCCGGTCGTACATCGCCAGCTTGACGGTGTTGGAGATAATCAGCAGGGAGACCACCAGCAGCACCGTGATGATGCCCGCCGAGGCAATCCGCAGGATGTGCTCCAGGGTGGTAAAGCCCTCGGAGATCTCATAGTGGGCCGAGACGTCGGCCACGCCTTCAATTTCCCGCAGGGCCGTCTCGGTTTCCCGCATCCGGCTGTTGTCCACCAGCGTGACGACGTACCGGTCCCGGAGGGTGTCGGCCTCCAGCCCGGCGAAGACCTCGGGGTCGTTCTGCTCCTCGATGAAATTCTCCAGGGCGTCGGCCCGGGAGACGAAGACGGCGTTCTGGACGTTGCCAATCATATTGATTTGGGAGCCGACGCTCCGGGCCTCCGCCTCGGAGTAGGTGTCGTCTATATAGACGACCATTTCGTTCTCTTGTTCCAAATCTGCAATCATCAGGCCCAAATTATAGAGTATCAGGCTGAAGGAGCCGATGATAATCAGGCACGCGACGGTGACGCAGACCGCGGCAAAGGACATGAACCCGTGGAGGAAAATGCCGCGGACACCCTCCCGGATGAGATAGCCGATGTTATTCTTCTTCATACGTATAGTACCCGTCCATTCCGTCGCTGATGATTCTGCCTTCGTCGATGGCCACCACCCGCTTCGTGAAGCGGTTGACCAGGTCCCGCTCGTGGGTGACCACCAGCAGGGTGGTGCCCAGGGCGTTAATCTGCTCCAGGAGCATCATAATCTCCAGGGAACGGGCCGGGTCCAGGTTGCCGGTGGGCTCGTCGGCGATAATCATGGCGGGGTTGTTGACCAGGGCCCTGGCGATGGCCACCCGCTGCTGCTCGCCGCCGGACAGCTCGTTGGGCAGCCGGCGCCCCTTGTTCTCCAGGCCCACCAGCTCCAGCACGTAGGGCACCCGCTTGCGGATCTCCTTCTCCGAGGCGCCGATGACCCGCATGGCGAAGGCCACGTTCTCGTAGACCGTCTTCTTGTCGATGAGCCGGAAGTCCTGGAAGATGACGCCCAGGGTCCTGCGCATATAGGGGATGGAGCTGTTCTTAATCTTCTCCAGATGGAAGCCGTTGACCAGGACCGAGCCGGCGGTGGGCCGCAGCTCCGCCGTCAGCAGCTTGATGATGGTGGATTTCCCGGAGCCCGAGGGCCCCACCAAAAAGACGAACTCCCCATCGTCGATATGCAGGTCCACGCCCCGCAGGGCCTTGGTGCCGTTGTCGTATGTCTTCTTGACATTCTGAAAGTCAATCATGTAATCACTCCAGGGTCAGCGTTCAGATGAGCCGGTTTTCCCGGGACACCAGGTATTTCTTGACCATCAGCGCCACCTTGAAGATGATGGCGTGGTCGAACTCCCGCAGGTCCAGGCCCGTCAGCTTCTTAATCTTCTCCAGCCGGTAGACCAGGGTGTTCCGGTGGACAAACAGCTTCCGCGAGGTCTCGGACACGTTGAGGTTGTTTTCAAAGAACTTGTTGATGGTGAACAGGGTCTCCTGGTCCAGCGAGTCGATGGAATTCTTCTTGAACACCTCGGAGAGGAAGATTTCGCACAGCGTCGTGGGCAGCTGGTAGATGAGCCGCCCGATGCCGAGGTTCTCGTAGCTGAGGATGGTCTTCTCGGTGTCGAAGACCTTGCCCACCTCGATGGCCACCTGGGCCTCCTTGTAGGCGTCGGCCAGCTCCCGCAGGTGGTTGGCGATGGTGCCGATGCCGATGGCCGTCTTGATGAACAGCTCCGCCTTGAGGGTGTCCTCCACCGACTGGGCGATTTTCATCAGCTCGCTGCTCTCCACGTTGGGGGGCACCTGCTTGACGATGGCGATGTCCGTCTCGTTGATGCTCAGGACAAAGTCCTGCTGCTTGTCGGTGAACATATTCTGGAGCACATCCACCGCCGCCACGTCGGCCCGGCCAATCTGCCGGATCAGGAACACCGCCCGCTGGACGTCGGTGGCGAAGTGCAGCTCCTTGGCCCGGATATAGATGTCTCCCGGAAGGATGTTGTCGGTGATGATGTTCTTGACGAAGGTTCCCTTGTCATGCTTTTCCTCGTAGTAGGTCTTGGCCCCGTTGAGGGCCACGTAGGCCATGATACAGATACTCCTGGCGGCCTCGTCGTCTCCGTCGATGAACACGGCGTAGTCAAAGTAAGAACTCCAGCTGGAGAGGGGCTTGAAGGTCTTCTTGTCCACGATGACAATGGCGTCCGGAGCGCTGTTGAGCTTGATGACCGCGTCGGCCCACTTCTCCCCAATCATGGCCGTATCGCTGCACGAGATGACGTTGCCGTCGGAGTCAATGACGCCAATCATCCGGTCCGTGGCGTCCTTCATCTGGACGATGACGCTCTGAAATACGCGACTGGACATAACATGCCCTCCCTTATAAAATAACGCATAACAACGGAATACACAAATATTCACATAGATTCTACACCGGTTTTGGCCATAATTCAAGAGGCATTTATCATTTTGCTTCAAAATCTGCCGTTGAATTTGTTTCTTTTATCCATATGCCAGGGAGGGCGCGTAAAATTGCCCCGAAAGAAAGGAAAATCCTTGTAAATTTGCTTGTGCATCCTGCCTAACCGCCCAGGCGTCGGATCTCCTCCTCGGTGAGGCGCCGCCAGGCCCCGGGGGCCAGATCCCCCAGGACAACGGGCCCCTCGAAGGTCCGCACCAGGCGCTTCACGGGCATCCCCCGGGCCGCCATCATCCGGCGGACCTGGTGGTACTTCCCCTCCCGGAGGACGACGCGGCTGTGGCCGGGGCCCAGGGGCTCCAGCTCCGCCGGCAGGCAGACTTCCCCGTTCCGGAGGGTCATCCCCGCGGCGAAGGCCGCCACGTCCTCCGGCCCGGCCTGCCCCTCGTGCCAGGCCTCATAGCCCTTGGGCACCCGGTGCCTGGGAGAGATGAGCCGATGGAGCAATGCCCCGTCGTTGGTCAGCAGCAGCAGCCCCTCGGTCGCCTTGTCCAGACGGCCCACCGGCAGAAGGCCCCGGTGCTCCGGCGGCAGCAGCGCCAGGACCGTGGGGTCCCGGGGGTCGTCGGTGGAGGTCACGTAGCCGGCCGGCTTGTGCAGGAGCACCACCACGGTCCCCGGACGGGCCAGGACCGTGCCGTCCACGGCAATTTCGTCGGCGGCCGGGTCCGCCTTGGCCCCGGGGTCGCGGACGGCCGCGCCGTTGACCGTCACCCGGCCGGCGCGGATGATGTCCCGCAGCTGCCGCCGGGATGCCACGCCGGCCTCCGATAAAATCCTGTCCAGCCGCTCCACGGCGCTCCCTCCCAGCTTGTCATATTTGTCCCACAGGGCGAATAGGCTTTAGCACCTACTTTTGAAGAACGGGGGAAATCGTATGGTAGTTCTCACAGCAAAGGTATCCAAGGGCAAGCTGGTGGCCATCCTGCTGGTCATCGCCGTGGCCGTGGCGCTGCTGGTGGTGCTCAGCTCCGGCGCCGGCCAGGGGGCCGCCGACACGGCCGAGACCACTGTCACCGCCATCGAGAGCAACGACGACCGGGTGGCCTACCTCCAGTCCATGGGCTGGCAGGTGGACGAGACGCCGGTGGAGAGCCAGGAGGTCCGGATCCCGGCCCAGCTGCCCGAGGTGCTGGCCCGGTACAACGAGCTGCAGCAGTCCCAGGGCTTTGATTTAAGTTCGTACGCCGGCAAGACCGTCAAGCGCTACGTCTATCAGGTCCTGAACTATCCCGACACCACCGACAGCTACTACGCCACCCTCCTGGTGTACCAGGACCAGGTCATCGGCGGCGACGTGGCGGCCGCCTCCCAGGACGGCATCATGCAGGGGCTCCAGTACCCCGAAACCACCTGACTCAGCGCCACAGGGCCACTGTGGGCAGTCCCCGGCGGGCGGCCTCCCGGACCATCCATCCGGTGCCCCCGCCGCCGCCGTCGTAGACGGTCAGCAGCCGGTCGGCGTGGTCCAGCATCCAGCGGTTCCGCCGGAGCATACACCCCTCGGAATAGGCCTCCTGGAGCAGCAGCACCCGGCTGCTGGCCCGGCAGAGGGCCCGGTACCGCCGCTGGTCCGCCGCGGGCCAGCCGTCGGCCTGGCCCGCGCAGGGCAGCACCGCCCACAGCTCCGACCGGCAGTCCGCCGCCAGCAGTGCCAGGGCCGCCTCGGCAAAGTACGTGTCGCAGCCCCGGGCCATGCCGCACAGCAGCACCGCTGGGCCCGCGGCCAAGATCTGTGCCAATGCCTCCGCCAGCCGGGCCTTCAGGGCCCGGCAGCGGGGGTCCTCCTCCCGGAAGCCCCAGGGCAGCCGATGGGGCCGGTGGCCCGAAAAGGCCCAGACCATGGCGCGCGCCTCCCATGCCGTCCGCCGCCGCGGCGTTTTGCCTAGTATACCACAGGCCGTCCCGTAAAAAAAGAGTTGCAATCTCCGGGGGCTGTGGTATAATACCTTCGGAACAACTGAATCACGTGTCTTCAGGGCAGGGTGAAATTCCCGATCGGCGGTAAAGTCCGCGAGCGGCAACGCAGGAACCGGTGCGATTCCGGTACCGACAGTATAGTCTGGATGGAAGAAGAACGCAGGACGCCTCACCGCGTCCCTTTACGTCACCTGGAGGGCATGCCTTTCAGGTGTTTACGTTTTTGACGAGGTGTGTGATTGTCTATGAGAGACCTGTTGGCGGCAGCCGGAGAGAACCTCTCCTTCCTGCTGGTGTTCCTGCTGGTGACGGCGGCCATCCTCCTGGTGGCCATGGCCGCCGAACGGCTGACCCGCGCCCAGCTGCGCCGGCCCTCCAAGGCCCGCTACATCGCCATGATAGCCATGTCGGCGGCCGTGGGCGGCGTGCTGATGAGCCTGGAGATTCCGCTGTTCTTCGCGCCGTCCTTCTATCAGCTGGACTTCAGCGAGCTGCCGGTGCTGATTACGTCCTTCTATCTGGGCCCCGTGGCCGGCGTGGTGACGGAGTTCGTCAAGGTGGTCGTCAAGCTGCTGCTCAAGGGCACGTCCACGGCCTTCGTGGGGGATTTCGCCAACTTTGTGGTGGGCTGCGCCTTTGTGCTGCCGGCCTCGGTGATTTACCACATCCGCAAGACCCGGGCCACGGCGGTGGCCGGTCTGGCCGTCGGCACCGTGGTGCTGACCATCTTCGGCAGCCTCTTCAACGCCCTGTACCTGATTCCGGCGTTCTCGGCCCTCTACGGGATGCCCCTGGACGCCATCGTGGCCATGGGCTCCGCCGTCAACCCCCACATCAACAGCGTCGCCACCCTGGTGCTGATGGCTGTGGTGCCCTTCAACCTGGTCAAGGGCGTCGTGGTGTCCACTGTGACCTTCCTGCTCTACAAGCGACTGGAGCGGGCGCTGAACCGCCTGCTGCATCCGGCCCGGCCCCTGCGCTCCCAGAAATCCTCCATCTGAACGAACGCACCGCCCCCCAGAGCCTCGGCTCTGGGGGGCCTTTTCTCTGCGGCTTTACGGCGTGTACAGCAGCTGGTCATACAGCTCCGCCGATTCCAGCGTGAACCGGGGCGTGCCCATGGTGCCCGGCCCCACCTCGTACTCCTCAAAGACGACGGTCAGCTTTCCGTCCCCGTCGAAGTAGAAATTCTGCTCCGGGTCAATGGCGTCAAAGTAGTAGGTACCCAGCTGGGTCTCCCCTTCCAGCCAGTAGTACGCCCGGTCGTCGGCCGCCATCTGCGCCCGCATCTGCGCCTGGATTTCCTCGCTGATGACCGTCACATAGTCGAAGTCCTCCGGGAACAGGTCCGACAGGGTCATCTGCTCCCCGGTGGCCTTGCAGATGTGGTAGTACCGCTCGGCGTGGATGCCCGAGGCCATGACCCGGTCGGTGTTGAGTTGCAGCGTAAACCAGTTGTCCGTATCGGTGACCACTTCCCAGGTGACATCCAGGTTGTAGTACCCGTCGGCGTGCAGCTCCGTCTCATACTCGGCAATCAGCTGGTCGGTGTACGCCTCCACCTGGCGGTTAATTTCCTCGGCGCCCTCCCCTTCGCCGGCATCCATCACCTGGGGCACCTCGATGGACACGTGGTTCCGCCCTTCCTGGGCCTCGTAGGTCCGGAAGGTGACGGCCTGAAAGAGGGGGCCCAGCACCGGCAGGCTGCCCATGGCCTCCGCCATGGCGGCGTTCACGTTGGGCAGCGCCACCGTCACCGTCAGGACCGCCGCCGCCGCAACCAGGGCCGGCCGCCACCCGCGGTGGGGGCTCGCCTTGGCCGGCAGACGGGACAGGGCCTCGTCCACCCGGTCGGAGAAATCCCGGGGCACCGTCGTGCCCTCCTTCTCCGCCTGCTTCCGCAGCAGCTCGTCAAAGTTCTCGTTCATAAGCTCCCCTCCAGCATCTCCCGCAGCCGTTTTCTGGCGCGGGACAGTCTTGCTTTCACCGTGGCGTCGGACAGATGGAGGATGGCGGCAATCTCCCGGCTCTGAAATCCCTCATAGTAGTAGAGGATGACCACCGCACGCATCTGCTCGTTCAAATCACAGACCGCCTGCCACACCGGCGAGGGCTCCGGCGGAGGCGCTTCCCCCTCCGGGATGGCTTCGGTCTCGGCGTACCGCTGCCGCTGCCGCAGAATCTCATAGCACTCGTTGGTGAGAATCCGCAGCAGCCAGGGCCGAAACTGCTCCGGCCGCCGGAGGGTCTCCAGCCGGGCGTACGCCTTGCAGATGGCCTCCTGGGCGGCGTCCGCCGCGTCATAGTCGTTGCCGACCAGGCCCATGGCCAGCCGGTACATGGCAGGCTCCAGCGCCTTCACCTGCCGGGCAAACCACTGCCGGTCGTGTTTCCGGTCGTTCACGAACTCCCCTGCACCTCCTCCAGGCCGCAGCCCATGAGCCACTGGGCCCACAGCTGGTAGCCGGTCCCATAGGGGTGAACGCCGTCGCCGGTCAGGTCCATCTTCAGGTAGCCGTTCTCATCGCAGAACAGCGGGTTCACATCCAGATAAAAGATGGTCTCCCCGTCGGCCAGGGCGGCAATTCGCCCGTTCAGTTCTTCCATATGCGCCGGCGCCAGCCTGGGCGTGGCCTCGGCGGCCGCTTCGGTCACATGGAGGTTGGCGCAGAGGAAAATGGTCGCCTGGGGCTCCATGGACCGGAGGGTCTCCACCACCGATTCGTACTGCGCGGTGAGGCTCTCAAAGGGATAGCCGATTTCGTTGATGCCCAGCATCAGGTAGATCTTGCCGTACGTCCGCTCGGCCAGCAGGTCCGGAAGCGTCGTCTTGGAGAAATTCTCGTCGGAGACCTTCGTCTCCAGCACGTTGAACACCGTCATGCCGCTGTCGGCAAAATAATCCGCCTGGCCCAGCCGGCCGTATTGGGCCAGCCCCAGCGTCCGGGAGTCGCCGACGAACAGCGCGTCGTCGAAATAGGTCTCCTCCACCGCGCCCAGGGTCGGCGTTCCCTCCTGGCCGGACGCCGGCGCCTCCTGCTGGCCGCCTGCCGACGAGAGGTCCTCCTCCACCGACGGCAGCGGACGCTCGCCGGTGTTCTCCGCCGGCGCCGTCTCCGGCTGCTCCGCAATCGGTTCCGACGCCGGTTCCTCCGGCGACACCGTGGGCGGGAGGCTGCCGGGCTTGGACAACGTCTCCGGCCCCGGCGCCTGGGAGGCCTCCAGCAGCGTCGGGTCCGCCAGCAGCAGCAGCGGTACCGCCGGCGCCGGAATATCCTTCAGCTGCTCCACATCCTGCGCCACCGTGGCGCGCAGCAGGGCCCCCACCACGCCCAGGGCCAGGGAGGTGGCCAGCAGAACGATAATCAAATAGAAATGGTATTTCCGCGCCATGGACGGAACCTCCTAAAAGCTGAAATAGAGAAAGGGGTCGTTGCTGCCTGCCGCCATGGCATAGACCGCCAGCCAGAAAAAGCCCAGCAGCGCCACCGTACCCAGCGGCGCCGTCCGCAGCCGCTGCCACAGCCGCGCCGGCCACGGCATTGCCAGCGCCACGCCCGCCAGAAGCCAGAGGCCGTACTGCTCCAGATACCGGAGGAAATCCGGCGCAGACCAGCTCCACTGGGACACCAGCCGCCCGGCAAAGACGGCCAGCCGCCCCAAGTCGGGAATGGCGAAGAGCATCCAGCTGAGCAAAATGGCCGGTATCATATAGAGGCGGCAGAGGACGTGGCTGTTTTCCAAAATCCGCCCCAGGCCCAGCTTCTCCAGAGCCAGCAGGCAGAAGATGAAGAGCCCCCACAGGAGGAAGTTGGCCGTGGCCCCGTGCCAGACTGCCGTCAGCAGCCACACCACCAGCAGGTTCCGGATCTGGACGGCCCGCCCCCGCCGGCTGCCGCCCAGCGGAATATAGACGTACTCCCGGAACCAGGCGCCCAGCGTCACGTGCCACCGCCGCCAGAACTGCCCCATGGACTTGGCGGCGTAGGGGTGCAGGAAGTTCTCCGGCAGCCGGAAGCCCAGCATGAGCCCCAGGCCCACGGCCATCTTGGAGTAGCCGGCGAAGTCATAGTACAGCTGCAGGGAGTATGCCACCAGTCCCAGCCAGGCCAGCGGCGCCGAGACGCTCTCATAGCCGATGATGCCCAGCTGCCGCCAGAGGCCGCCCAGCCGGTCGGCCAGAAGCAGCTTCATGGCCAGGCCCAGAATGAACTCCCGCAGCCCCCGGTCAAAGGTGCCGGCCCGGTAAATCCGGCCGGACATCTGCCGGGAGAGACTGTTCCACTCCATCAGCGGCCCCGACAGCAGCTTGGGAAACAGCAGAACCTCGCCAACCAGCCGGATGGGAGACGTCTCCGGCCTTGCCTTTCCCCGGTGGACGTCTATCAGATAGGCGGCCATCTGGAACGTGTAGAAGCTGATGCCCAGCGGCAGCGCCACCGAGGCCCCCAGGAGTCCGGCGTATTTGAAGCCCAGCAGCAGCCCGAACAGCACCGTCAGGGCCCCGGCCAACAGACCTGCCCGCCGGCCGCCGGCCAGAAGCCGCCCGCAGACGTAGGTGACCAGCAGGTCCGTCGCCAGCACCGCCGCCATCCAGGGGCTCTCGCGGATTCCCCAGCCGTAAAAGACCAGGCTGCCCAACAGCAGGGGGATGTTCCGCCTGCCGGCGGGAACCAGATAATACACTGCCAGGAACACCGGCAGAAACCAAAAGATGAATTCCAAGCTGCTGAACGCCACGGCGGCGGCCTCCTCGTCATATCTGTCTATATATAAGATGGACGAGCACGGCAAAAGGTGACACCGTTCGCGAAAAAATTTTTTTCCAACCTATAAACTGCGGCGGCCGGAACCAGCGCTCCGGCCGCCGCAGCCTTACATCGCGGGCGCCTCCGACCCTTGGCCCGCGCGGTAGGCAATCAGTTCCGCCGCCACGCTCACGGCAATCTCCGCCGGCGTCTCCGCGCCGATGGGCAGGCCGATGGGCGTGTGGATCCGGGCGATGTCCGCCTCCCGGTAGCCGTCCTCCCGGAGCCGCTCCCGGGTGTGTTTCGCCTTCTGGCGGCTGCCGATGACGCCGAGATACCCGGCCGGCGTGGCCAGCGCCTCCCGCAGAACCTCATAATCATCCCGATGGCCCCGGGTCATGATGACGATGGCATCCCGGGCGCACAGCTCCACCTCGGCGGCGAACGTGGAAAAGTCCGTCAGCTTCACGGCCAACACCCCCGGAAACAGCTCCGGCCGGGCGAACTCCGTGCGGTTTTCCAGCACCACCACCGAAAAATCCAAGTGGGCCAGCAGCGGCGCCAGCTCCTGGGACACGTGGCCGCCGCCGAAGACATAGACCCGGGCCCCGGTGACCAGCGGCGCGGCGAAGTACCGGGGCTCCCCCTCGGTCAGCACCGGCCGGGCCGCCAGCAGCGGCGCCAGAATCCCCGGCGCCAGCGCCATCCCCAGAAGGCCCCGCTCCCGGTCCCAGGTCCCCCAGGCCGCGGGCGCGCCGTTCTCCAGTTCGATGAGGCACCAGGCGTCCCGCCGGGCGTGGAGCAGCTCCAGCGCCGCCCGGACCCGCTCCCGGTCGTCCCCGCCCCGGAGCCGCTGGAAGCAGACGGTCACGTCGCCGCCGCAGACCATGCCCAGGCCGGCGGCGTCCTCCGGCCGGAGGCAGTAGTCCTCCACCCAGCCCGGCTCCGTCCCCGGCTGCCGCGCCCGGCACAGGGCCGCAAACTCCACCGGCCCGCCGCCGATGGTGCCGACAAAGGTCCCATCCTGAAAAACGGCCATCCGCGCCCCGGCCCCCCGGGGCGTCGAGCCATGGGACGCCACAACCGTACAGAGGACCACCGCCTCCCCCGCCGCCAGGCGGGCTTCCACTTCCGTAAACAGCTGCTTCATAGCACGCTTCCTTTCCCGGCCGCCGCCGCGTTTCCTCCCAATCTCCCAAATCTCCGCCGGCCGTCACTGCCGGTGGTCGTCAAAATACCGCTCCGCCTCGTCCAGGCTTCCAAAGTCTTCTAAATTGTCCCAGTAGAAGTCCTCCGCGCTGCTGGAATTTTCGACGGCGGTTCCGCCTCCTGCATTTCGCCGCCCGCCGCCGGAGGCGGCGCCTCCGGATTGTCATCCGGCGGTTCCGGCGCCGCGGCCAGGCGAAGGATTGATTTCGTCTCCTCCGGCGGCCACGGGGCGGCGCTTCGGACGCAGTCCTGCACTGACAGCACCCGCCCCCGGACCACCTGGTTCCGCGCCCCCGCCGGGACCTCCACCCAGTCGCCGACGGCCACAGGTACCGCCCCGGCCAGGTAGGCGTAGGGCTTGGCGTTCCCCGGCAGCTGCACCTGGCAGTAGCGGTAGACGGTCCCGTCGTCCTCCGGCGGCAAGTCCGAAAGCCGCGCCGGCTTCTTCTCGCGGGAAGCCGGCTTTCGCGGAGATGCCGGCGGCCGGCCGGCCGCACAGGGGGCCTCCGGCTGCCAGGCGGCCGTCCAGCTTCCCTCCAGCAGCGCCGCGGCCAGGGATTTGTCGGCGGCCAGCGCCGGCGCGGCCGTTTCTGCCAGAAGGTCCCACAGGGCCTTGCCGGCCGCCGGGTCGTCGTCCGTCCGGTCGCGCAGCGCCTCCTCCCAGGTCAGGTACGTCCAGTCCTTCTGCGGGTACCGCTCCAGGAGCGCCGGGTCCGCCCCAATCATCAGCTCCAGGGCGAAGTCCTCCTCCCCTTCCCGGAACACGCCGCGGCGCACCTGCCGGGCCGCCCGCTCCAGGTTCGGGTGCCGGATGGTCTCGGCCTCCCAGTGGCGCTCGAAGGCAGTTTCCCGTTCCATCGTCGCTATGTTGGCCCCGGCCAGCCCCGTGCCGCTGAAATAGCCGTGCAGGCGGCCCAGGGCGTCCCAAATGGGCGCCAGGTCCGGCCCGTCGTCCCAGTAAAAGCTGCCGTCGGGCAGCTGCGCCATCAGGGCAATCCAGCAGCTGCCGCAGGCCGTCTCCGTCAGGGCCGACGCCTCGGCGAACAGCGGCCGGCCGGTCCGCCCCGCCTCCAATACCGGCTCCAACTCCACCGGCTCCGGCAGCTGCCGGAGAAGGCGGGCCAGCTCCTCCTGCTGCGCCTGGTCCGGCGGCCCCCCTTCGGCCAGGGCGCCGGTGATTTCGCAGACCGCCGCACGGCCCAGGTCCGGCAGCAGCGCCGCCCCGCCGGGGATTGCCCCCAGGACGGTCTTCCGGATTGCCTGCCACGCCTCCTCGGGGCGAAAGACGCGGATGGGCTCCGGGGGCGGCGGCTGGCGTTTCGCCGCCTGGGCCCGCTTCCGCCGCGCCGCCATCTCCAAATCGTGGCCGCAGGTGCCGTAGTACCAGTCGGTCCACTCCCGGCTGTTGAGCCTGCCGTCCCCATCTTGGTCATACCGCTTTTGACTGCCCCAGAGCGCCATGGACACCGCCTCCCTTCGGAGATTCTACCCCGATTGTAGCCGATTTTGCAGCCGCCCGCAAGCGGCAGGCGGAAAAATGCCCCCGGAGAAGCTGATCGGCTTCTCCGGGGGCGCGGTTTTCTATGGCGGAAGGAGGGCGCTCTCCCCTCACTCCTGCTCCCAGTTGTGCCAGACGTTCTGGACGTCGTCGTCGTCGTCCAGCATGTCCAGGAGCTTCGTCATGTTCTTGATGTCGTCTTCCTTCTCCAGCTTCTGGTAGTTCTGGGGCACCATCTCCACCTGGGCCGAGACGAAGGCGTAGCCCTTGGCCGTCAGCGCGTCGGCCACGGCGTTGAAGTCGTCGGGGTCGGTGGTGATTTCAAAGCACTCGCCCTCGTTGGAGAAGTCCTCGGCCCCGGCGTCCAGGGCGTCCATCATCACCGCGTCCTCCTCCAGATCCTCGTCCTCGTTGTCGATGACCAGGACGCCCTTTTTGTCAAAGCTCCAGGCCACGCAGCCGGAGGCCCCCAGGTTGCCGCCGAACTTGTCGAAATAGTGGCGCATATTGGCCGCCGTGCGGTTGCGGCTGTCGGTCATGGCCTCGACAATCACCGCCACGCCGCTGGGGCCGTAGCCCTCATAGGTGATGGTCTCATAGTTGTCGGTGTTGCCCGCGCCGGAGGCCCGCTCCAGCACCCGCTTGATGTTGTCGTTGGGCATATTGGCCGCCTTGGCCTTGGTGATGACCGTGGCCAGCCGGGAGTTGTTGGTCGGGTCGGCGCTGCCGCCCTCCTTGACCGCCACAATCATCTCCTTGGAGATCTTGGTGAAGGCCTGGGCCCGCTTGGCGTCCTGGGCGCCTTTGGTCTTCTGGATGTTGTGCCACTTGGAATGTCCTGACATGGTTCGCTCTTCCCTTCTGCAATTCGGCGCCCACCGGCCGGCGGGCTCGGCAAATGCGCGGCGGCCGGCGGGCCCCCGCGCAAATGTTCTTAATAACTCGCTTATTTTACCATATCACCGGCCGCAACTCAACTGTTTTTTCATCAGCGGCCGGCCCTTGACTGTCCGCCCTCCGCCGCGCCGGCGCTCAGAGAAACCGCACCACGTCCCGGTGGGTCTCCGACACCAGGACCTCCAGATCCGGGAAGCGCGCGCGCAGGAAGTCGGCCATCACGGCGCAGACCGGGTTCTCCGTGGGGAAGTGGCCGGCGTCGATGAGGTTCAGCCCCAGGTCCCGGGCGTCGGCGAAGTCGTTGTACTTGAGGTCCGCCGTCACGAAGGTGTCGCAGCCCAGGTCCAGGGCCGTCCGCAGGAACTCCCCGCAGGCGCCGCCGCCCACGGCCACCCGGCGGACCTCCCGGCCGCCGTCGGCGTAGCGGATCCCGCCGCAGCCCAGGGCGTCCCGGACCCGCTCCAGGAAGGCCGGCAGCGTGCAGGGCTCCGTGACGCCCCAGCGGCCCAGGCCGTACTCCCGGCCCCGGCTGTCCCGTCCGGCCGGCGACAGGACGCCGATTTCCCGGAGGCCCAGGGCCTCAGCCAGGACGTCGTTGACGCCGCCGGGGACCGAATCCAGGTTTGTATGCAGGTTTACGGCGCTGATGCCGTGCTCAATGAGGAACAGCAGGGCCCGGCCCACCGGGTCCCGGTCGGTGACCGACTTGGCCGGCCGGAAAATCAGTGGGTGGTGGGTCACCAGCAGCTGGGCCCCCACGGCGGCCGCCTCCTCCGCCACCGCGCAGAAGGGATCCAGGGCCACCAGGACCCGGCGGACCTCCTGGCCGCTGCGGCCGCAGAGGAGCCCCACGTTGTCCCACTCCTCTTTCATGGCGTAGGGCGCCAGCTCCAGCAGCGCCCGTTCAATCTCCTGTACCGTTTGCATAGGCTTCCTCCAGTTCTGTAATTTCCCGCAGCGCGGCGGCGTAGTAGGCCCGGCGGTCCCGGAGGCCCTCATCCCGGGCCCGGGCCAGGCCGTCCACCGCCCGGACAATCCCCTGGCGCACCCGGGCCAGATAGGCCCGGACCAGCTCCGGATCGTTTTCCAGCAGCTGCCGGCTGGCATACTGCTCCCCGGGGGACAGGGGGCGTCCCGTTCCCCAGCGGGCCTCCAGGGCGGTGTAGAGGAACCCGCCCTCCCGCACCAGGGCCTCCCGGCGGATGGCAAAGCCGTTCTCCCCCAGCCACCGGCGCAGGTCGTTCCCCGAGGACTGGGGCTGGAGGATCCAGGCCACGGCCGGATCCCGGGCCCAGGGGCAGGCGGCCAGAATCCCGGCGATGGTGTCGCCGCCCATGCCGGCACAGACCACCGCATCCACGGCGCCCGGGCCCAGGGCCGACACGCCGTCGCAGACGGTGAAGGTCATCCGCCCCTCCATCCCGAACCGGCGGGCGTTGCGGCGGGCCGTCTCCAGCGGCTCCCGCCGCAGGTCCATGGCGGCCACCTGGGCGGCAAGCCCCTCCCGCAGAAGGTAGATGCCCAGGTAGCCGTGGTCGCACCCCACATCGGCCACCCGCGCCCCCCGGGGCACCATGGCCGCGCAGGCCAGCAGCCGCCGGGAAACCGGCAGTTTCAAGAACTCACCCCGTTTCTGCAAAGAGAAAAAGGAGGCGCGAACGCCTCCTTTTCCAAGCACTCAGTTGGCCGTCTCGCTGGCGGCGATGAACTTGTTCAGCTGCTCCAGGAAGGCGTCGGCGTTGATGCCGTGGACCATGCAGGCCTCCTCCACCGTCTCGCCCCGGGAAGAGGGGCAGCCCAGGCAGTGCATGCCGATGGACAGGAACAGCGGCGCCGTCTGGGGCGCGATGTCCAGGATGTCGCCGATGATGGTCGCTTTCGTAATCTCGGTAGCCATAGTTGGACCTCCTCAAAATTCTGTGGCCTTATTATATACGGATTTCCGATAAAAATCAAGGGAATTCGTAACGCCGGCTAGAGCCGCTCCAGCCTGGCCCGGAAGGAAATCTGCCGCGGCGTATCCATGTCGTCGAACTGGACGATGTGGGCCCCCTTCTCCAGATCCACCCCCAGGACGGTGCCGGCGCCGAAAACGGAGTGGCGGACCCGCTGGCCCTCAGGCAGGACCGCCTCGTCCCGGGGCATCCGGCGGAGGCTGCTCGCAATGTAGTCCCGGGCCTCCCGGAGGAGCTGCTCCCGGGGGCTGTGGGTGAAGGCCAGCAGGTCCGGGTCGATGTCCAGGAGGAAGCGGGAGGGGTAGCGGATGGACCCGTCAAAGTTCCGCCCGTCGGCCTCGGAGAGGAAGAGCCCTTTCTGCGCCCGGGTCAGGGCCACGAAGGCCAGCCGCCGCTCCTCCTCCATGGCCTCCAGGGTCCGCACCCGCCGGGAGGGGAACACCCCCTCGTTGAGGCCGCAGAGGAACACCTGCGGGAACTCCAGGCCCTTGGCGGCGTGGACGGTCATCAGGCGGATCCGGTCCCCCGGCTCCCCGGCATCCTGGTTGGTGAACAGCGCCACATGGGCGAGATAGTGGGGCAGGTCGCTCTCCTCGCCGCAGGTCATCTCATACTGGTAGATGGACTGCTTCAGCTCGGCCAGGTTGTCCAGCCGCTCCTGGCTGCCCTCGGTCCGCAGGAGCGTCTCGTAGCCGCTCGCATCCAGCAGCTGGGCCAGGACCTCGGAGATGGGCCGGCCCTCCCAGGGGACGGACTCGACCAGGGCGGCCAGCTGCCGGGCCCGGGTGCCGCGGAGCATCTCGCCGTCCAGGTTCTCCAGCAGGGCCTGGTAGAGGGAACAGCCCCGCGCCTCGGCCTCGGCCTGGAGGAAGGCCATCCGCCGCTTGCCCAGGTTGCGCCGGGGGGTGTTGGCAATGCGCCGGAAGGACAGGTCGTCCCGGTAGACAAGAAAGCGCAGGTAACTGAGGGCGTCCTTAATCTCCGCCCGGTCGAAGAACTGGACGCCGCTGTAAATGACGTAGGGCAGCCGGGCCTCCAGGAGCTTCTCCTCCAGGGCCCGGGAGACGTAGTGGGCCCGGTAGAGGACGGCCATATCCCGATAGGCCACACCGTCGCCGTGGAGCCGCTGGATCTCGCCGGCAATCCAGGCGGCCTCGTCGGCCTGGCTCTCGGCGTGGTGGCAGAGCACCGGCGCTCCGGCGGGCAGGGTGGCCGTCAGCGTCTTTTGGTAGCGGGTCTGGTTATGGCCAATGAGGCTGTTGGCCACGGCCAGGATCTCCGGCGTGGAGCGGTAGTTCTCCCCCAGGACGACGGTCTCCGTGGGCCGGAACCGCTGGTCAAACTCCAGCAGGTACCGGATGTTGGCCCCCCGCCAGGTGTAGATGGTCTGGTCGGGGTCGCCCACCACAAAGAGGTTTTTGTGGTAGCCGCAGAGGACTTCCATCAGCTGGTACTGGAGCTGGTCGATGTCCTGGAACTCGTCAATCATGATGTACTCCAGCCGCTGCTGCCACTTGATTCGGATGTCGGGGTGCTCCTGGAAGATGTAGAGGGAGAATTTGATGAGGTCGTTGTAGTCCAGGCCGAAGCACTTCTTCTCCTGGTAGAGATAGCCGTAAAAGAGGATGTCCCGCGGCTCCGACGCCTGCCAATACATCTGGTGGAGGGACTCCAAATCCATGGCAATCATGTCCCGGTAGTAGTCCGGCTCCCGGAACAGCTTCCGGATTTCAATCATGTCCCGGGCCTGGGAAAAGGTCATGTCCCGGAGGGTCAGGCCCCGCTCGTCATAGATGGTCTGGAGCATGGCGTTGATGTCGCTGTTGTCCAGCACCAGGAAGCTCTTGGGGTACTGGACCGCATGGCTGTCCTCCTGGAGGATGGAGACGCAGAAGCCGTGGAAGGTGTTCACGTAGCCGGTGTCGTTGTCCCCGGTGAGCCGGTGGATCCGCTGGCGCATCTCGGCGGCCGACTTGTTGGTGAACGTGACGCAGAGGATGTTCCCCGGCAGGATGCCCAGCTCCTCCACCAGATAGGCAAACCGGCGCGCCAGGGCCCGGGTCTTGCCGGTTCCCGCCCCGGCGATGACCCGGACAAAGCCCTCGGTGGCCGTCACCGCCCGGCGCTGGGCCCCGTTGAGGCCCTCCAACAGTTCTTCCGTGGTGCCCACTCCCCTCTTGAATCGGTTGTCCCCATCATACCACGGCCGCCGCCCCGGGGCAACGGCAAAAAGGGCCCGGCGGAAAACCGCCGGGCCCGAGGGAACCGTATCTTACTTCTTGCTGATGCGGATCTCGCAGTAGTCGTCGCCCTTGGCAATGGTCTTGCCCAGCTGGAAGTCGAACGCCGGGAAGGTGGAGATGATGCCGCGGTCGCCGTCCATGGCGATGTCGCACAGCTCGGGCATCTCGGACTCCGGCAGGCCCAGCTTCTGCCAAGCCGCCACCAGGGGACAGTAGTGGAAGTCGATGGACAGCTTCTTGCCGTCGTTCTCGGTGATGTCCATCTCGAAGATGTCCACGACGTCGGGGTTGGCGAACTCCTTGGCGAAGGCCTGGAGGTCCTCGGTCTTGGTGTACTTGTTGTCGCCGTGGAAGCAGCCGCAGCGGCGGATGGCCTCGTGGGCGAAGGCGTAGCCGTCGAGACCCTGCTTCCGAGCCTCCTCAATCAGCAGGGCGAACCAGGTGGCGCGATGCTCGATAAAGCCACGGTTCTTCTCGGTAGCGGCATCGGTCTTGGTCGGGTTGTTCTTAATCATGGGAAACACTCTCCTTCATAATATTTGGTCAACTTAATGCAGACGGTATTTTTTAATCCGCCTGTACAAAGTAGATCGGCTGATATTGAGGATTTTCGCAATCTCCTCCGGGGAATTCCCCTGCTGGAGCAGCTGCTGGATTTCCTCCCGCTCAATCTCCTGGATGCTGCGGCGGGCGCCGCCGAAATCGGCCAGCATGGTCTGCACCTGCTCCACGGTAATCTCCGCCGTGCGGCCCGTGCGGACCAGATACTCCACCGCCTGGCGCACCTGCCGGACGCTGGTGGTCCAGGGATAGTTGACGACCAGCATCTCGGCCGCGGCCGGCTGCATGGTCTCCACCGGCGTCTGATACCGCCGCCGGTAGAATTCCAGGCACTCCTCCAGGTAGGCCCGCAGCTTTTTGGGGGCCTCCACCGGGCCGGGCAGGCGGATTTCCATACTCTGGAGCAGCTGATAGAGCTCCTGGTCCACAAACCGCATATCCGGCCGCTCCATGGTGGGCGAGTACGTGAACAGAAGGCGCACGTCCGGCCGGAAGCCGCCCTCGCCGCCGCCGCCCCGCAGATATTCCCGCAGGCGCGCCTGGAGGAACACCGGCATCAAAAACACGTTGCAGATGCAGAGGGTGCCGTGATGGGCCAACAGCATGGCGTTGGGCTCATAGGGCGAGACGCCCGCCAGCTCCCGCCCGAAGAGCCGGTATTCGGCCTCGGAATCGGTGTAGCCGAAGGTATCCAGGACAATCAGCTTTCCGCTGCGCCCGGACTCGCTGTGGATGGAACTGGCCAGATCCATCAGCACTCGGCGGGTGCTGCAGCTGAGCAGCAGCGGGCCGTTCTCATCGGCCGCCTCATCCAGCAGGTCCAGGAAGCGCTTCACATTCCGCCCGGCGCACATTTGCAGGACGATGTCCCGCGAGCTGCTGTGGCTGGGCATGACCACGCTCTCCTCGTCAAAGCCGTGGAGGCTCAGGAAGGTGAACGCCGTGCCGGCAAAGGCGCCGCCCCGCCACATGGGCTGGCTGCGCAGCCTGCCGTAAAAGACCTGGTCTTTGAGCGGGATGACAATGGTCCGGCTGGGCTGGACCGACCGGGAGGCCATTGCCGCCTGGAGCAGCGGATGCTGAATACAGTCAATCAGCCGACGGCCGTAGGGCACGTTGTCCAGGCCGAAATAGCTGCGGAACCGCTGGTTGCAGGAGATAATCTGCCCCGCCTCGTCCACCAGCACCACGCCGGTGTCAGCGGCCTCCAGGGTGGCGTCCCGTTCCAGGGACAGGGCCTCCAGGCTCTCATGACTGACCTGGGCCGACATCTTGCCGGCCAGATAGTCGGCCATCTGCTGGAGAAAGCCGAGAATCAGGTTGGCATTCTCCACCAGGCGCTTGACATTGTGTTCGGCGATGACCAGGCCGATGGCGCCGGCCACCTGGCCGCCGCAGAGGATGGGCACCCCCATGAAGCCCGTCATATAGCAGAGGGCTCGGTCCTTGCAGTCCACGCAGGATTGGCGATAATTCTTGTTGTCCACCACCAGGGGCTGGCCCGTTTCGATGATACGGCCGATGATGGAGCTGCCACGGATGGGGATGACATTGTCCGGATACCGGAACGTATCGGCCACCCGCCGCAGCTGGTTGTCCACCACCACCACGTCCACGCCAATGACCTCGCTGATGGAGACGGAAATCTGCTGGGCCTCGCTTTGGATGCCCATCAGGTCCACAGGGCGCTGTTCCATTGGCGTATCATCGCCTCCTTAGAGCAGGTTCTCCGACACGTAATCGCAGAGGCACTCCAGCTGATAGCTCATGGTCACCGCGCCGGGATCCAGATGGCCCACGCCCTTGTTGGCCTGGTAGCTGGCGCGGCCCTTGACGGCCTCCATCTTCTTCGTCTCCTCGGCGCCGTCCATGGCGGCCTTCTTCACGGCGGCCATGGTGTCCTTGTCGCTGTCGCCACGCTCCAGGCAGGCCTTGTAGGTCTGCGCGGCCGGGTACAGGGAATCAATCATCGTCTTATAGCCGGGCTGGGCCTTGCCGCGGGTCATCATGTCGTTGACCATGGTCTCCAGCACCAGGCACAGGTCCTGGCTGTCGATGGTCGCCTTGCCGGCCACCGCCTTGGCGGCGGCCATGTAGGCGCCGCCGTAGAGGACGCCGGAGCTGCCGCCAATCTTGCTCATCATCAGCATGCCAATCTTCTTGAACACGTCGCAGATGGGCATGGCCTCCATCTCGTCGCCGGCGGCGACCAGATTCTCAAAGCCCATGTTGATGTTGGCCCAGTGGTCGCCGTCGCCGGTGGTGGCGTCCAGCTCACTGATGTAATCGCCGTTGTCGTGGATCTTCTTGGCGGCCATCTTGATGTAGGCCACGTAGTCCTTGGAAGTCATCGTAAAGCTCATGACAATCGCTCCTTATCGAAATCTCAGACGCGGAAGGCCGGGGCCTCGGAGGGATAGTCCAGGTAGGTCTTCAGCTCGTCGTCCAGCTTCAGCAGCGTGACGGAAGCGCCGGCCATCTCCAGGGAGGTCATGTAGTTGCCCACAAAGGAGCGGTAGATGCGGATGCCCTTCTCGGCCAGGACCTTCTCCACCTCGTTGAAGAGGATGTACAGCTCCATCAGCGGCGTGCCGCCCAGGCCGTTGACCATCACGGCCACCTCGCTGCCCGAGTAGTCGTAGTCCTCGAGAATCCGGCCCACCAGCTGGGCGGCCAGGTCCTTGGCGGAGGGCAGGTCCTCACGGCTGACGCCGGGCTCGCCGTGGATGCCCATGCCAATCTCGCACTCGTTCTCCCCCAGGGAGAAACCGGGCTTGCCCACGCCGGGCAGGATGCAGGGGGACATGGCCATGCCCATGGAGCGGACGTTGTCCACGGTCTTCTGAGCGGCGGCCTGAACCTCCTCCAGGCTCTTGCCCATCTCGGCGGCCGCGCCGGCCACCTTGTGGACGAACACCGTGCCGGCGATGCCGCGGCGGCCGGTGGAGAAGGTGCTGTTGGGCACCGCCACGTCGTCGCGGACCACCACGGAAGCCGTCTTGATGTCCTCCATGGAGGCCAGCTCCGCGGCCATCTCGAAGTTCATGATGTCGCCGGAGTAGTTCTTGATGACCAGCAGCACGCCGGCGCCGCTGTCGGCGGCCTTGATGCCCTCGATAATCCGGTCGGGCGACGGAGAGGCGAAGACGTTGCCGGCCACGGCCGCGTCCAGCATGCCCTTGCCCACGTAGCCGGCGTGGGCCGGCTCATGGCCGCTGCCGCCGCCGGAGATAACGCCCACCTTGCCGGCCTTCTTCTCCTTGCGGGAGATGACCTCCACGCCCTCGCCGGCGTAGACGACATTGGGGTTGGCCTTGGCCAGGCCCTGAAGCATCTCGGTGACGACGTCGTTGGGGTTGTTGATAATCTTCTTCATTGCAGTTCTCCTTTTCCGTCCCCGTAGGGGACTTACAATCGCGCCATTGCGGGAAATGCGAAATCAGCCGCCCAGGTAAGCCCGGCGGACCCGGTCGTCGTTGGCCAGATCCGACGCCTTGCCGGACAGGGAGATGTTGCCCGTCTCCAGCACATAGGCCCGGTTGGCAATGGACAGGGCCATGTTGGCATTCTGCTCGATGAGAAGGATGGTGGTGCCCTGCTTGTTGATGGAAACAATCAGGTCGAAAATCATCAGGACCAGGTTGGGCGCCAGGCCCATGGAGGGCTCATCCAGCAGCAGGTACTTCGGGGAACTCATCAGAGCCCGGCCGATGGCCAGCATCTGCTGCTCGCCGCCGGACAGCGTACCGGCCGTCTGCTTGATGCGCTCCTTGAGCCGCGGGAACAGGTCGTAAACCCGATCGAAGTTGGCCGAAATCTCGCCCTTGTCCTGGCGGGTGTACGCGCCCAGGCGCAGGTTCTCCTCGACGGAAAGGCCCGGGAACACCTCGCGGCCCTCCGGGGAGAGGCTGATGCCCAGTTCCACAATCTTGTGGGAGGGCATGTTGGTGATGTCCTTGCCCTCCAGCTCCACCTTGCCGCTCTGGACGCGGACCAGGCCGGTGATGGAGTTCAGGGTGGTGGATTTGCCGGCGCCGTTCGAGCCAATCAGGGTGACAATCTCCCCGTCGTTGACGTCCATGGAGATGCCCTTCAGCGCGTGGATGGGGCCGTAAAAAACATTCAGGTCAGTTATTTTCAGCACTCTTATGCGCACCTCCCAGATAGGCTTCCACAACACGCGGATTGCTGGCAATCTCCTGAGGCAGGCCCTCAGCAATCATCTTGCCGTGATCCAGCACGTAAATACGGTCGGAAATGTTCATAACCACGCTCATATCGTGTTCGATGAGCAGGATGGTGTACCCCTTGTCCTTCAGCTCGCGGATGAAGCGGAGCAGCTCCTCGGACTCGGCGGGGTTCATGCCGGCCGCCGGCTCGTCCAGAAGAATCAGCTTGGCGTCGGTGGCGATGGCGCGGGCAATCTCCAGCTTCCGCTGCTCGCCGTACGGCAGGCTGTCGGCATAGGCGTCGCGCAGGTGGTCCAGACCGATGCTCCGGAGAATCTCGACGGAACGGACCATGTGCTCGGCCTCCTCCCGGCGGAACCGGGGGGTGCGGAACAGGCCGTCCCAGAAGTTGTACTTGGTGCGGATGTGGGTGCCCACCATGACGTTTTCAATCACGCGCATTTTGGGGAACAGCCGCAGGTTCTGGAACGTCCGGGAAATGCCGATTTTCACGATGTCCTGGGGAATCATTTTCGTCAGGTCCTGGCCCTCAAAGGTCATCTCGCCGCTGGTGATGGTGTAGACGCCGGTAATCATGTTGAAAACCGTCGTCTTGCCCGCGCCGTTGGGGCCGATGAGGGAGACGATTTCGCCCTTGTCCACGTGGAACGAGGCGCCGTCCACAGCCGTCAGACCGCCGAACTGCATCGTGATGTTTTTGGCTTCAAGAAAACTCATTGCGTGCGCCTCCTTCCCTATTCACTGACCGTCGGGGCCGGCGCCGGATCCTCCGGCTCCCCCTTGGCCGCCATCAGCTTCTTCGCAGCCTTCGAAAGGTGGAACGGCTGCGTGGAGCGCCAGCCCAGCGCGCCCTGGGGCCGGAACAGCATCATCAGCACCAGCAGCAGGCCGTAGACCACAAACCGCCACTCGTTGAGGAACCGGAACCACTGCGGGAACAGCTGCAGCAGCGCCGCGCCGAAAATCATGCCGCGGACCGTGCCCAGGCCGCCGACGATGACGACGCTCAGAATCAGGATGGACGTGTTGAACACGAAGTTGTTGGGCTCAATGTAGTCGCGGGTGATGCAGTAGAACCCGCCGGCAATGCCGGTGATGAAGGCCGAAACCACGAAGGACATGATTTTATAGCGGGAGGTGTGGATGCCCATCATGCCGGCCGCCAGCTCGTCGTCCTTGATGGCGCGCCAGGCCCGGCCCGTGTTGGAATTGCGCATGGCCAGGCAGGCCACGCCCGTGATGCCCATGAGCAGCAGGACGAAAATCAGCAGGCCGCCGTTGAACATGGTCAGCTCATAGCCGAAAATCGAGGGCTTGGGAATGCCGCGGACGCCGTAGTTGCCGTTGGTCACCGCCTCCCACTGCTTGAGAATCATGTTGACAATCTCACAGAAGCCCAGGGTGACGATGGAGAGATAGGAGCCGGACAGCCGCAGGGACGGCAGGCCCAGCAGGAAGCCGATGAACGCCGTGAACGCGCCGGCAATCAACAGCGCCGGCCAGAAGTTGACGCCCAGGCGGGTCATCAGCAGCGCGCAGGTGTACGCGCCGATGGCGTAGAATCCGGCGTGGCCCAGGGAAACCTGGCCCGTGTAGCCGATGAGCACGTTCAGGCCCATGCCCAGCACCGCGTAGAGGCCGATGAGCATCAGCAGCTGGACATTCACCAGAGAAATCCCCATGTACGGCGTCAGAAACACCAGCACGACATAGAGAATGGCAAAAATGTAGCGAAACTTGTAGCAAAAGCTCTCGAAGGACGTAAGAATCCGGTTGGAGGCCTTGCGCTCGGAGGATTTTGTGGAATTCATCTTCATAAGCCTTACACCTTCGTAATCCCTTTCTTGCCAAAGAGACCGTTCGGCTTGATAATCAGGATGAGAATCAAGATTACAAACGCCATCGGGTCACGGACATTACTGCCGATGTACTGGGCCGCCAGACATTCGACGATACCGACCACCAGGCCGCCGACCACGGAGCCGTAGAGAATGCCGATGCCGCCAACCACCGCAGCGGCGAAGGCCTTCAGGCCAATCATGTAGCCCATGGTGGGATAGACCACCTGATAATAGCCGCTAATCAGCGAGCCGGCGATGGCGGCGGAGGCGCCACCCATGAAGAACGTAAACGCAATCACGCGGTTGACATTGACACCCATCAGCCGGGCGGCTTTGGTGTTTTGCTCCGTCGCCCGCATGGCCAGACCCATCTTGGTCTTGTTGACCACCAGGGTCAGGATAACCAGCAGAATCAGCGCCACCAAGAACATCAGAATCTGGCTGCTCTGAATGGTCAGCTTCCCGATGGTCAGGCTGGGGAACAGGTTGAGCGAGGGGAAAACCTGCCGCTCGCTGCCGAAAACATACTGGACAGAGAGGGTGTTCTGAATAATGAAGGAAACACCAACGGTCGTGATGAGGCTGGTGATGAGGTCAGCATTGTGCTTGCGCAGAGGAGCCAATGTAATTTTATCCACGCTGTACGCCAGCAGGCCCGCCAGAATGATAGCCAGCAAAATGGCGAGAAACAGCGGTACGCCCAGAGTATAGAACATGAACGCCATGTACGCGCCAAAGGCCATGATAGAGCCGTGGGCAAAGTTGATGAGCCGCAGGATGCCGAAAACCAGGGAGTAGCCGACCGCAATCAATGCGTAGGCCATGCCCAGGGCAATTCCCTGTATGACGGCTGAAATAAAAGTAGACATAATCAGGCACGCTTTACGTCACTTAACAAAGCGCCGTAACCGGTCTCCTTTCCTCAGGATTTTCCAAAATGCAGAGGAACCTCCCCTGCCGTGGGGCCGGTCCGCCGGACGGCCGTACCCAAAACGTTTCGGGCAATGCCCGAAACCCGCTTCCAGAACCATCTCCGCAGCCTCCGGCCGCCCGGGGGCGGCGGTTCCGCGGCGTGCCAGTCCGAAAGAAGACCGCCAAACCCGGGAAGGGATTCCCGCCGCTGCCGCAGCAGGGCTGGTCTGACGGCTCTTCGCCTCCGTGGAACCGGGCCGCAGGGATACTCGGCTGCGGCCAGGGATTGCGGAGGAGGCTCTAACCGTTTCTGGAGAGGAGATTCCCCCTCTCCAGAAACATCGGTCGTGAGGGTGCCTTGAGAAACGAAACACATTCGGTGTGCCGGCAGGCGTCCTGCCGGCACACCGGCAACGTCAGAGGGAATTACTCGGCAACGACCCAGGCGCCATCCTGGATGGTAACCTTGGTGAACTCCTTCTGGGCATCGCCAATCTCGTCGAAGGTGGTGTGCCCGGACATGCCGTCGTAGTCGGTCTCATACATCGCCTGCATGATGGCCTCGCGGTCGAGAGAACCGGCGCGCTCAATGGCCTCCAGCAGGATGCCGACGGAGTCGTAAGCCTGGGTGGTCAGAGCGGAGGGAGCGGCGCCGTAAGCGCTGGTGTAAGCCTCCACATAGGCCTGCACAGCCTCGTCGGGGTTGCCGGCGAAGAAGGAGACAGGCGCATAGACCTGGATGTCGGGAGCCTGGTTGGCATACTCGAGCATCTGATCGGTGTAGCCGTTGGAGCAGCCAACGGTGGGAACGATGTAGCCGCTGTTCTGCATGGCAACGATGAACGGGCCATAGGTGCCGTACATACCGGCGACCATAATCACGTCGGCGCCAGCCTCACGGAAGTTGGCAATCTCCGTGGCGAAGTCCACGGCAGTCTCGGAGACTTCCTGACGCAGGGCAACGTTGGCGCCCAGGTCCTTGATGTTCTCCTCCATCGCGTTGCCAGCGGACTGGCCCCACTCGGTGTCGATGGACAGGACGCCGATGTTGGTGCCGCCCAGGTCGTTGATGGCAATCTCCGCACCGGTCCGGGTCTCCACGTTGATAACGGTGTTGTTCCGGAAGATGTAGTCGCCGATGCTGGAGTAGTCAGCATGGGAGGAGGTGGGGCTGATGTTGATGTACTGCGCCTCGTTGTAGATGGGAGCCGACACCATGCAGATGCCGGAGGCAAAGTGGCCGATGACGCCGTAGATGTCGGGGTCGGACACGATGTTGTAGGCGATGGTGGTGGCCTCATCGGACTCGGACTTGTCGTCAAACTTCTCGATGACAACCTCGTAGGTCTTGTCGCCGACGGTCACGCCGCCATTGGCGTTCCACTCGGCGGCCATCAGGTCGGCAGCGTTGCCGAAGCCGATGCCGTACTCGGCGTTGTCACCGGTCATGGGGCCGGCCACGGCAACCTTGATGGTGCCGTCGAAGCTGCCGTCGGAGCTGGTGTCACCGGTGTCGGCAGTATCCGAACCGGTATCGGTGGTGGTGTCGGTAGAGGTGTCCGTGCTGGTATCCGTGGTGGTGTCCGTGTTGCTGGAGCAGGCCACCATGCCCAGCACCAGAGCCAGCGCGAGAAGCAAGGTGATAACTTTCTTCATGTTTCGAGGGTCCTCCGCAGAGGACCTTCCTCCTTTCATAGAGTCTGTTGGCGTTTCTCAAGGCAGTTGAGAAATATTCAAAGGAAGTGGCCGAAGCCCTTTCCATTTGAAACGGATGGATACTCAGCAGCCGACCATGATGTCGAGAATCTCCCGGTCGGTGCCGCGCATACCGGCGCTGGCCATGCGGCCCACGCTGGCGATGGTGGCCTCCACGTCGGCCTTGACGATGCCCTCGCCGTTGACGAAGCCGCGGCCCTCCTTGGCCAGCTCGTAGCCGAGGAACGCGCTCTCCAGCGAGGAGGCAATCTTCGCCGCGCAGCTGGACTTGGCGCCGTCGCAGACCATGCCGCCCACGTTGGCAATGGAGTTGACGATGGTCTGGGCGATGACGTCGTAGCTGGCGCCCTCCATATAGGCGATGCCGGCCACAGCGCCCGTGGCAGCGCTGACGGCGCCGCAGAACGCGGACAGGCGGCCGATGTCGGTCTTCTGATGGACGGCCACCAGATTGGCCACGCACAGGCTGCGCAGGAGCTTCTCATGGCTGACGCCCAGCTCCTTGGCGTACTCCACCACCGGCAGAGAGACGGTCATACCCTGGTTGCCGCTGCCGCTGTTGATGACCACCGGCAGTGCACAGCCGTTCATCCGGGCGTCGCTGCCGGCCGCGGCCGCAGCCTTGGCCCGGATCCGCACGGAGTTGCCGCAGTTCTCCAGCAGGGTCTTCCCCACCGCGGCGCCCCACTTGCCCGTGAGGCCCTCCTGGGAAATGGCGGTGTTGTAGGCAATCTGGCGCTCGAGCACATCCTGGACATCGGCCAGGTTCACGGTGTCGGCGTACTGCAGAATGTCGGCCACGTTCAGCTGGCGGCGCTCCTCCAGGTTGTCGCCGGTGGGCACCTCCGCCCGCTCGTGGAGCTGCTGGCCGTTCTTGTAGACGTTGCCCACGTTGTTGTGGGTGTCGATGATTTCCACCGAGACCGAATCCGCGCCGGCCCACATATGGACAATAATATGTAAGGTGTGCTCCGAATCCAGCGGCTTGACCGTGACCACCTTGGCGGCCAGGGCCTTCTTAATCTCCTCGATGTCCGCATCGGTGACGGCGGTCAGCACCTCCAGCTGCCGGTCGGCGTCGCCGCCGATGGCGCCGGCAAGCACCGCGGCCTCGATGCCCTTGAGCCCGTTGGTCTGGGGCACGGTGACGGCCATGACGTTCTTGATGATGTTGCCGGAACATTCGACCTCATAGCGCTCCGCCGGCTTGCCCAGCACCTTCCGGGCGTAGGCTGCGCCGAAGGCGATGGCGATGGGCTCGGTACAGCCCATGGCGGGGAGCAGCTCCTCATGGAGAAATTTTGTATACAGGGCGTTCTTGTTTGCATCCATAGACACGGGGAAAACCTCCTATGTTTCTCTTGCTGCGCCGGCGGTGCCGGCCAATCCCAAACGGATTCACATTCCGATTCTTCCCCTACTTTAGCGGCAAATTCCAGCCAATGCAAGCCCTACATTCTGGGAATTCGACATTTCATGACTATGTCTAAAATATCGGATGTCAATTTGACACCAAGTGCAAACTGAGATACCCGCGTGACATTCACAGACGCAGTTTGTTTCAAAATGATACGGCAGCTGCGTACATTCCGTCCCGGCAGCCGAGGCGAAAAACGCGAAACGGGCCCTGGAACTCCTCCAAGGCCCGCTTAGGCCGATTCCACCTCAGGCAGAACCGGCTGGGCAACGGGCCGAAGGCCCGCTCAGCTGGCGGCTCAATAAAATCTTTGATACTGAATTCTACCACGTAACTCCGGGAAACACAAGAGAATTCTGCATTTTTGGAGCTTTGCATAAAGTTCCACCCCGGCCCGCCGCAAATTTCAGCAGAGGACGCAGCAAACTGCCCGTCTCAAGCCGAGACAGCCGGATTGCCACGGCGCCGGCGGCCGCAGTCCGGCGGAGCGCCGCGCCGCAGGCGGCAGGCGAAGCAACCACGGCGGGCGGGCTCCGGACCTCCCGGAAACCCGCCCGCCGTGGTTCCAAACCGCAGCGCCGGCGCGCTCGTTACTTGTTCAGCCCGGCGGCCGCAGCCACCTCGGCGGCGAAGTTCTCTTCCTTCTTCTCGATGCCCTCGCCTTTCTCGTAGCGGACGAACTTGACCAGCCGGATCTTGCCGCCCAGCTCCTTGGCCACGGCCTCGATGTGCTTCTCCACGGAGACCTTGTTCTCCTTGACGAAGGCCTGCTGCAGGAGGCAGTTCTCCTCGTAGTACTTGTTCAGCTTGCCCATGACGATGCCCTCGCGGACCTTCTCGGGCTTGCTGGCCATCTTCGGGTCGTTGGCCATCAGGGCCAGCTGGATCTCCTTCTCCTTGTCCAGGACGGACTGGTCCACATCGGACTTGTCGCGGAAGGCGGGGTTCATCGAGGCCACCTGCATGCAGATGTCCTTGCCCAGCTCGGTGACGGCCTCGGGGGCGATGCCCTCCACCTCCAGGTTCACCAGCACGCCGATGCGGCCGCCCATGTGGGTGTAGGCCACGCTGACGCCGGTGTCGTACCGGGCAAAGCGGCGGATCTGGATGTTCTCGCCGATGACGAGGATCTTCTCCGGCAGGATGGCCTCCACGGTCAGGTCGGTGCCGGGGTACTTGCAGGCCTTCAGGGCCTCCACATCGGCCGGGGCGTCGTGGAGAATCACCGAGGTGATGTCGCCCACCAGCTCCATGAACTTGTCGGACTTGGACGCGAAGTCGGTCTCGGCGTTGATTTCCACAATGGCGCCCACGCCGTTCTCCACCACGGCGTTGACCACGCCCTCGGCGGCGATGCGGCCGGCCTTCTTGGCGGCGGCGGCCAGGCCCCGCTCGCGGAGCCACTCGACGGCCTTGTCCATGTCGCCGTCGGAGGCGGCCAGGGCCTTCTTGCAGTCCATCATGCCCACGTTGGTCATCTCACGCAGTTTCTTCACATCCATAGCGGTAAAAGCCATAATGATTCATCCTCCTGTTTCGTTTGTAAAAGATGCCCGCCCGTTTTCCCTCCAGGCGGGCATCGGTCTCTTCGTCGATTACTGGGCGTCGGCGGCGGCCTCGGGGGCGGCAGCCTCGGCGGGAGCGGCCTCGGCGGCGGTGTCCTCGCCCTGCTTGCCCTCGATGACGGCGTTGGCCATGGTGGAGGCAATCAGGCGGATGGCGCGGATGGCGTCGTCGTTGCCGGGAATCACGTAGTCAATCTCATCGGGGTCGCAGTTGGTGTCCACGATGGCCACGATGGGGATGTGCAGCTTCCGGGCCTCGGCAATGGCGTTGCGCTCCTTGCGGGGGTCCACGATGAACAGGGCGCCGGGCAGCTTCTTCATCTCCTTGACGCCGCCCAGGTACTTCTCCAGCTTGGCAATCTCGCCCTGGTGCTTGATGACTTCCTT
>CAJFNZ010000003.1 GCA_904395905.1 uncultured Oscillospiraceae bacterium | reverse complement strand
AGTACGCCGTCTGGCAGGACGGCGAGATCGTGCTCACCGGGCGGGCGGGGGCGTATTCCCGCTCGGAGAACCGGCTGCTGACCGACGATATGCTGTACGGCGTGGGGTCCGTGAGCAAGATGTACACCACCGCCGCCGTGCTCAACCTGGCGGAGGAGGGGAAACTGGATCTGGACGCCCCGCTGACGGAGTATCTGCCGGAGTTCACCATGGCGGACGGGCGGTACCGGGAGATCACGGTGCGGATGCTGCTGAACCATTCCTCCGGCCTGCCCGGCTCCACCACCGCCAACGGGTTCCTGCTGGACGACCCGGACACGGCGGCGGCGGACACGCTGCTGGACGAGCTGGCCGGCGAGACGCTGAAGGCGGACCCGGGCGCCTTCAGCGTGTACTGCAACGACGGCTTTACGCTGGCGGAGCTGGCGGTGGAGGCCGTCAGCGGCATGGACTTCGACGACTACGTGCGGCAGGCCGTTCTGGAGCCTGCCGGCCTGGAGAACACCTGGTTCCCCGGGGAGGACTTCGATGAGAGCCTGCTGGCCAGGACGTACCTGAGCGCGGAGGATCCCCGCGCCCTGCCGAACGAGACGGTGGGGCTCCACGGCACCGGCGGCATCTACGCCTCCGCCTCCGATCTGGCCGCCTTCGGGGGCCAGGTCTGGTGCACCGACGCGGTGCTCACGGCGGAGAGCCGCACGGCCTCCCTGGCGGAGGAGTATGCGCGGGGGATGTGGCCGGCGGATGACGAGGACAGCGTGGCCTACGGGCTGGGCTGGGACAGCGTCCACTGGTACCCCTTCGCCTACAGCGGCATCCAGGCGGCTGCCAAGGGCGGCGACACCGTCGCCTACCACGCCGGCCTGGTGGTGATCCCGGAGTACGGCGTGGCGGCGGCGGTGCTGTCCTCCGGCGGCGTCAGCACTTACAACGAGATGGCGGCGGGCCAGATGCTGATTGCCGTCCTGGCGGAGGACGGCGTGACGGTGGAGCAGACGGCCCACACCCTGCCCGCCGCGGAGCGGGCGGAGATGCCGGCGGAGCTGACGGCGTACGCCGGCTGGTACGCGGACTCCACGTCCCTGGCGCCGGTCACGGTGACGGCGGAGGGCGTCCTGACCGCCGGCGGCAGCCCGCTCTACTACCACGACGACGGCTCCTTCCGGGACGAGAACCAGCTGGTCATGGTCCGGTTCGTGGAGGAGGACAACGGCCGGGTCTACCTCTGGCAGAAGGCCTACGCCTCGGTGCCCGGCCTGGGAGAGCTGCCCAGCTCCGCCTACATCTACATGAAGCTGCCGGAAAACGCCGTCCCGCCGGAGGACCAGGCCGCCTGGGACGCCCGCAGCGGCAAGCTCTACCTTCCGCTGAACCTGAAGTACACCAACGCCCTCTACCCCCTGGGACTGCCCGCGGCGATGCTGGCCACCGACCCGGCCAACCTGCCCGGCTACATGGCCTTTGACCGCATCGTGGACGCCGGCCGGGCCGAAGGCGTGGCCCAGATTCCCGGCCTGTACGGCCGCGACTGGCAGAACATCACCGTCACCGTGGAGAACGGGGTGGAGTTCCTGTCCCTGATGGGGGCCCGCTACATGGAGGAGACCGCCATAGAAACCCTCTACGGAGGCCCCGCCTCCCGCTCCACAGTCTCGGCCGGCGGCGACGCGCGCTGGTACCGGATTGACGAGGCTTCCGCCGGCAAGCGCATGACCGTCCAGTTGCCGGAGGCGGGCGGCTTCGCCGTCTACGACGCCGCCGGCGTCAACGTGGCCGCCTCCTGGGCCTGGGGAGACACCGCCGCCGTCCTGCCTACAGGCGGCTGGGTGGTCTTCGCGGGCGAGCCCGGCGCCCAGTTCGTCCTGCATCTCGCCGACGCCGAGGGCGCGTGACCCATCCGCCGTCCGGCAACGCAACAGGAGCCTGTAACCGCCATGGTTACAGGCTCCTCGTATCTCCGCCTCCGGCCGCGGCCGGAGGCCCATCGGCTGGCCGCCGTTCAGCTGTTGTTCTTCAGCAGGCTGTATTTGATGTCCCACAGCTTCTGGGACAGGTCCACATAGTAGGTGTGCGGGTTGTCGAACCGCTTGACCTCCTCCCAGAGGGTGTCCACCTGGGCCAGGCAGTAGCTGCGGATCTCGTCGAGGCTGGGCTTCCGATAGACCAGCTGCCCGTTCCGGAAGATGGGCACCTGCAGCTCCTTGGCCGTGAAGTTGTAGACGTCCTTCGTCTTCCAGGTGGCGTCCGGGTCGAAGATCCGCAGATTCTTCGTGTCGTCCACCGTCTCGTCGTAGACGCACAGGTAGTCGGCGATGGCCTTGCCGGTGTCGTTGCCAAAGAGGCGGTAGAGCTTCTTGAAGTGGGGGTTCGTGATTTTCCCGACGTTCTCGCTGATTTTAATCTTGGGAATCACGTTGCCCTGGTCGTCCTCCACGGCGGCCAGCTTGTAGACGCCGCCGAAGACCGGCTCGCTGCGGGCCGTAATCAGCCGCTCGCCGACGCCGAACATATCAATCTGGGCGCCCTGGCGCAGCAGGTCCTGAATCAGATACTCGTCCAGGGAGTTGGAGACGGATATCTTGCAGGACCCCCACCCGGCCTCGTCGAGCATCTTCCGGGCCTTGCGGGTCAGGTAGGCCATATCCCCCGAGTCCAGGCGGATGCCGCACTCCCGGATGCCCAGGGGCCGGAGGACGTCGTTGAAGGCGCGGATGGCGTCGGGGATGCCGCTCTTGAGGGTGTTGTACGTGTCCACCAGGAGGGTGGCGTTGTGGGGATAGGCCTCGCAGTAGGCCCGGAAGGCCTCGTACTGGCTGTCGAACATCTGGACCCAGGCGTGGGCCATGGTGCCGCCGGCGCGGACGCCGTAGAGCTGGTCGGAGATGGTGCAGGCCGTGCCGTTGCAGCCGCCGATGTAGGCCGCCCGCGCGCCGAGGATGGCCCCGTCGGCCCCCTGGGCCCGGCGGGAGCCGAACTCCAGCACCGTCCGCCCGTCGGCAGCGCGGACCACCCGGTTGGCCTTGGTGGCGATGAGGCTCTGGTGGTTGATGGCCAGCAGCAGGTACGTCTCAATCAGCTGGGCCTGGATGGCCGGGGCCCGGACCGTCAGCAGCGGCTCCTTGGGGAAGACCGGCGTCCCCTCGGGCACGGCGTAGATGTCGCCGGTGAAGCGAAAATGGCGCAGATAGTCCAGGAAGTCCTCGCTGAACAGCTGCCGGCTCCGGAGGTATTCGATGTCCTCCTCGGAGAAGTGCAGGTCCTCGATATAGTCAATCACCTGCTCCAGCCCGGCGGCGATGGCGAAGCCGCCGTTGTCGGGCACGTTGCGGAAGAACACGTCGAAATACGTAATCCGGTCCTGGAACCCGTTGAGAAAGTACCCGTTGCCCATGGTCAGCTCGTAGAAGTCGCAGAGCATGGTCAGGTTCAGCTTTTCCTTCGTGGTTGTCATGGGAGCCACCTCGTCTTCTGCCCCGGCGGGGCGTTTCCTACATTATAAACCATTTCCGGGGTTTTGCAATCCCTTTTCCCCGGCAGCCGCCCGCCAGGCCAGGGCCTCCCGCTCCAGTTCGCGGACGAACGCGTCCTTCCCGTCGCAGTAGGCCTCGATGTCCCAGGGGAACCGCCGGGCCAGGGCGGTTTTCAGCGCCCCGTAGCGCCGGGCCGCCTCGGGGAAGGCCCGCAGGTAGTCCCGCACCGCGCCGCCGTCCGCGCACACCAGCACCTCCGCCCGGGCGATGGCCTCCCGCACCTCTGCGGCCCGGTCCTCCCAGTAGCCCGCCGGCACGAAGGGGTGGGCCTCCCGGTTGCCGTCGAGCCAGAGCCGCATCACCGCCTCCAGGTCGCCGGGTTCCAACGGTCGAATCTCCATCCGCGCGCCTCCTCTCTGCCAGTTCCCCCGAAGCCTACCACGGCCGGGCAAAAAAGTCAACCGCCGGCGGCTGCGCATTGACACCGCCGCCGGAATTGCCTAAAATAGAGACGCAATTCCATGAGAAAGGTGCGAGTTCCCCATGCCCATTTCCATCGGCCTCCGCGGAGAGGCCACCGTCGCCGTCACCGACGCCAACACCGCCGCCGCCCTGGGCTCCGGCTCCCTGCGGGTCTTCGGCACGCCGGCCATGCTGGCCCTGATGGAGCAGGCCGCCTGCAACGCCCTGGCCGCCCATCTCGAGCCGGGCCAGACCTCCGTGGGCACCCATCTGGACGTGAGCCACGAGGCCGCCACCCCGGTGGGCCTGACCGTCCGGGCCGAGGCCGTGGTCACGGCCGTGGACGGCCGGAAGATTGCCTTCCGCGTCTCGGCCTACGACGTCCGCGGCCCCATCGGCAGCGGCACCCACGAGCGGTGCCTCGTCCGGGAGGACGCCTTCGTCGAGCGGACGTACGCCAAGCTCCAGCCGTGAACCTCCTGGACCTCACCTGGCCCCTGGCCGACGGGTCCCCGGTCTTCCCCGGGGATCCGCCGGTGCGCCTGGCCGACGCCGGCGTCCCCGGCTGCCGGGTCACCCGGCTGTCCCTGGGCTCCCACGCCGGCACCCACATCGACGCGCCGGCCCACGTCTTCCCCGGCGGCCGGACGCTGGAGCAATACCCTCCGGCGCGGTTTGCGGGGACGGCCGCGGTCCTGGCGTCCCCCGGGGACTTGGACCGGGCGGCCGGCGCCGACTTCCTGCTGGTGCGCACCGGCTGGGACCGCCGCTGGGGCGCGCCGGACTACTTCACCGCCTATCCGCCGCTGGACCCCGGCCTGGCGGCGGCCATCGCCGCCGGCGGCTTCCGCGGCGTGGGCCTGGACACCCCCGGGCCCGACCGGCCGGACGCGCTGGACTGCCACCGGCTGCTGCTGGGGGCCGACGTGCTGATTCTGGAAAATCTCCGCCGGCTGGACCGGCTGCCGCCGGGCCGCTTCCGGCTCTGGGCCCTGCCGCTGGCCGTGGCCGGCGCCGACGGCGCGCCCGTCCGGGCCGTCGCCTATTGGGAGGAATGACCGTGAACCGAACGCTTCTGGAACAGAAGCTGGCCGAGCTGCCCCTGTTCCAATATGAATTCATCGACCCGCAGGAGCTGACCTTCTCCGAGCGGATCCGCCAGGTCTGCCGGCAGGAATGTCCGATGTACAACACCACCTGGGCCTGCCCGCCGGCGGTGGGCAGCGTGGAGCAGTGCCGGGCCCGGTGCCTGGCCTACCCCCACGCCCTGATGATGACCTCCGTCACCGAGGTGCGGGACATCGCCGACATGGCCGAGACCCTGGCCACCCGCGGCCCCCATGAGGCCCTGACCCGCCAGGTGCGGGACCTCCTGCACCAGTGCGGCGCGGCGGAGACGTACGTCCTCTCCACCGAGGCCTGCGCCATCTGCGAGCACTGCGCCTACCCCGACGCCCCCTGCCGCCACCCGGAGCACATGTTCCCCTGCGTGGAGAGCCACGGGATTGTCGTCACCGACATCGCCGAGCGGTACGGCATCGACTTCCTCTCCGGGAACCTGGTGGTGTGGTTCTCCCTGCTTTTCTACCGGTAATGCGCCCAAACAGATGACTGGTTCCACGAATGTTAGGAGGCAGCTGCCATGTTTTTTGACGACTTTCTCCGGCTGACCGACGACATGGCCCGGGAGGGCTGGGCCGAGGCCAACGCCGGCAACCTCTCCATCCGCCTGGACGGCGACGCCCTGGCCCAGTTCCCCGACCGGCAGTGCCGGGGGCCGTGGATTCCCCTGGCCCAGCCGGTGCCGGACCTGGGCGGCGAGACCCTGCTGGTGACGGCCAAGGGCTGCCAGCTGCGCAACGTCTCCCACGCGCCGCGGCGGGACTGCGGCCTGGCCGAGCTCCGCGCCGACGGCGGCGCCTACCGGCCGGTCTGGGGCTTCGAGGGCACCGCCCCCACCAGCGAGCTGGCCGCGCACCTGCTCTCCCACCAGGTGCGCCTGCGCCGCTCCGGCGGGGCCGAGCGGGTCATCCTCCACACCCACCCCGTGACGCTCATTGCCCTCTGCCACGTGCTCGAGCCCGACACCCGGCAGCTCAACCGCCTCCTCTGGGGGATGCACCCCGAGGCCGTCAGCCTCTTCCCCGGCGGCATCGCCTACCTGCCCTTCGCCATCCCCGGCAGCGCCGAAATCGCCCGGGCCACCTGCGAGGCCTTCGAGACGTACTCCATGGTCCTCTGGGAGTACCACGGCATCTTCGCCTCGGCCGACACCATGGACCGGGCCTTCGGCATGGTCCAGGCCGCCGAAAAGGCCGCCCGGATCTACCAGACCGCCTGCGCCCTGGGCGGCGTCCGGCGGGTGCTCCCCGACGACGCCATCGCCGCCGTGGCCGCCAGCCTCCGCCTGACGCCGGTGGCCGGCATCCTGGACGGGGAGGGCGGCCATGGAGCTTGACGCCAACTGCATCCTCTGCCTCCTGCGCCGCCAGACCGCCCTGGCCGAGGCCCAGGGGGAGCCGGAGAAGACGTGCCGCTACCTCTACGAGGTCATGGACCTCCTGGGCCGCGCGCCCCGGGGCGTGGCCGCGCCGTACCTCATCCCGCAGTTCGACGACGCCTTCGCCCGGTACTGGCCGGAGGCCGGCGACGTCTACGCGGCGGTGAAGGAGGCCTCCAACGCGGCCATGCTCCGGCGGCTGCCGTGGATGCGCCGGGCGGTGGAGGCGGCCGCCGACCCGGTGGACGCGGCGCTGCGCCTGGCCGTGGCCGCCAACTACATCGACTACGGCACCCTGGCCGGCGCCGTGGAGCTGGAGCGGCTGGACACGCTCCTGGCCGAGGCCCTGGAGACGCCCCTGGACGAGGCGGTCAGCCGCCGGCTCCGGGAGGACCTGGCCCACGCCCGGCGCCTGCTCTACCTGGGGGACAACGCCGGGGAGATTGTGGCCGACCGGGTGCTCATTGAGCAGCTGCGCCGCCGGTATCCGGACCTGGCCGTCACCTACGCCGTCCGGGGCGGGGCGGCCCTCAACGACGTGACCCGGGCCGACGCGGCGGCCGTGGCCATGGAGGAGGTGGCCGCCGTGGTGGACAACGGCACGCGGATCCCGGGCACGGAGCTGCCGTACATCGGCCCGGCGCTGCGGGAGGCCCTGGACGGGGCCGACGTCCTCCTCGCCAAGGGCCAGGCCAACTTCGAGACCCTGGCCGGCTGCGGGAAGAACCTCTACTACATCTTCCTGTGCAAGTGCGAGCGGTTCGTGCGGATGTTCGGCGTGCCCATGCTGACGCCCCTGTTCCTCCGGGAGCGGGCGCTGGAACTGGCCTCCCCCTACGTATGAAAACGCGCCGCCTGCCCCGAAATGGGGCAGGCGGCGTTCAGGCTATAAAAAAACTATGATGCCGTGCAAGCGGAAAGCGTATATCCTGCACAAGAAAAGCCCTCGGCAGAGTTTCGCTGCCCGTGGGCGGCGAAAGAAAGTTTCAATCCGTTTTTTCCGGGGACACAAGGTGAATTGCCCCGGAGGGGCAAGAGAAGGTCCCCTGGGGGATGCGCCTCGGAAAAAACACTT
>CAJFNZ010000002.1 GCA_904395905.1 uncultured Oscillospiraceae bacterium | reverse complement strand
GATAGCGAAGGCTATCCCGCGAAAACTTTGCTCGCTCCCTTGCGCCTCCTTTCCGGGTGCGACCCGCTTCGCTGGGCTCGCCCCCGGTGGGCCGCCCGGTGGGCGGTCGTGGTTTTGGCGCTGCCGCGCCGCTTTGGGTGTGACGCAAAGTCCGCTCGGCGACGTTTCCGCGGGATAGCAAAGGCTATCCCGCGAAAACTTTGCTCGCTCCCTTGCGCCTCCTTTCCGGGTGCGACCCGCTTTGCTGGGCTCGCCCCCGGAGGACCGCCCGGCGGGCGGTCGTGGTTTTGGCGCTGCCGCGCCGCCTTCTCCAACTGGGACCCGATTTCGGGGCGCGCAGTTGATTTGCCGCCCTCCGGGCGGCGTTTTTTGCGTTTCTCGATGCGCGGAAGACGCCCCGCCGTTCGGCGGGGCGTCTTTCGGTTGGGGTTTGGATGCTTGGGGGCTCCGTTACAGATAGCTCTGGAGGTCCCGCTGGAGCCGCTGCTCCTCCTCAATCAGCCGGTTGGCCAGCTGACGGGCGTCGGCCGTGGCCTCGGGATAGCGGTTGCAGTAGCGGTGCAGGCTCTTGATGCCCGTGTTGCAGCCGTCGATGATGAGGTCCGCCACCGACTGGTCCCCCGGCTGGAGCGCCAGCTTCACGTTCGTCCGCAGCCAGCTCATGCTCTTGGCCATGGGGCTGGGGGATTTGCCCTCGCCCTCGTAGCGGCCCAGCAGGGCGTGGGCCTGGGTGCGCAGCTGCTCGTGGGCCCGCTTGCAGTTGGTCAGCTGCTGGCGCAGATGGTAGCTCTCCACCAGGGGCAGCACCTCGTCGATGGAGCTGACGGCCATCTGGATGCCGGCGTCGCACTCCCCCAGAAGCTTGCAGGTGTCGTCGTGGACCATACTCCATTCCTCCCATGTATATGTTCTGGGAAGAGGATGCCCTGCGGCGCGCGGTCTTATACCTCCAGCGGGCGGCCGTCCAGGACTGCGGCGGCCAGGTCCTCCCCCCGGTAGCAGAGCTTCAGGGAGAAGAAGGGCCGCCCCTCCGCCAGCAGACGGAAGAAGAGCAGGTCCCCTTTCCACAGGGGCAGCTGCGGAATCTGGGACTTGGGCACCCAGCGGAGGTCGCCCTCGTCGCAGGGATGCATCGACCCGGTGAAGCCGGCGCAGGTGAACAGGTGCATATACTCCGTGGGCCACCGGTCCGAGACGAAGGTGACAATCCCCCGGTAGCGGTAGTCGGTCATGGTCAGGCCGGTCTCCTCCCGGACCTCCCGGAGGGCGCAGTCCTCGGGGCTCTCGCCCTCCTCGAATTTCCCGCCGATGCCCAGCCACTTGTCCCGGTTCATGTCTCCCTCTTTTTTCGTCCGGTGGAGCATCAGGTAACAGCCGTCCCGCTCCAGGTAGCAGAGTGTGGTGTGAATCATGGCAATCCCTCCGAAAAGGGCCCCCGGAACCGCTCCGGGGGCCCTGCCAGTTCAGTGGTTGGCGTAGTAGTTGATGAGGCAGCCGGCCAGGAGGATGTCCCGGTCCTCGGCCGTCAGGTTTTCCAGTTTCAGCGTCAGCTCCCGGGCCTGCCCGTTCTGAATCAGCTGGGCTGTGACGGCGGCGTCGCCCCGCTCCAGAGCGGCGCGGATGCCGGGCAGATACAGCTTGTCGCCGGGCTGGATCCGGTACTGGGCGATGTCGTCCACGGTGAAGGGCAGCATCCCCCAGTTGATGACGTTGGAGCGGTACCGCTTCGTGGCGTAGTCCTCGCAGAGGTTGGCGCAGCCGCCGAGGACCCGCTGGCAGGAGGCCGCCTGCTCCCGGGCCGAGCCGTCGCCGGGGCGGATGGCCATGACCAGGCTGCCCAGGCCGGTGGTCCTGGGGTCGTGACCGTCCAGGGCTGCGGCCACCTCAGGATCCGCGGGGTCCTCCCGCCGGCGGCGCTCCAGGGCCAGCACGGCCTTGGCCCTGCCGACGTACTGGGGATCCTTGCGGCTCAGGGCGAACTCCGAGAGCTTGAGGGGGTTGGAGCGGTAAGAGGAGGTCTCGCCCGAGGGAATCAGCTCATCGGTGGTGGTCACCGGGTCGTAGATGGCCGAGGCCACGGTCAGGTAGAGGTTCTCCGGCAGGGCCACCTGGGCCGGCCAGTCGGCGATGTTGGGGCCGAAAACCAGCTCCGCCTCCGGCTGGGGACGGCCGACGCCCCGGTAGACGCGGCGGTAGGCCGAATCGTCGAACCGGTAGTCCACGAAGGCTTCGTCCGGTTCCACGTCCAGCTCGGTGGCCGGGGTGATGGCGCCGCCCCGGAGGGAGGAGGCCGCAATCGACCGGGCGTCCATCAGGGCCACGTAGGAGAGCTGCCCGTCGCCGGGCTTGGAGCCCTCCCGGTTGGGGAAGTTCCGCGTGGAGTGGCGGATGGAGAACGCGCCGTTGGCCGGCACGTCGCCGGCGCCGAAGCACGGGCCGCAGAAGGCCGAGCGGATGGAGACGCCCGAGGCCATCAGCGTGGTCAGAGCGCCGGTCCGGGCCAGCTCCATCATCACCGGCTGGCTGGCCGGGTAGCAGCTGAGCCAGTAGGCGTCGGAGCCCACCGGCGCGCCGCCGAGAATCTGGGCGGCCTTGCGGAGGTTCTGGAAGGTGCCGCCGGAGCAGCCGGCGATGACGCCCTGGTCGGCATAGAACCGCCCGTTGCGAATTTTCTTCAGGAGGCTCTCGGGCCGGGTCTTCAGCTCCAGCTTCTGCACGGTGTCCTCGTCCACCTTGTGGAGGATGTCGGCCAGGTTCTCGTTGAACTCCCGGATGGTGTAGGTGTTGGAGGGATGGAAGGGCAGGGCAATCATCGGCTCGACCCGGGAGAGGTCCACCGTAATCCAGGCGTCGTAGTAGGCCCCGTCGCGGGGGGCAAGCGTCCGGAAGTCGCCGCCGCGGCCGTGGGCCTCCAGGGAGAGCTGGACGGTCCGGTCGGTCTCCCAGATGGAGGAGAGGCAGCTGGTTTCGGTGGTCATCACGTCGATGCCGTTGCGGTAGTCCATGGCCAGGTTGGCGACGCCGGGGCCGAAGAACTCCATGACGCCGTTTTTGACGGCGCCCTGGGCGAAGGTCGCGCCGATGAGGGCCAGGGCCACATCCTGGGGACCGACGCCGGGCCGGGGCGCGCCGGTCAGGTAGACGGCGATGACCCGCGGGTAGGCGATGTCGTAGGTGCGCCCGAGCAGCTGCTTGACCAGCTCCGGGCCGCCCTCGCCCACGGCCATGGTGCCGTAGGCGCCGTAGCGGGTGTGGGAGTCGGAGCCGAGAATCATCTTCCCGCCGCCGGCGTACATCTCGCGCATATAGCTGTGGATGACGGCCTGATGGGCCGGGACGAACTCGCCGCCGTACTTTTTGGCGGCCGAGAGGCCGAAGACGTGGTCGTCCTCGTTGATGGTGCCGCCCACGGCGCAGAGGCTGTTGTGGCAGTTGGTCAGCACGTAGGGGAGGGGGAAGGCGGTCATGCCCGAGGCGCGGGCCGTCTGGATGATGCCCACGTAGGTGATGTCGTGGGAGGCCATGGCGTCGAATTTGAGGCGGAGGAAGTCCATGTTGCCGGAGGTGTTGTGGGCCTCGAGGATGCCGTAGGCCATGGTGCCCTTGCGGCCGGTTTCGGGCCGCTCGCCGGCGGCGATGCCCGCCTCCCGGTCCAGAAAGCGGCCGCCGCGGTAGAAGCCGCCGCTGTTGTTGACAGTAACCATCTGAATGTAGCTCCTTTTTCCGTAAGATCCGGTGGTTCCATGATACCAAGATTCCGGCGGCAATGCAAGGGTCATCCGCCGCCGACGGCGGGCGGGCGTTTTCCGGCAGAAAACCACTTGACAATCCGCGGCCCGGCGCATATAATATAAAAGCTGTCAAAGCTGGCGGTTCGTCCGCGGCACAGCAAATCCGGGTGTGGCGAAGTTTGGTATCGCGCTTGGTTCGGGTCCAAGAGGCCGTGGGTTCGAATCCCGCCACTCGGACCACGTCGGAGCAAAGTCCGCTTTGCTCCGACGTCTTTTTATGCCTGTGGCAAAAAAAGACGTCATCCGCCCGCTCCCTTGCTCCTCCTTTCCAAATCGAACCCGCTGCCGCTGGGCTTCGATTTGGT
>CAJFNZ010000001.1 GCA_904395905.1 uncultured Oscillospiraceae bacterium | reverse complement strand
GCCGACCATCATCTGCACCACCTGGTCGATGGTCGTCTCGGCGGTGTTGACGGTGTCCACGTACTGGCCGTCGCGCATGACGGTGATGCGGTCGGTAATCTCCTTGAGTTCGTCCATCCGGTGGGAGATGTAGATGATGCCCACGCCGGTGGCCTTGAGCCGGCGGATGAAGGTGAACAGGTCCTCAATCTCGCTGGTGGTCAGGGAGGCGGAGGGCTCATCCATGATGAGGATCTTCGTGTTGTTGTAGGAAAGCGCCTTGGCGATTTCCACCATCTGCTGCTTGGCCACGGTCAGCCGCTTGACGACCGTCTTGGCCGAAATGTTCAGGTGCAGCGACTGGAGCAGCTCGTCGGTCATCCGGTTCTGCTCCCTCTTGTTGAGGAAGGGGCCCCGGGTGGGCTCGCGGCCGACGAAGATGTTCTCGGCCACGGTCAGGTCCTGCATCAGGTTCAGTTCCTGGTGGACAATGCTGATGCCCAGCTGCTGGGCGTGGTGGGGGGAGGTAATCTCCGTGGGCTTGCCGTAGAGCTCGATGGTCCCCTCATCCTTGGCATAGATGCCGGTGAGGATCTTCATCAGCGTGGACTTGCCCGCGCCGTTCTCCCCGATGAGGGCCAGCACTTCGCCGGCGCGCAGCTCCAGCTGGGCGTTGTCCAGGGCGTGGACGCCGGGGAAATACTTCTGGATCCCGTGCATTTTGAGCAAAATCTCAGACATTCGCCTATCCGCCTCCTGTTTTCCGGGATGGAGATGGGGCCCTGCGCGAAACGTTTCGCCTCCGGGACGGACCGCCGCCGCCATTTCCGCAAGGGCCTTGTTCTTTCTGCTCCTAGCATACCAGAAGGCGGCCGGATTCCAACTGAATATCGTCCATGACCAGGTGAAAAAAATACACAATTTTAGATTTGGACGCGGTTTTAGAACGGAAATAACAATTTCTGATTCTCAGAATTGTACATATTGTCCTGTGTAATGGTGACGCAGGCAATCTCCGTGAAGTCGGGCACCATCTGATTGTTGTGGACGCGGACGGCCTGCTCCACCGCCAGATAGCCCATGTTGAAGGGCCGCTGGATGATGATGGCCTGGATGACGCCCTGCTCCAGGTACTGGATCTGCTGCTGGGCGTTGTCGCAGCCGACCACGGCCAGGGTGCCGCCCAGGCCCATGTCCGTCAGCGTCTCGGCCACGGCCAGATTGCCCACCTCGTTGGTGCAGATAAAGCCCCGCAGGTCCGGATACGTCTCCACCAGCTCCCTGGTGATGTCCGCCGCCGTGTCGCGGTCGTTGCCGCAGTCGTAGACGCCCAGGACCTCCAGTTCCGGGCAGGCCGCCAGGGCGTCCTCAGCCCCCTGGGCCCGGCTCACGCCGGACGAGGAGAGGCTGCTGTGGGTCAGGATGGCCACCTGGCCCCGGTCCAGCACCTCCAGCAGCGCCTCGCCCAGGGCCTGGCCGATGGCGTAGTTGTCGCTGGCCACATAGGTGGACCGGGCGTCGGTGTGCACGTCGGAGTCCATGGTGACCACCGGGATCCCCGCGGCCACCGCCGCGTTGGTGGCCGGCACCAGCCGCTCGTAGTCCGAGGCCACCAGGATGATGACGTCCGGCAAGGTCTCGATGGCGTCCTCCAGAATGGCAATCTGCTCGTCCACCTCGGTCTCGGCCTCGGCGCCGGTGACGGTCAGGCGGACGCCCAGCTCCTGGGCGGCGCTCTGGGCGCCGTCCATGGCCTCCTGCCAGAACTCGGCGGTGTCCACGGTGGTCTTCAGGACGATGGCCACGTCCACCGCCTCGTCCCGGCCGCTGCAGCCGGGCAGAAGCAGCAGGACGGCCGCCAGCGCGGCCAGTATCTTACCCTTCGCCCCCATGGGCCTCCTCCTCTCCCCGCTCCTCCAGAATCCGCGGCAGCACCAGCATCACCAGCGTGCCCTTGCCCGGTTCGGAGAAAAACTTGAGCCCGCAGTCGTCTCCGAAGTACAGCCGCAGCCGCTCGTTGACGTTGCGGACGCCGATGTTCGACGTCCCCTCCCCGCTGGGCTTCCGGTCCAGAATGCCGGCCAGCTGCTCGGCGGTCATGCCGACGCCGTCGTCCTCCACGGTCAGGAGCAGCTTGTCCTCGTCCAGCATGGAGGCGATGCGCACCGTGCCCCCCTGCTCCTTGACCTTGATGCCGTGGTAAATGGCGTTCTCCACCAGCGGCTGGAGCACCAGCTTCGGCAGCAGACACGGCAGCGTGTCCGGCTCGATGTCCAGCTCGTAGCAGAGCTTTTCCCGGTAGCGCATCTTCTGGATGGTCAGGTAGCTCTCCACATGGTCCAGCTCCCGGCGCAGGGGCACAATCTCGCTGCCCCGGTCGATGGAGATCCGCAGCAGCTGGGCCAGGGCGCGGGTCATCTCCACCACCTCCTCGTTGTGGCCGGCGTGGCTCATCCAGATGATGGAGTCCAGGGTGTTGTAGAGGAAGTGGGGTTTGATCTGGGCCTGGAGCAGGTCCCACTCGGCCTGGCGCTTCTGGGCCTCGGCCTGCTTCTGCTGTTCCATCAGGTCGGAGATGGTGGCCACCATGTGGTTGAAGCTGTCGCTCAGGCGGCCCACCTCGCTGTGGGAGCGGACGCGGCTGCGGACCGAGAAATCCCCCCGCTCCACCGCGCCCATGGTGTCGGCCAGCTGGCGCAGCGGCCGGGAGATGGCCCGGGACAGCAGCACCGCCACCGCCAGGGCCAGCGCGACGGCGAAAACGTCGATGAACAGATACTGCCGGAGCATCCGGTCCTGCTGCTGGAGCAGCTCCGAGGCATAGGTGACGCCCACGGCCGTCCAGCCGGTGGCCGGCGACCGCTGGGAGAAGTAGAGCAGCTCCCCGTCGCGGCCTGCGGTGGCCACAGGCTCCCCGCCGGCCCGGAGAACCTGTTCCACCGGCTCGGACTTGAGCCCGGCGTTGACCATCTGCTGCTGGGGATGCCAGAGGATGCCCCCCTGGCCGTCCACCAGGAACAGGTACCCGCGGCTGCCCAGCTGGACGCCGGCGCAGATGTCGTCGATGACGTCGTAGCGCAGGTCCGCCAGCAGCACGCCCAGGAGGGTGCCGTCCTCCGCCGTCACCGCCTGGGAGAAGGAAATCACCCAGGGATACTGGCCCTCCACCAGGTTTTCCACCCGGGAGGAGGTGACGCACACTTCCCCCGGCGCGGCCAGGGCGCCCTGATACCACTCGGCCTCGGCGTACCGGGCGTAGGGGTTCCGCCGGAAGGCGGGGTCGTCGAAGAGGATCCGCCCGTCCGTCGCCACCAGGGCCAGGGCCGCAATCTCCGAGCGGGTCTCGGCGGCGACGCCCAGCAGCGAGGCCACCTCGGCCGCCTCCCCGCGGCCCTGGAGGTAAGCCGTCACCGCGCGGTTGCGCACCACGAAGTCGGAGAGGTCCTCGATGTACTCCACATACATATCAATCTGGGAATTCACCTGGGCAATCAGCTGGGTGGTGTAGTCCGAGGCGGTGGCCTCCAGCTGTTCCCGGGTGTAGCCGTAGGAGCGGGAGCTGATGAGCATCGTCACCACCATCACCAGCACCGTAAAGGAGAGGACCATGGTGGTGCTGAGGCTGTGGCGGCGGACGGCGGGCCGGCCGCTCATTGGACGCTCTCCCGGAACTCCCGGGGCGTCTTGCCCACGGCCCGCTTGAAGACCACCGAGAAATAGTGGGGGTCCGTAAAGCCGATGCGCTCGGCAATCTCGGCGGCCGGGAGGTTCGTGGTGGCCAGCAGCTGCCGGGCCTTCTCCATCCGCATGGCCGTCAGGTACTCCAGAAAGGTCTGGCCCGTCTGGGCCTTGAAGGCCGAGGAAAAGTAGCTCTTGCTGACGTTGAGCAGGGACAGCAGCTCCGTCAGGGAGAAGGCGCTGTCGTGGTACCGCTGGAGGATGTAGCCCTTGGCGCTCTCCACGCAGCGGCGGGCCGGGTCCTCCTCGTCGGGCGCCCGCAGGAGGAAGGCCGCCAGCTGGCGGAAGTCCTTCTGGACATCCCGGATGCGGAACCAGTCCTCCGGCGGCGGAATCTGGGGCGCGGCGCTCCGGCGCTCCTCGGGGATGAGGTCCGCCATGGCAAAGCGGAGCCGCTCGAGCAGCGGCACGCAGGCGTCCCGGTGGAGATTCCGCCGGACCAGGGTGTCAAAGAGCGCGTCCAGCCGCTCCAGGGCGTCCTCCCCGCCGGCCAGGGACTGGATCCAGCCGCGGACCGAGGGAAGGGGGCTGGCCTCGGTGGCCGGCCGCTCGGCGGCGCGGGCCTGGTGGTCGGCAATCACCCGGTAGGGCACCGTGAAGCCGTAGCCCAGGGCGTGGCAGGCCTCCCGGAAGGTCCGGTGGAGGCCGCCGAGCCCCGCCGCGCAGCCCCCGAGCCCGGCCTGGGCCTCGGCGCCGCAGGCGCGCCCCACGGCGTCGCAGAGCATCGCGCCGGCGTCGCGGCTCCGGCGGGACACCTCGTCGGCCGTCCGGCCGCCCACCAGCAGGACCGCATACAGCTCGTCCACCACGGCGGCGGTGCAGTGGGGGAAGCGGGAGGCCGTCGCCTGGGCAGCGTCCTGGAGCCGCTGGAGCTCAGCGGCGCTGTGCAGGCGGTACAGGGGCCGGCAGAAAATCGCGGCATAGCTGGCGCAGTCCAGGGAGAGGCCGGCCTCCCGGGCCTGGCGGCGGATCTCCCCGGCGGCGGACAGGCCCCGGAGGAGGTTCCGGAACAGGGCGCTGCGGAGGATGGTCTCGGCCTGGTAGGCCCGGCTCTGGAGGGAACGGAGGTTGCTCCGCTGGCTGTCCCGGGCCCGGAGGTCCGCCGCCAGCTTCTCGAGGATGGCGCAGAACTCCTTGGGCACCACAGGTTTGAGGAGGAAGTCGTGGACGTGGAGCTTCACGGCCTGCTGGGCGTAGGAGAACTCGCTGAAGCCCGTGAGAATCACCACCAGCACCGACGGGTAGTGCTCATGGAGGTACCGGGTCAACTCCAGCCCGTCCACAAAGGGCATACAGATGTCGGTGACGACCACGTCGGGCATCAGGGTGTCCAGCCGCTCCAGGGCCTCCCGCCCGTTCTCGCAAGCGCAGCAGAGGGTAAAGCCGTACCGGCCCCAGTCGATATTCTGCCGTATGCTCTCCCGGACGACGGCCTCGTCCTCCACCAGCATCAGCTTGTACATGACGGCGCACCTCCCTGTCCCGGCCCCGGCGGCGGCCGGAGCGGATTTCGTGCTCTCATTATACTGTATTCCATCCAAAGCCGCAAGGGCGCGCCGCAGAAGGAACGTCCCGCCGCACACCCGCCGGCCGGGGTTGCCCGGCCCCGTCCCGGCCGGATGCGGGCCGCCCGCAGCGCCGGCGCTTGGACGGAAGCGGCCCCGGCGTCGTCAGACGCCGGGGATATTTTTTGTCTTGCGAGAATTTTTTATTGTTTTTCGATAAATACTTCTTGCAATTCGATATTCCGTCTGGTATACTGAACCCACCCGGAAAGGAGGAATTTCCCATGAACTGGACGAAAGACGCCAGCATCCGCCTGAGCAAGGCCTGCACCGTGGCCATGGGGCTGCTGCTGGCGGCGCTGTGCATCGTCAGCCCCTGGAGCCAACTGTTCTCGGTGACCACGGCGCTGGGCGGCGTGACCGTCAACTGGTACACGGTGAGCCTGGTGGCCTTCGCCGTGCCGGCCTACACGGCCCTCATCCAGCTGTACCGGCTGCTGAACCACCTGAGCCGCGGGGAGGTCTTTATCGCGGACAACGTCCGCTGCCTGCGGCGGATCTCCTGGTGCTGCTTCGGCGCCGCCGCGGTGTTCCTGGCCAGCAGCCTGTACAGCGTCAGCTGGACGGTGTTGACGGTGGCCGCGCTCTTCGGCGGCCTCGTCCTGCGGGTGGTCAAAAACGTCTTCGCCGCGGCCGTGGACCTCCAGGACGACCACGACCTGACCATTTAGCGGGAGGCGAGCCATGCCGATTATTGTCAATGTGGACGTGATGCTGGCCAAGCGCAAGATGAGCGCCGGCCAGCTGGCCGAGCGCATCGGCCTGACGCCGGCCAACCTGTCCATCCTGAAGAACAACAAAGCCCGGGCCATCCGGTTTTCCACGCTGGAGGCCCTGTGCCGCGCCCTGGACTGCCAGCCGGCCGATTTGCTGGAGTACCGCCCCGCAGAAACGGAGGAATCCCCATGAACGACGAAACCGCCCGTCCCGCCGGCCCCGACTGGGCCGCCCTGCCCGGGGAGGCGCCGCCCCGGCCCTTCCCCCGCACCGCCGTGGACCGGATTGCCGCCCTGGCCTTCTACCTGGTGGGCTACCTCTACGTCCGGCTGGTGCTGGACGCCTCGGCCCGGTGGGAGACCGGCGTCTTCACCCTGGTCTTCGCGACGGCCGTCCTGGCCTATCTGCTGGCCACCGGCGTCCGGCCGCCGGCCTTCTCCTGGTTCTGGCTGGCCGTGACCGCCTGCCTGGGCCTCAGCTACCTGCTCTTCCCCAACGCGAGCCTGCTGGGCTTCGACGGCCTGGCCCTCCACGCCGCGGCCATGTACTGGGCGCTCTGCGCCGGCGGACGGAGCCTCCGCGGCCGCACCTCGTACCTGCTGCCGGCCGACCTGTGCACGGCCTTCCTGCTCGCCCCCTTCGGCAACTTCTTCGCCCTCATCCGCTGCCTGTTCGGCGGCTGGAAGCTGCGGCGGGAGGGCCTGGGCCGGCGGATCCTGGCCGTGGCCGCCGGCGCGGCGGCCCTGGTACTGGTGCTGCTGGTGGTGGGACCCCAGCTGGCGGCCGCCGACGCGCAGTTCGCCGGGCTGCTCGACCGGCTGGGCCGGCTGCTGCGGCTGGAGCTGCGGGTGGACTGGTTCTCGCTGCTGCTGGCCGTCCCGGTGGCCTCGTACCTCTTCGGCCACGGCTACGGCGCGGCCCACGGCCGCCACACGGACCACTTCACGCCGGACGCCCTGGCGCAGGCCGGCCGCCGGTGCCGTGTCGTCCCCAGCGTGACCATCTACATCGTCCTCGGCGGCGTCTGCGTCGTCTACGGGGTGTTCATCGGCCTCCAGGCCCAGCACCTGTTCTCGGCCTTCGCCGGCCGGCTGACGGGGACGGCCGTGTACAGCCAGTTCGCCCGGGAGGGCTTCTTCGAGCTGTGCCGGGTGGCGGCCGTCAACGGCCTGCTGCTCCTGGCCGCCGACCTGCTGGCCGTCCGGGGCCGGGCCGACAGCCGGGCCCTGGGCTGGTGGAACGTGGCGCTGTCCCTGCTCACGCTGCTGATTCTGGCCAGCGCCGCCAGCAAGATGGTCCTCTATATCCAGGCCTACGGCCTGACGGCCAAGCGGGTGCTGACCATGGCCTTCATGGCAATGCTGGCCGTCCTCTTCGGCGGGACGGCGGTGTGGCAGCGGCGGCGGTTCGACGTCGTCCGGGTGAGCGTGGTGTTCGCCGCGGCGCTGTTCTGCCTCCTGGCCCTGTGCAACCTGGACGGCCTGATTGCCGCCTACAACGCCGCCCACGGCTTCGGCTAATCCAATTTCCCTTCGCCCCCCAGGTCCGCCAGGGCCTGGGGGGTGTCGATGTCTTCCAGCTCCCGGGCCGGGACTTCCACCAGGCGCAGCCGCTCCGGGTGGGCCCGGATGACCGCGCCGCCGCCCCGGTCGCCGGCCAGCCGGCGCAGCTCCGGGAAGCAGTCCCGCGGGAAGAGGCAGGGGTTCCCCCGGCGGCCGCCGTGGGCCGCGGCGACGATGGCCCCGGGCTCCTCCTGCCAGCGGGCCGCCAGGCGGGAGACGGTCTCCCGGGTCAAAAACGGCTGGTCGGCCACCAGGAACAGCGCCCCGTCGCACTCCCCCAGGGCGTCGAGGCCCAGGCGGATGGTGCGGCTGACGCCGTCCTGGGGCCGGTCGTTTGCCACCAGGCGGAAGCCCCGCGCCGCGGCCAGGACGGCGGCCTCCGGCCGGGCCGAGACGACCGCCACGGCGGCGAAGAGCCCCGGCGGCACGGCGTCCAGCGCCCGCTCCAGCAGGGAGCGCCCCCCCACCCGGGCGGCCAGCTTGTCGCCGCCAAACCGGGCCGCCGCACCGGCGGCCATAATCACGCAGCCCATGCGCAGCATGGCTCGCACCTCCCCGTTTCCAGTCCTATCGTCCGTTTCCGGCCGCCCGCGCCCACGGGCGGCCCGGTCTCCCCTGCATGATACCACCTGCCGCCCGTCGGCGCAACGGCGACGTTATTTTTTACAAAGATGTACGGGAACCCTTCCTTCCGCCGCCGTTTCGTGGTATGATTATCGTGAATATATACACCGAATTCGCCCGATTTTGAGAAGAACAGGAGGGGTTCCCCATGGTTGTGGGCAAGAGCATCCCCCGGGTGGACGCCTACGACAAGGCCACCGGCCGGGCCAAATACACCGACGACCTCTGCGAGAAAACCGCCCTGGTGGCGCGCGTCAAGCACGCGGAAATCGCCCACGGCTTCGTCAAGTCCGTGGACACCTCCGCCGCCGAGGCCATCCCCGGCGTCGTCAAGGTGCTGACGTGCTTTGACGTGCCGCCCTACCAGTTCCCCACCGCCGGCCACCCGTGGTCCACCGACCCGGCCCACCAGGACGTGGCCGACCGGCTGCTGCTGAACACCCACGTCCGCTACTACGGCGACGACGTCTGCGCCGTGGTGGCCGAAAACGAGGTGGCCGCCGCCCAGGCAGTCCGGGCCATCCGGGTGGAGTACGAGGAGCTGCCCTTCGTCCTCGACCCCCAGGAGGCCATGCGCCCCGGCGCGCCCCGGATCCACGACGAGCGGCCCGACAACGTCCTGGCCCACAGCGACGTCCGCCGCGGCGACTACCAGAAGGCCATCCAGGAGCCGGGCCTCATCAAGGTGGAGGGCTGGTACGACACCCCCACCGTCCAGCACTGCCACAT